>CAZVFN010000012.1:0-16418 GCA_964626335.1 uncultured Ectothiorhodospiraceae bacterium
GATGCCGCTGTGGGACGCGCGCAGTAGGCGACGAGTTTCTTGGACAGGCTCCTGGGTGGTGTAGTGCACGACCGCGTCGTCGAAGTGCGGGCGCGCGAACGAGACCTTGTTCTCGGTGGCGGTGAGCTCCTCCATGAGGTCGCGCATGGTGCCGTCGACCTTGAGGTCCGGATAGCTCTCGTTGAGCGCGAACAGGCGGCCGAGCGCCGCCGACAGCCCCCTCGGACTGCGACAGCTGGCGCATCGCCACGGCGTTCTCGGGTCGCTGCGCCGCCTTCTCCTCCGCCGCCTTGGCCTGGTTGCGCACCTCGATCACCTGCGTGAGCGTCTCCCGCTCGTGCTGGATGTGGCGCTGGGCCGTCGCGACGAGATTGGGGATGCGCTCGTAGCGGCGCTGCGGCTGCACGTCGATCTGCGCGAAGCCGTTCCTGACGCGGTTGCGGAACGTGACCATGCGGTTGTAGACAGAGATCGCGTACCCGACAAACAGGGCGATGATGACCATAGAGACAAGCGATCCGGTCGACACGACACCCGCCCCGCAACCCCACGCTGCGGCGGCCGCTCGCAGTCCATGCGGACCGAGTCAATGCCGCAACGGTGCACACCGGACGCCATGGGACCACGAATGGAAACGAATGGTTGGCACCCCTTGGACTGCGGTAGAGCTTCGGCGTAATTGTCGAGCAGCCGCGACCGTGGATGAGGCACCATGGATGAAAACAGATAAGCATGGATCGGGCGACTCAGACACTGGAAGCTTCAGATCCTGGCGAGAACGGTCTGCGAGCATTGATCTGCGCCCATCCGTGTTCATCCGTGGTTCTCAAGGCCGCGTCGCTCGTATCCGGGCTTGCAGCGACGCTCCGGCAGAATCCGGAATCCACCAACCCATTCGGGTCCATTCGCGTTCATTCGTGGTTCTCAGAGCACCTCCGAGGCGTAATCCGCCAGGCGCGAGCGTTCGCCGCGGGTGAGGATGATGTGGCCCGCGTGCCTCCAGCCCTTGAAGCGGTCGACGACGTAGGTCAGGCCGCAGTTGGTCTCGCTGAGGTAGGGCGTGTCGATCTGCGCGATGTTGCCGAGGCAGACGATCTTCGTCCCCGGCCCGGCACGCGTGATCAACGTCTTCAGCTGCTTCGGCGTGAGGTTCTGTGCCTCGTCGATGATCAGGTAGCGCTGCAGGAACGTGCGCCCGCGCATGAAGTTGACCGAGCGGATCTTGATCCGGTTCGACAGCAGGTCGTTCGTGGCCTGGCGTTCCCAGCTGCCGCCGCTGCCGTCGCCGCTGCCGGTCAGCACCTCGAGGTTGTCCATGAGCGCGCCCATCCACGGCGTCATCTTCTCTTCCTCCGTCCCGGGCAGGAAGCCGATGTCATCACCGACCGGCACGGTCACGCGCGTCATGAGGATCTCGTTGTACAGGCGGTCCTCCAGCGTCTGTTCGAGCCCGGCGGCCAGGGTCAGCAGGGTCTTGCCGGTGCCCGCCATGCCCACGAGGGTCACGAACTCGATTTCCGGATCCATCAACAGGTTCAGCGCGAAATTCTGTTCCGTGTTGAGCGCGCGTATGCCCCAGACGGACTGTTTGTCGCTGTAGAAATGGCGCGCGTGCTCGATGGTGGCGCTGTCATCGTGCACTGCACGCACCAGCGCCTCGAAGGGCTCGTCGCCACCGAGGTGCAGGCACTGATTGGGAAGCCAGTCGCCCGTGTCCGGTCCGCTGAGCCGGTAGAATGTGCGTCCCTCCTCCTTCCACGAGGCCATCTCGCGACCGTGGCTGGACCAGAAATCGGATCCGAGCTCGACAATGCCGCTGTAGAGAAGGCTCGCGTCCTCCAGGACCTGATCGTTGTGGTAGTCCTCCGCGTGGATGCCGACTACGTTGGCCTTGATGCGCAGATTGATGTCCTTGGAAACGAGCGTCACCGCGTATTCCGGGTGTTCGGACATCAGTGCGAGTGCCGTGCCCAGGATCGAGTTGTCGGGGCGGCTGCCGGGCAGGGACTCGGGCAGGGCGGACTGGTGGCTCTGCATCTCGAAGAACAGGCGCCCCGCCGGGATCTCGTGGACCCCATTGCCGTTGCTGGCGAGGAACGGGACCTGCGACAGGGGCAGCCCTTTCTGGATGGGCTCATCGCGATAGAGCGTCATGAGCTCGTCGATGAAACGGCTCGACTGGCGCGCGTTGCGCGCTGTCTCCGACATGCCTTTCTTGCCCGCATCCAGTTCCTCGAGAACGACCATGGGCAGATACACATCGTGTTCCTTGAAGCGGAACAGCGCCGATGGGTCGTGCATCAGGACATTGGTGTCGAGGATGAACAGGCGTCGGGCTGCGGCCGTCATGGAGGCCTCTCGGATCGTGATGCGGTTGAGTGGCGTCAGAGGGCGCGCGCGGCGGCGAGCACGTCGTCGGCGTGGCCGTCGATCTTCACTCGGCGCCATTGACGTCGAAGCACGCCGTCGACGTCGATCAGGAACGTGCTGCGCTCGATGCCGCGCACCGGGCGCTGGTATACATGCTCCTCGGCCATGACATCGTAGGCTCGGCAGGCGACCTCGTCGGGGTCCGATATCAGGTCGAACGGCAACGCCTGCTCGTTGCGGAAGTCCTCGTGGCTGCGGATGCTGTCGCGGGAAACCCCGAGTATCCGGGTATTCGCGGCGCGGAAGGCGTCGATACGGTCCCGGAAGGCCTGTCCCTCGCGGGTGCATCCGGGGGTCGAATCCTTCGGATAGAAATAGAGCACGACGTTGCTGCCGCGGAAATCGGCGAGACTCAGGGTCTGTTCGTGGGTCGCCGGCAGTCTGAAATCGGGCGCTGCGCTGCCCACCTGCGGTGCGGTCATGGCTTCGCTGGTGACCCCGTCGCGGCGTGATGCCGCCTGAGTGTACACGCGCACCCGGGGCCTGCAAACGCGGCGCGCGGCGCCCCCTGGCGGGGTCGGCGGGTGCGCCGGCCGCCGCCCGGCCAGCTTGTCAGCGCCGTCCGGTGGCAGTACCATCCTCGTTTTCGTGTCGGCGGGAAATCCCTCCATGTTTCAAGGGAGTATGGTCGCACTCGTGACCCCGATGCACGGGGACGGGGCGGTCGATTACGACGCGCTCGGGCGCCTGGTCGAATTCCACGTCGAGCACGGCACCGATGCGATCGTGTCGGTCGGCACCACCGGCGAATCGCCCACCCTCGACGCGCGCGAGCACATCGACTTGATCCGGCGCACCGTCGAGCTCGTGGCGGGACGCATGCCCGTGATCGCCGGGGCGGGCGGCAACGCGACCTCCGAGGCGGTCGAGCTTGCGCGCTCGGCGCGCGACGTCGGCGCGGACGCGACCCTGCAGGTGACTCCCTATTACAACAAGCCCACGCAGGAGGGGATGTATCGCCATTTCCGGGCCGTGGCCGAGGCCGTGGCCTGCCCGCACATCCTCTACAATGTGCCGGGGCGGACCGGCGTCGATCTGCTGCCGGACACCGTCGAGCGGCTCGCGCGGATCGACAACATCGTCGGCATCAAGGAAGCGACCGGCGACCCCGAGCGTGCGCGCGAGATCGTCCAGCGCTGCGGTGGGCACATGGAGGTCTACAGCGGCGAGGACCCCACCGCGCTCGAGCTGATCCTGGCCGGGGGCCGGGGGGACATCTCGGTGTCGGCCAACGTGGCACCGGGCCTCATGCACGCCATGTGCACGCAGGCCTACAGCGGTGACGAGGCCGGCGCGCGCGAACTCCACGAGCGCCTGGCTGTCCTGCATGCAGCGCTCTTCTGCCAGACGAGCCCGATCCCGGCGAAATGGGCGCTGGCGGAGATGGGGCTGATGCAGCCCGGGATCCGCCTGCCGCTGGTCCCGCTGGAGCCGCAATTCCACGATACCGTCCGCGAGGCACTGCGAGCCGTTGATGCCCTGTGACCGCTCGTTAGCCGCCACCGCGCTCCTGCTGGTGGCAGCAACGCTCTCCGGCTGCGGCATGACGCCCAGCAGCGGCCCGACCGTGGCCTACCGCGAGGCCCAGAGCGAGAAGTCGCTCGAGGTGCCGCCGGATCTCACCCGCCCGGGCTCGAACAGCGCCATCTCCGTGTCCACCAACGGTACCGGCGGCGGCGCAGCGAGCGCGAACACGCTGCTACCCGATTTCGAGGGCATCGAGTTCGTGCGCGCCGGCGGCAGCTCCTGGCTCGAGGTGCGCGACGTCCAGCCCGAGGCCGTCTGGCCGCGCGTCGACAGTTTCCTGCGCGCGCAGGGCCTGGCCGTCGAACGGCGCGAGCCCAATCTCGGGATCATCGAGACGGGCTGGGCCGAGCGCTTCGACAGCCCGAAGTCGGGCGGGATTACCGGCTTTGTCGGGGGCCTGTTCGCGGGGCTCACGTCGAGCAATATCCGCGACAAGTACCAGATCCGTCTCGAGCGCATGGACGACGGACCGGGCACGCGCGTATTCATCCACCACCGTTCCGCGCGCGAGGTGAACGTCAACCAGAACACCGTCGATGCCGGCGACTACGAGTGGGCGCAGAGCACCGGTGATCCGGCGATCGAGGCCGAGATGGCCCGCCGGATGCTGGTCCACCTGGGGCTGTCGGACGAGCGCTCCGAGTCGGTGGTCGCGGACCGCGCGGAAACGCTCGAGGCGACGCCGGACTACGCCGTGCGGGGCGGCGCGGCGCGCATCGTGATCGGCGATCCGAATCCGCGACGCGTGTTCGCCCGCGTCGGCGATGCGCTCGGGCAGATCGGGGCCGACATCCGCTCCAGCCAGCGCGAGCGCGGCGTCTATGCGATCGACTGGACTCCACCGGAGGACGTGGGCGGCGGCGGCTTCTTCGGCCTGTTCGGCGGCGGCGAGCCCGAATCCGAGGCGCTCGAGGTCCAGATGTTCGGCGAGGCCGGCCGGGTGCGGATCAAGGCGGCCGACGCGGATGGCGAGCCCCGCAGCGGACCGGTCCACCGGGCGCTGCTGCGCCGCCTCGCCATCGCCATGGGCGCCGATGAGCGGGCGGTGCGCCGGGCGGAGGAAGAGGACGAGGGTGGCTTCTTCGGCGGGGGCGGCCGCCAGGAGCAAGAGGAAGGGCCTTACTCGGAACCCACCCGCTGAGGCCGTCCCTGCCGGGCGCTGGCGTCGCGATCGCTCGGCCCGGACAAAACCCGTCGGGGCGAGCGTCCGGGCCGTTGGTCCGTGCGGGTGGCCGCCTGCCGACTGCACCGGTCGTCGCCGCGCGGGCGGTCGTCGCGTGTGCGCCGGGCCCTGCGCCGACTTCGCGGCGCGGCGGACCGAAGCCGGCCTCACTCGCCTCGAGGCCGATCCGCGTCTCCCTCGCCCTCCGGGCCGGTCCTCGCCTGCGTCACCTCCGCGACCCAGGACTCGGCCAGCTCGCCGGTGCGCCCGGGCATCGGCCAGTATTGCTGCAGCTCCTCGGAGGTGGGCGTCTCGCTGCGGGTCATGCGGTAGAGCGCGAAGAGCACCATCAAGCCGTGGATGGCGGCGAAGTACCACAGGAAACCCGTCGGTCCGGCCAGGTCCATGATCCAGCCCGTCAGCGTGGGGCCGATCGTCGCGCCCACGGCGAGCGCCATGAACAGGCCGCTGCTGGCGGCCACCATCTGGTTGCGCTCGAGGTGGTCGTTGGTGTAGGCGACGTAGAGGCCGTACAGCGGCAGCACGGTGCCGCCGAAGACGAAGCCGATCGCGATCAGGCCGAGGTCGGAGAACAACCCGATGGGGATCGCCGCCAGGGCGATGGCGACCACGGCGGCGCAGACCCATGCGATCACCGTGCGTCGATCCACCCGGTCCGAGAGCCGACCGATCGGCCACTGCAGCAGGGCCCCGCCGGCGATCAGCACGGCCATGAACACGGAGACCTCGGCCACCGACAGGTCATAGCCGCGTGCGAACACGGGCGCCATGCCGAACACGGCGCCGTGCGACATGCCGGTCGCGAACGCGCCCACGGTGCCGAGTGGCGAGATGCGGTAGAGGCGGCGCACGCCGAGCGGCTCGGGCGCGCTGCTGTCGGGCTGCGGGTTGTTCGACAGCAGGATCGGCACGAGCGCGAGCGACAGGATGATGGCGTTGAGCAGGAACAGGTCGTAGGCGCTCGGCGAGGCCAGGTTCATCGTGAGCTGACCGCTGCCCATGCTGACGAAGGTGACGACCAGGTAGATCGACAGGAGGCGCCCGCGCACCGCGTTCGCGGCGCGGTCGTTGAGCCAGCTCTCGGTGACGATGTAGAGCCCGGAGTAGGCGAAGCCGGTCAGGATCCGCATGGCGATCCAGACCGGGGGATTCACGAACATCGCGTGGACGAGAATGGCCACGGAGGCCAGCGAGGCCATGGCCGCGAACACGCGCACATGCCCGACGCGCCGGATGATCCCCGGTGTGAGCACGGCGCCGCCGAGGAAGCCGGCGAAGTAGCCCGACATGACCAGGCCGGTGACGGTGCCCGAGAAGCCCTCGGCGTCCGCGCGCAGGCCGAGCAGCGTGCCCTGCATGCCGTTGCCGAGCATGAGCATGCCCATGCCCAGCAGCAGCGCCCAGACGCTCCAGGCCGTCAGCAGGGTGGTGCCCGGTGTCGGCAGCCGGCGCCCGAGCGTTCTGGCCATGAAACACGGTCTCCCGGGTGGTAGTGCGCGGGGGGCGGGCGGTCGCGCGCCCCCGGAGTGCGCGAGCATTGCGGCGTCGACGTCGTGGTGGAGCCTGCGCTACCTGGATGATCTGCGCCGGCTCTTGTGCATCCGGCAGCGGGCGCACGCGTTCGCACGGCCGCGCTTGACCCGGCAGCGGTCCGCCCGCGGCCGCGATTCTCGCCCGCGTGGGGACTGCGCGCGCCCGAGTGCATACCGCTCTCGAGCGCGTCCGCGTGGAGTCGTTGACCGCGGTGGCGCGGCGCTGGGTACGCGCAGATCCGGCGCAGGTCCGCTAGTGCCCTTTAACGAAAGTTCGCCGTCTTTTCGCCGGCCCTCGCGGCGCCTGGCGGCGTTGCGCCTCCTCACCATGGGGTGCGCCATGGCTCGTCGGCGCGCCTTGCCAGTCACCACGATGCCTCGCCGAGAAAGATCGAATAACTTCCGTTAAAGGACACTAGGAGCCTGTCCAAGAACCTCGTCGCCTACTGCGCGCGTCCCACAGCCGCATCTTTTGGCGATTGCTCAACTCCCATGGCAACCACCATGCTCGTTTCACAATCGCCAAGATCTGCACGCTGTACCACGCGCTCGCGACGGCGCCAATTTCTCGGACAGGCTCCTAGTGGATCGAAGCGGTGTTGGCCGTTGATCGATGGTGCCCGGAACGCGAGCGCATCGCACCGCGCTGCTCGGACGGCGGTCGATCAGGTGGCGTCGCCGTCCTTCGACTTCGTGATCTGGGCGTAGGCCTGGTGGTTGTGGATGGCCTCGAAGTTCTCCGCCTCCAGCGTATACCCACGGATGCGGTCGTCGCGGTTCAGAGCGCTTGCCATGTCGCGGATCATGTCCTCGACGAACTTCGGGTTGTCGTACGCGCGCTCGGTGACGTATTTCTCGTCCGGACGCTTGAGGATGCCGTAGAGCTGGCAGGACGCCGCGTCTTCCACAATGTCGATGATGTCCTGGATCCAGATCGGCCCGTCCACGCGCGCGTTCACGGTGACGTGGGCGCGCTGGTTGTGCGCCCCGTAGTCGGAGATCTCCTTCGAGCAGGGGCACAGGCTGGTGACCGGGATCTGGACCGTGATCCGGAACGTGGTCTGGCCTTCCAGTTTGCGTTCACCGGTCAGAGTGACCTCGTAGTCGAGCAGGCTCTCCGTGCCGGTCACCGGCGCCGCCTTGCGCATGAAGAAGGGGAAGGCCAGTTCGATGCGCCCGGCCGTGGCCTCCAGTCGCTGGAGCATGGTCTCCAGCATCTGGCCGAACGTATCGGCGGAGATCGGCTTCTGGTGCTGGTGCAGGATCTCCACGAAGCGCGACATGTGCGTACCCTTGTATTGCTCGGGCAGCTGCACTGTCATGGTCGCGCGCGCCACGGTCGGCAGGGCCTCGCCGGCGCGATCGCGAACGGTGATCGGGTAGCGGATGTCCTTGATCCCGACCTGGTCGATCGCGATCCGGCGTGTATCGGGCGTGCCCTGGATGTCCGGAATGTTGTGAATGTTGGCCACCATCGTGGTCTCAAGCCTCCCCTTCGGTGTAACGCACGCAGGCGCGGTCATTTTCCCACACGGTCACGGCGCGCACGCGCACGCCGGATTGATCGAGCCGCGCCGCGATCTCGCGGAAGCAGTACGCGGCGATGTTCTCCGCCGTCGGATTCACCTCGGCGAACGGCGCGAGATCGTTCAGATACCGATGGTCGAGTTGATCCGTGACGCCCCGTGCGGTGTGGCGGATGTCGCGGAAGTCCAGTCCCATTCCGATTTCGTCCAGGCTGCAGGCCCGGATTTCCACCTCGACCTTCCAGTTGTGGCCGTGCAGTCGGTTGCACGAACCTGGATAGCCCCGCAGCGTGTGCGCGGCCGCGAACTCGGTCACGACGCAGAGATCCCAGGTGGCGGTCATAAGAGCCTTCGAGCGAGTGGGGCGGACCCGCGAGCGGCCCCGCGGCCGTGCGGCGATGGCCCGACCGCAGGCGCGCCGCGGCGGTCGTCGGGGTGCGCGGCGCGCGCCAGCGCTGGTACCCGACCACAGCGGTAGGATATTAAGCGAGGGCGGACGCGGGTGCAACCCGCGCCGAGCCCCGCGTCGCGCTCAGGCCTGCCGTTGTCGGTCTCCGCCCAGCGGCGCGACCAGGGCTTCCACGCGGGCCCGCAGGGAGACCGCGTCGAGCCCCGCGTTCTCCAGCTGGTCAGCGCGCGAACCGTGGCCGACGAAGCGGTCCGGGATCCCGATGTTGTGCACGTCCACGCGCACCCGGTGCCCCGCGAGGCAGCTGTTCACGGCCTCGCCCGCGCCGCCGGGCAGGGCGGCCTCCTCGATCGTCACCAGCAGGTCGTGGTGCTCGGCCGCCTCGAGCACCGCCGTCTCGTCGAGCGGCTTGACGAAGCGCATGTTGTAGAGCGTCGCATCCAGCGCGTCGGCGACCTTGGCCGCGGGCGCCACCATGCTGCCGAACGCGAGGATCGCCAGGCGCCGGCCGTCGCGGCGCTTCTCGGCTCGGCCCACGGGCAGCGCCCGCATCGCGGGGTCGATCTCGGCACCGGGCCCCTGACCCTTCGGATAGCGCACCGCGGCCGGGCCGTCGAGCTGCACGCCCGTGTCGAGCATTCGCCGGCACTCGTTCTCGTCCGCCGGCGCCATGATCGTGATCCCCGGGAGGCAGCGCATATAGGCGAAGTCGAAGCTGCCGAAATGGGTCGGGCCGTCCTCGCCAACGAAACCGGCCCGATCGAGCGCGAACAGCACGGGCAGGCCCTGCACGGCGACGTCGTGCACGAGCTGGTCGTAGCCGCGTTGCAGGAAGGTCGAGTAGATCGCGACGATCGGCTTCTGGCCCTCGCAGGCGAGGCCGGCGGCGAGGGTCACCGCGTGCTGCTCGGCGATGCCGACATCGTAGTAGCGCTCCGGGAATCGCTGCTCGAAGTCGACCAGACCGGAGCCCTCGCGCATCGCCGGCGTGATACCGACGACGCGTTCGTCGCGCGCCGCCATGTCGCACAGCCACTGGCCGAAGACCTCGGTGTACGCAGGGGCGGAAGGACCGGAAGCGCCCGATCCGCCGCCGAGCTTTTTGCCGGTGGCCGGGTCGAACGGTTTGACACCGTGATAGGTGACCGGGTTGTCCTCCGCGAGCCTGTAGCCCTTGCCTTTCTCCGTGACGATGTGCAGCAGCCGCGGGCCTTCGAGGTCGCGCAGGTTGCGCAGGGTCTTCACCAGGTTCGGCAGGTCGTGGCCGTCGACGGGCCCGTAGTAGTTGAAACCGAACTCCTCGAACATGGTGCCCGGCGCGACCATGCCCTTGAAGTGTTCCTCGGTCCGCCGCGCCAGTTCCCACATCGGCGGCATCGCCCGCAACGCCTTCTTGCCGCCCGCGCGCGCCTGCGAATACAGCCGCCCGGAAAGGAGGCGGGTCAGGTACTTGTTGAGCGCCCCCACGTTGGGCGAGATCGACATGTCGTTGTCGTTGAGGATCACGAGCAGATTGGCATCGAGGTCGCCGGCGTGGTTGAGGGCCTCGAACGCCATGCCCGCGGTCATCGCGCCGTCGCCGATGACCGACACGATGCGCCGGTCCTGCCCGCGTTGCCGGGCGGCCAGGGCCATGCCGAGGCCGGCGCTGATCGAGGTCGAGGAGTGACCGACGCCGAACGTGTCGTACTCGCTCTCCGCGCGATGGGTGAAGCCGCACAGGCCGCCCCACATGCGCATCGTGTTCATGCGCTCGCGTCGCCCGGTCAGGATCTTGTGCGGATAGGTCTGGTGGCCGACGTCCCAGACGATGCGATCGTGCGGCGTGCGATAGGTCGCATGCAGGGCCGTGGTGATCTCGACGGCACCGAGCCCGGCCGCGAGGTGGCCGCCCGTGGCCGCGACGGACTCGATGTGGAAGGCGCGCACCTCGTCGCTGAGGCGCTGCAGCGTCTCGATATCCATGTCGTGCAACTCCGACGGCGAGCGGAGTGCGTCGAGCAGCGGGTAGCGGGCGGGCGCAGCCATGGAGGTGCCGGGTGACTGGAGGCCACCCATTATCGGAGCGTCCCGGGGGGTGCGCAAGGATCGAACGCCGAAGGCGCGCCGCTACGAGGAACGCTCGACGACGAAGCGGGCGAGGGCGCGCAGCGCCTCGAAGCGCTCGCCTGCGCCATCGAGGGCGGAAAGCGCCTCGTCGCGGCGATGCGCGGCGTGCGCGCGTGCGCCGTCGAGACCGAGCAGTGCGGGATAGGTCGGCTTGTTGCGCTCGAGGTCGGCGCCCTGCGTCTTGCCGAGCGTGGCCGTGTCCGTGGTGACGTCGAGGATGTCATCGACGATCTGGAACGCGAGTCCGATCGCTTCGGCGAAACGCCCGAGCCGGGCCCGGTCGTCCGCGCAGGCATCCGCAGCGAGGGCACCGAGCAGCACGCTCGCGCGAATGAGCGCGCCCGTCTTGTAGCGGTGCATGCGCTCGAGCTCGTCGAGGGACGCCGCCCGGCCGCAGGCGAACAGGTCGAACGCCTGGCCGCCCGCCATGCCCTCGGCGCCGGCCGCCGCGGCGAGCGTAGCCGCCATGCGCGCCCTGAGCGCGGCCGGCGTGTCGCCGGCGGCCGCCTCCCCCGAGACCAGCTCAAAAGCCAGTGCCTGGAGCGCGTCGCCCGCGAGAATCGCGGTCGCCTCGTCGAACTGTCGGTGGCACGTGGGCGAGCCGCGACGCAGAGCGTCGTCGTCCATCGCGGGCAGGTCGTCGTGCGCGAGCGAATAGGCGTGGATCAGCTCCACGGCACAGGCGGGCGGCTCGAGGGCCGCTTCGGGGGCCCCGAGCGCTTCCCCGGTGGCGTAGACGAGGGCGGGTCGCAGACGCTTGCCGCTGCCGAGGACAGCGTAGCGCATGGCCTCGTGCAGGCGTCGGGGTGGACGCTCGGGGTCGGGCAGCCAGCGTTCCAGGGCCGCGTTGACGCGGTCACGCCCGCGCTCGAGCGTGGTGGTGGCGTCGTTCACCGGTCGTCGGAATCGGGCTCGAAGTCGCCCAGCGCGCCGTCACTGTTGTCGCCGCTCTCGCCCGCATCGCGCTCGAGCAGCATCTGGACCTGCTGTTCCGCGGACTGCAGCGACTCGCGGCACTCGCGCGCCAGCCCGATGCCGCGCTCGAAGTGCGACAGGGTATCCTCGAGCGCGAGGTCACCCTGCTCGAGGGTCTCGACCAGCTTCTCGAGTTCGCCCAGCGCCTCGTCGAATCGCGCCGGCTGCGCCGGCTCGCCGTCGCGACTCGCGGCGGAGGCCTCGTCGGCGGGTTGGTCATCGCTCATGGCTGGCGCCTCCGGCAAGACTGGCGCAAAGGTAGCCGAGGGGTGTCGGAGCGTCAATCGAGGCCGTCCGTGCAGCGCGGCGGGCGCGCCACCGGCGTGCGCCAACCGGCGCGCCGGCGGCCGGCAGCGTGCGCGAGACCAGCGCCTTCACAGGAGGTCGAGCACCTCGGACAGGCGAGCGACCGGTTGCACATCCATCCCCTGCGGCGCCTTGCGCGGGGCGTTCGCGCCCGGTACGACCGCTTGCGTGAAGCCGTGCTTGGCCGCCTCGTGCAGGCGCTCCTCGCCGTTGGGCACCGGCCGGATCTCGCCGGCGAGCCCGACCTCGCCGAACACCACCAACTCGGTCGGCAGGGGCCGGTCGCGGAACGAAGAGATGCAGGCGGCGAGTACGGCGAGATCGGCCGCCGTCTCGGCGATGCGCACGCCACCGACCGCGTTGACGTAGACGTCCTGATCCTGCATCGCCAGTCCCGCGTGGCGATGCAGGACGGCGAGCAGCATCGACAGCCGGTTCTGTTCCAGCCCCAGCGCGACGCGCCGCGGGTTGGACAGGGCACTCGCATCCACCAGGGCCTGGACCTCGACCAGCAGCGGGCGCGTGCCCTCGCGCGTGACGAGGATCACGCTGCCGGCGACCGGCTCGTCGTGGCGCGACAGGAAGATCGCCGAAGGGTTCGCCACCGGCTTCAGCCCGCGATCGCCCATGGCGAATACGCCCAGCTCGTTGACCGCGCCGTAGCGGTTCTTGATCGCGCGCACCATCCGCCAGCGGCTGCTGCCGTCGCCCTCGAAGTAGACCACCGTGTCGACCATGTGCTCGAGCACGCGCGGGCCGGCGAGGGTGCCCTCCTTGGTGACGTGACCGACCAGGAAGAGCGCGACGTCGTTGTCCTTGGCATAGCGGACGAGACGCGAGGCGCTCTCGCGCACCTGGGCGACACCGCCCGGCGCCGACTGCACCGCCTCGCACATCATCGTCTGGATGGAGTCGATCACCAGGACCTTGGGGCGCTCGGCTGCGGTGGCCTCGAGTGCGCGTTCCACCCCCGTCTCGGCGAGCAGGCGCACGTCGGCGCGCTCGACGCCGAGGCGGTGCGCGCGCAGCGTCACCTGCGACAGCGATTCCTCGCCGGTGACATACAGCACCGGCTGATCGCCGGCGAGCGCGGCCAGCGACTGCAGCAGCAGGGTGGACTTGCCGATGCCGGGATCCCCGCCGAGCAGCACGACCGAGCCCGGCACCAGGCCGCCGCCCAGCACCCGGTCCAGCTCGCCGAGACCGGTCGAGTGGCGCGGTTGCTGCGCCGTGGACACTTCGTGCGGGCGCCAGGTGCGCGGTGCGCCCGCGCCGCCGCGCCGGGTGCCGCCGGCGCTCGCGGCCGCCGCCACCTCGACGAGCGTGTTCCAGGCGCCGCAGTCCGGGCATTGGCCCGCCCATTTGGGCGTCTCGCCGCCGCACGACTCGCAGCGATAGGTGGTTCTCGACTGGCGCGCCATCAGCGCCCGTCGTCCTCTTCGAGGTCGAACTCCATGGGGATCTCGGCGACGCCGCGCGCCCGCCGACTGTCCGTGTCCACCGGCGGGTAGATGCGCACGGAGCGCACGGCGTTGTCGCGCGCCTGGATCACCTCCACTGGGTGACGGCCCACGAGGAACGTCGTGCCCGGGTCGGGGATCATCTCCATGTGCTCCAGGATCAAGCCGTTGAGGGTCTTGGGCCCTTCGGCCGGCGGCTGCCAGCCGAGCACCCGGGTCAGCTCGCGCAGGTGGGTGCCGCCCGCGCAGATGTAGCTGCCGTCGGGCTGGGGATGGATGTCGCGGCTGGACGGTATGCGGTCAGTGGTGAACTCGCCGACGATCTCCTCGAGGATGTCCTCGAGCGTGATCAGGCCCAGGATGTCACCGTACTCGTCGACCACCAGGCCGATGCGCCGGCGATGGCGCTGGAAGTTCACCAACTGGCGCGTCAGTGCCGTGCCCTCGGGCACGAAGTACGGCTGGCGCAGCAGCGCGCGGAATCCGTCCACGCCGAGGCGTTTCAGGTCGCAGCCGATCAGGTCGCGCATGAAAATGAAGCCGACGATCTGCTCGATGCTCTCGTGGTACACCGGCAGCCGGCTGTTGGAGACCTCGGTCAACTGCTGGGCGGTATCATCCCATTCCTGATCGAGGTCGATGCCGTGGATCTCGCTGCGCGGCACCATGATGTCGTCGACCTCGACCTTCGCGAGATCGAGGATGTTGACCAGCATGTCCTGGTGGTTCTTCGGGATCATGTGGCCGGTTTCGTTGACCACCGTGCGCAGCTCCTCCGCGCTCAGCCGATCACTGCTGCCCGGCTCGCGCGGCATTCCCAGCAGTCGCAGCACGGCGTTCGCCAGTGTGTTGACGAGCCACACGAGCGGGTACAGGACGCGCAGCATGGGCGTGTAGACATACGCGGCCGGCAGCGCGACCCGGTCCGGGTGGAGCGCGGCGAACGTCTTCGGTGCCGTTTCGCCGAAGATCAGAAGGACGAGGGTCAGGGCGATCGCGGTGAAGCCCAGCACGCCCTCGTCCTCGCCGAAGAGCTGGATCGCGATCACCGTTGCCAGCATGGAGGCCAGGACATTGATGAAGTTGTTGCCGAGCAGGATCAGCCCGATCAGGCGATCCGTCCGGTCGAGCAGGCGCAGCGCCAGGCGCGCCCCCCGATTGCCCTTGCGCGCCCGGTGGCGAAGCCGGTAGCGGTTGATGGTCATCAGCGCGGTCTCGGAGCCCGAGAAGCAGCCGGAGAGCACGAGCAACACCGCGAGGGTGGCGATCTGTGCGGAGAGGGGGAGCGCGTCCAAGGTCGATGGCTGTCGCGTTGGTGAGTGGGGGGCGGTGCCCGTGGCGTCAGGGGCGTTCCAGGATGAGCTCGAGGACCAGCTTGCTGCCGAAGTAGCCGAGCATCAGCAGGGCGAAACCGCCGAGCATGAAACGCACGGCGGTCGGCCCGCGCCACCCGGCGACATGGTGACCCGCGAGCAGCGCGCCGAACAGGGCCCAGGCCAGGATCGACAATACCGTCTTGTGCACGAGGTCCTGGGCGAACATGTCCTGCAGGAAGACGAAGCCGGAGCCGAGCGCGAGCGTGAGCAGGGCGAACCCGATGCCCAGCAGGCGGAACATCAGGGTCTCCATCAGGTAGAGCGGCGGCAGCACGTGCATCACCCGGGCCGGATTGCGCTCGTGCAACAGCTTGTGCTGGATCCCGAGCAGGATGGCCTGGGCTGCCGCCAGCCCGAGCACCCCGTAGGCGCAGATCGACAGCAGGACGTGCACCTCCAGCCCACTGGGCTCGCGCGCCAGAATCGGCGCAGCCTGCCCGCTCGTGAAGGCCACGTCGAGCAGCACCGCCACGGCAGCCACCGGGAACACGCCGACGCCCAGGCTGATCACCGGCTGGCCCAGCGCGAGCAGCACCATCAGCAGGCCGACGACCCAGGTCGCCAGGGCGAGGGCATTGAAGAAGCCCAGATCGAGCCCGCCCGTCTCGACGACCGCAGCCCGCAGCACGAAGGCGTGGACCAGCAGTGCGGCGACCGCGACCGCGATCACCAGTCCCTGGTCGTGGGGGCCGCCGCGCAGGCGTCGCACGAGCAGCACGGTCGCAAGGGCGTACAGCGCCACGGCGAGGAGACCTGGGATGGTGTGCATGCGCGCGTCCCTTCCTGCACAGACGGTCCGCCGGGACCCGGGAGGCGATCGATGATGACACACCCCCGCGCGCCCATGAAGTGGCACCGCTCGTGTAGGAAATCGCCTACACGACGGCACCGTGATGACCGACAGGCACGATCGGCCCGAGCCGATTGAGTTGCGGCGCGGACCCCGCGAGACTGTCACTGTCCGCACTCGATAGCGGTCGCGGCACGCGGGTCGCCGGCGAACGGCGCCCCTGATACGACAACGCATCAAGGGAGAGACCAATGATCCGGAAGATCCTGCTCGGCATGACGCTCGGCGTCGTCAGCGCCATCGCGGCCGCGGGCGGCCCGGTGGACATCAACAGTGCCGGCGTCGAGCGCCTGGCCGATGCCCTGGACGGCGTCGGCGAGGTTCGTGCCCGTGCGATCGTCGATTATCGCGAGGCCAACGGCGCATTCGCCAGCGTCGCGGGGCTCGCGCAGGTCGAGGGCATCGGCGACGCCACTCTCGCGAAGAACCGGGACCGGCTGCGCGTCGGCGCAAACCAGTAATCGCGTGCAGTGCCGGGCCGCCGGATCGCGGCCCGTTGCCGGGGCGAAGGGAATCGCCGCGGCGGGCGGGGTCGTCGCCTCGCCGCGACGGCGGGACTGCCGTCGATGACGCCGGAGCGGGGCCGGACGCCCTGCTCCGGCGTCGCTTTCCGAGCCGGGCCCGGGAGCGGAATCGAACCCGGAAGGTGTCTCCACCCGCCACGTTTCGTCCGCCACGCTCGGTTCCGGGGCGTCGCGGTATGGGTGCCGGGAGTGGGACTCGAACCCACACGGT
>CAZVFN010000012.1:16518-38964 GCA_964626335.1 uncultured Ectothiorhodospiraceae bacterium
GTCGCCACCACCGACGTCTCGCCCGGCACGCCGGGTTCCGAGGAGGTTGAAGCAAGGGTGCCGGGAGTGGGACTCGAACCCACACGGTGTCGCCACCACCGACGTCTCGCCCGGCACGCCGGGTTCCGAGGAGGTTGAAGCAATGGTGCCGGGAGTGGGACTCGAACCCACACGGCCTCTCGGCCACCGAATTTTGAGTCCGGCGCGTCTACCGGTTCCGCCATCCCGGCCGGGAGCCGGCACGGTAATGCCAAGGCTGCCGGGCCGCAAGCGCGCGGCCTCGCGGGGTGCGCGGGCCGCTGCTACCATCGCGCGCCATGCGCGTTGGCGACTTCCACTACGAGCTGCCGTCCGAGCAGATCGCCCAGTACCCGCTCGAGCAGCGCAGTGCGAGCCGCATGCTGGTGCTCGACGGTGTGAGCGGCGCGATCGACGACGCCGCGTTCCCGGAGCTGCCGGAGCGCCTGGCACCGGGGGATCTGCTGGTGTTCAACGACACGCGCGTGACGCCGGCGCGCCTGCATGGCTACAAGCGGGGCTCGGGCGGACGTGTCGAGGTGCTGGTCGAGCGCGTCGACGGCGATCGCAAGGCCCGCGCCCACGTGCGGGCCAGCCGGGCGCCCGGGGCCGGCACGGTGCTCGAGCTCGCCCAGGGGGCGCTGGCCGCGACCGTGACCGGGCGCGCCGACGATCTGTTCGTGCTCGACTTCGGCGACGGCGAACCGCTGCTGGATCGGCTCGAGGCCCACGGTGAAGTGCCGCTGCCGCCCTATATCGAGCGCGCGCCGGAGGCGACCGACGGCGAGCGTTACCAGACGGTTTATGCGCGCGAGCGGGGTGCTGTTGCCGCGCCGACGGCCGGTCTGCATTTCGACGCGGCGGTGCTGTCGCGCTTGGCCGAGCGCGGCATCGAGACGACCAGCGTGACCCTGCACGTGGGCGCGGGCACGTTCCGCCCGGTGCGGGCCGAACGCGTCGAGGACCACCGCATGCATGCCGAGGTCCTGCGGGTGCCGCACGCGGCGGCCGAGGCCGTGGCGTCCGCCCGCGCGCGGGGCGGGCGCGTCGTCGCGGTGGGCACCACGGTCGTGCGCGCACTCGAGTCTGCCGTCGATGCCGAAGGCCGCGTCCAGCCGTTCGCCGGCGAGACCCGGCTGTACCTGGTACCGGGCTCCCGCTTCGCCGCGATCGACGGGCTGGTGACGAACTTCCACCTGCCGGGCTCGACCCTGCTCATGCTGGTCTGCGCGTTCGGCGGTCACGATGCGGTCATGGCCGCCTACCGCCACGCCGTGGCCGCCGGTTATCGCTTCTTCAGCTACGGCGACGCCATGCTGCTCTGGCCCCGGCCGCAGGCGCGCGCGGCATGAGGTTCGACCGCCTCGGGACGTGCGGCGATGCCCGTCGCGGGTGCCTGACCTTCGAGCGCGGCACGGTCGAGACGCCGGCCTTCATGCCCGTGGGGACCTACGGCTCGGTCAAGGGACTGACGCCGGAGGAACTGCGCTCGGTCGGGGCCGAGATCATCCTCGGCAACACGTTCCACCTGATGCTGCGCCCCGGCACGGAGATCATTCGTGCCCATGGCGACCTGCACGATTTCATGCAGTGGCACGGGCCGGTCCTGACGGACTCCGGCGGCTTCCAGGTCTACAGCCTGGCCGACCTGCGCCGGATCACCGAGGACGGCGTCACCTTCCAGTCGCCGCTGAACGGTGATCGGATCTTCCTCGGGCCGGAAGAGTCGATGGCGGTGCAGCAGGCCCTCGGCGCCGACATCGTGATGACCTTCGACGAGTGCACGCCCTATCCGGCGGACGCACCGACCGCGCGCCGGTCGATGGAGCTGTCGATGCGCTGGGCGCGGCGCTGCCGCGAGGCGTACGCGGGCGGGGGCGCGCTGTTCGGCATCGTCCAGGGTGGCATGCACGCGCAGCTGCGCGCCGAGTCCGCGCAGCAACTGCGGGCGATCGGCTTCGACGGCTTCGCGATCGGGGGCCTCTCGGTCGGCGAACCCGAAAGCGAGCGTGACGCGGTGATCGATGCCACCGTGCCGGGCCTGCCGACGGATGCGCCGCGCTACCTGATGGGCGTGGGCACGCCGGCGGACATCGTCGCCGCCGTCCGCCGCGGCATCGACCTGTTCGACTGCGTCATCCCCACGCGCCACGCCCGCAACGGTTTCCTCTACACCTCCGAGGGGGTCGTCAAGCTGCGCAACGCACGCCATCGCACGGACACCGGCCCGCTCGATCCGGCCTGCGGCTGCTACACCTGCCACCACTACTCGCGTGCCTACCTGCACCATCTCGATCGCTGCCGCGAGATCCTGGGCCCGCGCCTGAACACGATCCACAACCTGCACTTCTATCAGCGCCTCATGCGTCGGTTGCGCGAGGCGATCGCGGCCGGGCGCCTGGACGAGGCGTTCGATCCGGCCGGCAACGGCGCGACGAGTACCGCATCTATGCCATAATCCGCGCCTTTCGCGGACCGCCCCCCGGTGGCCCGGCGCACAACGACGGAGGCATCGCAATGGATTTCCTGCTGCAGAGCGCGCAGGCGGAGAACGGTGGCGGCGCGGCCGGCGGCAATCCGCTGGTCGGGATGCTGATCCCCATCCTGCTGCTGGTGGTCTTCTATTTCCTGCTCATCCGACCGCAGCAGAAGCGGGCGAAAGAGCACCGTCAGATGCTCAGCGAGCTCAAGGAGGGTGACGAGGTGGTCACCAGCGGCGGACTCGCGGGCCACCTGACCGACATCGGCGACAGCTTCGTGCAGCTGCAGATCGCCGACGGCGTCGCGGTGCGGGTGCAGAAGCAGTCGGTTTCGAGCCTGCTGCCCAAGGGCACGCTGACGAACTGAAGGGACTGCCCCGGTCATGAACCGCTATCCCCTGTGGAAATATGCGCTCGTCGTCGGGGTGCTGGTGCTCGGCCTCGTGTACGCGCTGCCCAACGTGTTCGGCCAGGATCCGGCGCTGCAGATCTCGATCGAGGACGGCGACCTGCCCGGCAACGCGAGTGAGCGCGTCCGCTCGATCCTGGCGGACCGGGACATCGAACCCGCCGGCGTCCGCCGCCGCGCAGAGACGCTGCTGGTGCGTTTCGACGACGGCGCGGCACAGCTCCGGGCGCGTTCCGCCGTGCGCGAAGCGTTGGGCGAGCGCTACACGGTCGCGCTCAACCTGGCGTCGGCCGCGCCCGGGTGGCTGCGGGGGATCGGCGGGGAACCGGTCAGCCTCGGCCTCGATCTGCGCGGCGGCGTGCATTTCCTGCTCGAGGTCGACATGGCGGCGGCCGTCGAGAACGCCCTCGAGCAGCACATGAGCGACCTGCGCCGTTACATGCGCGAGAACGACCTCCGCTATCGCGGGATCACGGTGGAGGACGGCGGGATCCGCATCCGCTTCCCGGACGCCGACAAGCGCCAGCAGGCGGCCGATCGGCTGGCGGGCGAGTATCGCGACCTCGAGTTGCGCGCCGCGGACACCGGCTCGGGCGCCGTGCTGGTGGCGGAGCTGACCCAAGAGGCCAAGCAGGCCGAGCGCGAGGCCGCGCTCGACCAGAACATCACGACCCTGCGCAACCGCGTCAACGAGCTTGGCATTGCCGAACCGGTCGTCACCCAGCAGGGGGATCAGCGCATCGTGGTGCAGCTGCCGGGCGTGCAGGACACGACGCGCGCCAAGGAGATCCTGGGGGCGACCGCCACGCTCGAGTTCCACCTCGTGCACGGGTCGCCGGGCGACTGGCAGCAGGCGGCCCAGGGCGGCCAGGTCCCCTACGACGCGCGTCTCTACGAGCGCCGCAACGGCCAGCCGATCCTGCTCAAGCGCGAGGTCATCGTCACCGGCGACCAGATCGAGAACGCCAGCGCGAGCTTCGACAACCGTACCGGCGGACCGGTCACCGTGATCAACCTGAACAATGCGGGCGCGAACCGCATGCAGGAGGTCACGGCCGAGCACGTCGGCGACCAGATGGGCGTGGTGTTCATCGAGAACCAGGTGGTCACCAGGGAGGTCGACGGCGAGACGGTCAAGGAGCGCAAGCGCACCGAGGAAGTCATCAACGTCGCCACCATCCGCGATGTGCTCAGCCACCGCTTCCAGATCGAGGGCCTGTCGAGCGAGGAGGCCCGCGATCTCGCGCTGCTGCTGCGGGCAGGCTCGCTGAGCGCGCCCATCGAGATCATCGAGGAACGCACCATCGGCCCGAGCCTCGGTCAGGACAATATCGAGCAGGGCATGCGCTCGATCGTCTTCGGCCTGGCGCTGGTGCTCGTGTTCATGGCGGTCTACTACCGGGCATTCGGCGTCATCGCCGACGTGGCCCTGGCCACCAACCTGGTGCTGATGGCCGCCGCGCTGTCCGTGCTGCCCGCGACGCTGACCCTGCCGGGGATTGCCGGCATCGTCCTCACCGTCGGCATGGCGGTGGACGCCAACGTGCTGATCTTCGAGCGCATACGCGAGGAGTTGCGCAACGGCAACAGCATCCAGGCGAGCATCCATTCGGGCTACGACAAGGCGTTCAGCACGATCGCCGATGCCAACGTGACGACCCTGATCGCCGCGGTCGTGCTGTTCTCGTTCGGCACGGGGCCGATCAAGGGCTTCGCCGTGACGCTGTCGATCGGCATCGTCACGTCGATGTTCACCGCGATCCTCGGCACACGTGCCCTGGTCAACGTGCTCTACGGCGGCCGGCGGCTCAGCCGCATCGCGATCTAGGGAAATCCCGGTCATGCAGTGGTTCCACTTCGAACGTCACTTCCAGCTGGTCGCTTATCGCCGGCGCGCGTTCATCTTCTCGGCGGTGCTGCTGCTGGCCTCGGCGATCTCGCTGGGCGTGCAGGGGCTGCGCCTCGGCATCGACTTCACCGGGGGGTATCTGATCGAGGTCGGCTTCCCGCAGGCGGTCGAGCTGCAGCCGATCCGCGACGCCCTGGGCGAGGCGGGCTTCGACGACGCGCAGGTGCAGCACTTCGGTGCCCGCGACGACGTGCTGGTGCGCGTGGCGCCGCGCGGCGAGACCAGCAGTGCCGAGCTGTCCGACGAGGTCCTGCGGCTGCTCGACGACACGTTCGAGTTCGGCTCGGAGCTGCGCCGGGTCGAGTTCGTCGGCCCGCAGGTCGGCGCCGAACTGCGCGACAAGGGCGGGCTGGCGATGCTGATCGCGCTGCTGCTGATCCTCGCCTACGTGGCGTTCCGCTTCGAGAAGCGGTTCGCCGTCGGCGCCGTGGCCGCGCTGATCCACGACGTGCTGGTCGTCGTCGGCGTTTTCTCGCTGTTGCAGATCGAGTTCGACCTCCCGGTGCTGGGCGCGCTGCTCGCCGTGATCGGCTACTCGCTCAACGACACCATCGTGGTCTTCGACCGCATCCGCGAGAACTTCCGGCGGCAACGGCGCGGGTCGGCCGAGGAGGTCACCAACGCCTCGATCAACCAGACCATCCCGCGGACATTGATGACGTCGATCACGACCCTGCTCGTGCTGCTGTCGCTGCTGTTCCTCGGGGGCGAGACCATCTACGGCTTCGCCTTCGCGCTGACGATCGGCGTGGTCGTGGGCACGTACTCGTCGATCTTCGTCGCGAGCACGCTGCTTCTGGCCAGCGGGCTCTCGCGCGAGGACATGATGCCGGTCGAGAAGGAGGGCGAGCAGGCCGACACCCGGCCGTGATGGTCGGGGTGCCCGCGTCGCCCGCCAGGGTGCAGGCCGAATGGGGGCACGGCCGGAATCCGGGCGTGTCCCGCCGCAGGTGCTGCACGAATGGCCGCGCGACCGGGCATCGGCGCACGCCGGTGCGCCACGCCCGCCGAGGAGGGCGGTCCGGGCAGCCCGGGCCGATCCCCGGTTGCCGGGTGTGCAGGCGGATGAATCGTGCCGCGTGCCGGTCCGGGCGCCGGCACGCCCGACCAGCCGTTGCCGGGTGGCCCGGCACGCCCGTGGCCAGCGGGCGCATGGTCGCGTGCCGGCGAAAGGGACAGGGAACGTGAACCCGGGGACAGCGCCGCGGGCGCCGGCGGTTCAGCTCGTACCGGAGGCCTCTTCGCCGCGCCGGCAGCGGTCGATGACCTGCATCATCGCGTGGAAAACCTTGGGGTTGGCCCCGATGACGTTGCCGGACTCGAGGTAATCGGCGTTGCCCCACAGATCGCCGACGATACCCCCGGCCTCGCGAACGATCAGTGCCCCGGCGGCGATGTCCCAGGGCTGCAGCCCGATCTCCCAGAAGCCGTCGATGCGCCCACAGCCGAGGTAGGCCAGATCGAGCGCGGCGGAACCCGGGCGCCGGATACCGGCGCTGCGCTTCATGAACGCGCGCAGCATGGCCATGTAGGCCTCGCCCGGCTGGTCGTCGCGGTAGGGGAAGCCGGTGCCGAGCAGCGCGCCCTCGAGCCCGCGGCGCTGGCTGACGCGGATGCGTCGGTCGTTGAGCGCCGCGCCGCCGCCGCGCGAGGCGCTGAAGAGCTCCTGGCGGGAGGGGTCGTAGATCACGGCCTGCTCGAGCCGGCCCTGGTGTGCAAGCGCGATCGATACGGCGAAATGCGGGAAGCCGTGCAGGAAATTGGTCGTGCCGTCGAGCGGATCGATGATCCAGACGTAGTCGCCGTCACGGCCTTCGGCGCGGCCGGACTCCTCGGCGAGGATCCCGTGGTCGGGATAGGATCGCCGCAGGGTCTGGATAATGCGCGCCTCGGCCTCGCGGTCGACCTCGGTGACGTAGTCGTTGCGCTGCTTGGTCTCGACCGCGATCGTGTCGAGGCGCTCCAGGCGCCGCACGATCAGGTCGCCGGCGGCGCGGGCCGCGCGCACGGCGATGTTCAGCATCGGTTGCATTCGGGCTGACTCCGGACGGCGGTCGGGCCGTGGCGCCGGCGAGCGGGGACGCGATTCTAGCAGATGGCAGCGGCGGCTTGGCCGCTGCGGAGGGGACCAGGGCCATGCAGGCGCGCTTCGTGCTGGTGGCGACATCGCACCCGGGCAACATCGGCGCGGCCGCCCGCGCCCTGCGCGTTATGGACTGGCACGAGCTGGTGCTGGTGTGCCCCCACCGCTTCCCCCACGCCGATGCGACAGCGATGGCCGCCGGCGCCGACGATGTCCTCGAGGGCGCACGCGTGTGCGCCACGCTCGAGGAGGCGCTGCTCGGCACCGGTCTCGTGTTCGGCACGAGCGCGCGCCGGCGGCGTCTCGAATGGCCCGAGCACGACGCCCGCGGCGCGGCCGGGGTTGCCGCGGCCAGCGGCGAGCCCGTCGCGTTCGTCTTCGGGCGCGAGCGCACCGGCCTGACCAACGACGAGCTGGACGCCTGCCACTACCTGCTGCAGGTCCCCACGGCCGCAGATTACGGCTCGCTCAATCTGGCCCAGGCGGTCCAGATCGTCGCCTACGAGCTGCGCATGGCAGCGCTCGATCAGCCGCGGGCCGCGGCGCCGGCCGAGGCGATGCCCGCGCACGAGGACATGGCGCGCTTCTACGCGCACCTGGAGGAGTCGCTGACCGACATCGGGTTCCTCGACCCAGCCAACCCGCGCCTGCTGATGCGCCGCCTGCGGCGGTTCTTCAACCGCAGCCGACCCACGGCGCTCGAGCTCGGCATCCTGCGCGGCATCCTCAAGGCGGCGCAGTCCCCCGAACCCGGCACGGCTGCGGGCGAGCGCGCGCGTGGCTCACGTCCGCGGACACGTGGTGGTACGATACCCGAGTGCAAGGATCAGGATCCCGGAGGCAACTGACGGGCCATGTTCGACCGACTCCGCGAGGATATCGACTGCGTGTTCGGGCGCGACCCCGCCTCGCGCAATCGCTTCGAGATCCTCACGACCTATCCCGGGGTGCACGCGCTGCTGCTGCACCGCGCCAACCATCGTCTCGGCGACTGGGGACTCAAGTGGCTGGCGCGCTTCGGCTCGCACATCGCGCGCTTCCTCACGGGCATCGAGATCCACCCGGGGGCGCGGATCGGGCGCCGCTTCTTCATCGATCACGGCATGGGCGTGGTGATCGGAGAGACCACGGAGATCGGCGACGATTGCACCCTCTACCACGGGGTGACGCTCGGCGGCACCACCTGGAACCGGGGCAAGCGCCACCCGACGCTCGGCAACAATGTCGTCATCGGCGCCGGCGCCAAGATCCTGGGACCGATCTCGCTGGGCGACGGCGCCCGGGTCGGCTCGAACGCGGTGGTGACCAGGGACATCCCCGCCGGGGCGACGGTCGTCGGTATCCCGGGCAAGGTCGTGCAGAAGGAGCCAGCCGACGAGCGCGAGAAGACGCGCGCGGAGACCGCGCGCAAGATCGGTTTCGACGCCTATGGTCAGCGCGGCGAGATGCCGGACCCGGTCGCCAATGCGCTGAACCAGCTGCTGGATCACATCCACGTCCAGGACCGGCGCACCGAGGCCCTGTGCCGCGCGCTCCAGGAAATGGGCGCGCAGATGCCGGAGGTGAAGATGCCGGACATCAGCCCGTGCGACATCGGTCTCGAGGACGAGGACTACACGCGCTCCCGGGCGGGGACGACGGAGTCGCAGAGCGGCAAGCCGAGCGAGTAGGACGTGGCGTGCTGATGCCCCCGTGGGCACGGCCCGCATCGACCGGGCCGCGGGCGCGTGCGGCGGGTGCGCAGCGGGGGAGGCTTGCCCGCAGGGAGGCCCCCGGGGCCCCTAGGAGCCTGTCCGAGCAACCGTGTACCTGCCGCGCGCGCGTCCCACAGCGGGTGTCTTGAGCGATCGCTCAAATCACATGGGAACCACCATGCTCGTTTTACGATCGCCAAAACCCGATCGCTGTCCCACGCGCTCGCTACGGCACAGACTTCCCGGACAGGCTCCTCGCCGTGGCCCCCGCGCGCGAGGAGAAGCACGGATGCGCGCCGGGGCGCGACGCGCCCCGGGCACGGTGCCATCACCGCGCACGGGGCGCTCCGGCGGACCGGGCGCGGGATCGGGAAACGCCTTCGTGGTCGAGGCGCGGTCCACGCACCGATCCCCGGGGCGTCGTTCGCGCTGCCGCGGGGCCCGATGCGGGCGGTCGCGCGGGTGGCGGGGGTGGCCTAATACTTGACTGATGCTGTCAGGTATGGAACCGTCTCTTTATGGCAATCGTTGACCGGGCCGCCCCATGAAGCTCACCACCCGCGGCCGTTACGCCGTCACCGCCATGCTCGACCTCGCCATGCACCAGGATGGCGGGCCCGTGGCGCTGGGTGACATCTCGGCGCGCCAGGACATCTCGCTGTCGTACCTCGAGCAGCTGTTCTCCAAACTCCGCCGGCGGGGTCTCGTCGTCAGTACGCGCGGCCCCGGCGGCGGCTACCGGCTGAGCCGCGCAGGCGAGGACATCACCGTCGCCCACGTTATCGATGCGGTCGACGAGAGCGTGGAATACACGCGCTGCGGCGGCCGCGAGGACTGCCAGAACCAGCAGCGCTGCCTTACGCACGACCTGTGGGCACGCCTGGGTGACCACGTCCGATCGTTCCTGGAGGACGTCACGCTCGCCGGCCTGATGGAGCGGCCCGCGGTGCGCGAGGTGGCCGAGCGCCAGGACGCCGCGCCCATCCACTGGGCGCGTTCGCCGGTCGCGATCGAGGGCGAGTGAGGTCCGCCGTGGAGCCCGCGTACCTCGACCACGCCGCGACCACGCCGGTGGATGCGCGCGTCGCCGAGCGCATGGCGGGTTGCCTCACGCGTGGCGGCCTGTTCGCCAACCCGGCGTCGGAGCACCATGCTGCCGGACGGGCCGCGGCGGCTGCCGTGGAGGCTGCGCGCGAGCAGGTCGCGGCGGCGATCGGCGCGGAGGCGCGCGAGATCGTGTTCACTTCGGGTGCGACCGAGGCGGACAACCTGGCGCTCAAGGGCTGTGCCGTTTTCCAGCGCGATCGCGGGCGCCACATCGTGACCGCGGCCAGCGAGCACAAGGCCGTGCTCGATGTCTGCCGCGCGCTCGAGTTCGACGGCTTCGAGGTCACGCGCGTCGCGCCCGCCGACGACGGACGGGTGACGCCGGAGGCGGTGGCCGCCGCGCTGCGCGGCGACACCGTGCTGGTCTCGGTGATGCACGTGAACAACGAGACCGGGGCGATCAACGACATCGATGCGATCGGGCGGCGCGTGCGCGAGCACGGCGCGCGCTTCCACGTCGATGCGGCCCAGTCCGGCGGCAAGCTGGCGCTCGATGTGCAGGATCGCCCGGTGGACCTGCTCTCGCTGTCGGCGCACAAGGCGTTCGGACCCAAGGGCGTCGGTGCGCTCTGGGTCCGGCGGCGCCCGCGCGTGCGCCTGATGGCCCAGGTGCACGGCGGCGGCCACGAGCACGGCTTGCGTGCGGGAACGGTCGCGACCCACCAGGTCGTGGGTTTCGGCGAGGCGATGGCGCTGGCGCGAGCCGAGCGCGACGCGGACTGGCGCCACGCGCGGGCCCTCGGGGAACGCCTCGAGAGGCACCTCGGCGGTCTTGACGGGGTGCGCGATAATGGGGGCAGCGCCGAGCGGGTGACCTGGATCCGCAACCTCGGCTTCGCGGGGGTCGATGGCGAGGGGCTTGCCGCCGCGCTCGCCGACCGCGTGGCCATCGCCACGGGCTCGGCCTGCACGAGCGCCAGCACCGAACCCTCGCACGTGCTGCGCGCCATGGGGCAGGGGGCGGACCGCGCGGCCGAGGGCGTGCGCCTCTCCTGGGGGCGGATGACGGCTGCCGACGAGATGGAGCGCGCTGCCCAGGCCCTGGTGGACGCGGTGACCCGCCTGCGCGCGGGTGCGAGCGTCGCCTGAACGAGTCGGTGCTTGCGGAATCCGTCCGCCGGCATCAGGTTGGTGCTCGGGGCGCCGATCAAGGCCCCGAGGGTGCGCCGGGCACGACGAGCCCGGCATGGCCGCGGGGTGCGACCGCGGCGCCGCAACACGAGCTCAATGGGGAGCAAACAATGGCGATCACGCTGACCGAAACTGCCGTCGACCGGGTTCAGCGCTTCATCGAGAAGCGCGGCCGGGGTGTGGGCGTGCGCCTGGGGGTGCGCAAGACCGGCTGCTCCGGCCTCGCCTACGTGGTCGATTTCGCCGACGACGTCAGCGACGGCGATGCCGTGTTCGAGCACGGCGCCGTCAAGGTCGTCGTCGCCCGCGATCACCTGCCGTACCTGGACGGCACGGAGCTCGATTTCGCCCGCCAGGGAGTCAACGAGACGTTCGTCTTCAACAACCCCAACGTGCGCGACGAGTGCGGGTGCGGCGAAAGCTTCACCGTCTGAAGATCCTGTCGTAGCGGGCGGGCCACCCGGGAGTGGCCGCGACCCCCTGGCCCGGAGCGCGCGGGCCGCGACGCCGCGAGGCCCGTTCGTGCGCCGGGGCAGGCCGGGCGCATGCGAACGCGGAGGCGGCGCCCGGCGAGCATTGCCGGTGAGCCCGCGCTCGCCCCGCGGCGACGGCCAACCGCAATGACCACGCGCGATCACGCGGGGGGTTCGGGCGCGGCGTGTTCCATGCTGCCGGCCCCAGCGCGTGCATCGGCCCGGGCATGGGCGACGCCAAGGTCCCATCGGGGCGACTCGATCCGCGCGTGTTTCTCTGGGGCATGGCGATCCCGGTCGCTTCGTGGCCGCTCGCACCGCGCCAGCGTCACCGAGATTTCGCGGAAGCGGCGCCGCGATCCGACCGCCCCGCAGCCGGTTCACGTGACTTGCCGGCCGTTCACGCCCGGTCGCGGTTTCCCCGCGACCGCTGCTCATTCCGCGGCCCGCCAGCGAGGCGGAATTTTGCCCGTCCCGGCCGTTGGGCCGTACAATCCAGCGGTTGGACGTAGCCCCCTCGACTGTTGATAACGAAATGGAGAAGCCCGGATGGCCGTTGAACGCACGCTCTCGATCGTCAAGCCCGATGCCGTCGGCAGGAACCTGATCGGCGAGATCTACAAGCGCTTCGAGAGTGCCGGCCTGCAGGTCGTGGCCGCCCGGATGCTGCACCTCTCGCGCGAGCAGGCCGAGTCCTTCTACGCCGTGCACCGCGAGCGCCCGTTCTTCGAGCCACTGGTCGAGTTCATGACCTCGGGCCCCGTGATGGTGCAGGTGCTCGAGGGCGACAACGCCATCGAGAAGAACCGCGAAGTCATGGGGGCCACTGACCCGCAAAAGGCCGATCCGGGCACGATCCGCGCCGATTTCGCGAGCAGCATCGATGCCAACGCGGTCCATGGCTCGGATGCGCCGGACACGGCGCACAACGAGATCGCGTTCTTCTTCGGTGAACAGGACATATGTCCACGCACCCGTTAACCTTCTTCCCCCCACACGCCGACGCGGAGGTCGAGCGGACCAACCTGCTCGACCTCGACCGCGACGGGTTGCGCGCGTACTTCGCCGAGCTCGGGGAGAAACCGTTCCGCGCGCAACAGGTCATGAAGTGGATCTATCACCACGGCGTGACCGATTTTCGCGAGATGACCAACATCGCACGCCCGCTGCGCCAGCGCCTCGCCGCCGAGGCCGAGGTCCGGGCGCCGACGACATTGAGCTGCCAGGATTCCGTGGACGGCACCCGCAAGTGGCTGTTCGCGCTCGACGGCGGCAATTCGATCGAGTGCGTGTTCATACCGGACGACGATCGCAACACGCTCTGCATCTCCACGCAGGTCGGCTGCGCCCTCGATTGCTCG
The DNA here is from genome assembly GCA_964626335.1 of uncultured Ectothiorhodospiraceae bacterium. Taxonomy (GTDB): domain Bacteria; phylum Pseudomonadota; class Gammaproteobacteria; order XJ16; family Halofilaceae; genus Halofilum. Next base: position 29,184 of record CAZVFN010000012.1, read on the forward strand.
TTCTGCGCGACGGCCCGGGCCGGTTTCAACCGCAATCTCACCGTCGCCGAGATCGTCGGCCAGATCTGGCGTGCCAACAGCAGCCTGCTGCGCGACCATCCCCAGGGCGAACGCGGGGTGACCAACGTCGTGCTGATGGGGATGGGCGAGCCGCTGTTGAACATGAAGGCGGTCGTGCCGGCGCTGAAGCTGATGATCGACGACCTCGCGTTCGGGCTGAGCAAGCGCCACGTGACCGTGAGCACCTCGGGCGTTGTGCCGAAGATGGACCGGCTGCGCGACGCCGTCGATGTCAGCCTGGCCGTGTCGTTGCACGCGCCCAACGACGAGCTGCGCAACGAGCTCGTGCCGCTCAATCGCAGCCACCCGCTGGACGAGCTCATGGCGGCGTGTCGACGCTGGCTGGCCGACGGTCATCGCAAGAAGCACATCATGTTCGAGTACGTGATGCTCGACGGGGTCAACGATTGTCCGGAGCACGCGCGCGAGCTCGCTGCTCTGCTGGGCGACATCCCGTCGAAGGTCAACCTGATCCCGTTCAACCCGTTCGAGGGCTCCGGTTACCGGCGCTCGTCCGAGGAGGCGATCCAGCGCTTCGCCCGGATCCTGCGCGCCCGGGGCGTGTTCGCGATCGCGCGGCGCACGCGGGGGGACGACATCGACGCGGCCTGTGGTCAGCTGGCCGGCGAGGTCGAGGACCGCAGCAAGCGCTGGCGGCGTTTCGCGGAACCGCGCTTCGGGGAACGGGCCCAGTGAGCGCGGCCGCGCGCGTACTCGCGGTCACCGCGCTCGGCGCCCTGCTGCTCGTGGCCGGCGGGTGCGTGTCATCGTCGCCCGGTAATGGCCGCGAGCGGTCACCGGAGAAGGCCTCGCAGATGAATGCGCGCCTGGGCGCGGGCTACCTGGGCTCCGGCAACCTCAAGCGTGCCGACCAGAAGCTGCGCAAGGCGCTGAGCCAGGACAGCAGCAACGCGCAGGCGCACTCGACATTCGCGCTCCTCAACATGGAGCTCGGCAAGCCCGATGTCGCACGCGAGCACTTCGAGCGCGCGCTTGATCTCGCGCCCGACAGCCCGCAGATCAAGAACAACTACGGCACCTTCCTCTGCAACCAGGGTGACTACGACCGCGGGATCGAGCAGTTCCTCGAGGCGGCGAACAACCGCCTGTACGACACTCCGGCCTATGGCTACGCCAACGCCGGGCGCTGCGCGCGCAACGCGGGGCGCGACGCAGATGCGCGCGATTACCTGCGCAAGGCCCTGGAGCTCGATCCGCGCCTGCCATCGGCCCTGCGCAATGCCGCCGAGCTCGCGCTCGAAAACGGGCGCGCGGAGCAGGCGGGCGAGTACTATGAACGCTTCACCCGGGTGGCGAAGCAGAATGCCGACACACTCTGGCTCGGTGTGCGCATCCAGCGCGCCCTGGGCAATCGCGAGGCCGCGAAGGAGTACGGAGTGCAGCTGCTGCGCAACCATCGCGACTCGAAGCCGGCGCAGCTGTTCCTCGACACGAGGGCCCAATGACCGACGAGCAGCCCGGTAGCGACAACGCGGCGGCCGGACGCTCCGCGCGCCAGCCCGGCCGGGAGCTGCGCGCGGCGCGCGAGCGCTCGGGCATCGAGCGTGAAACGATCGCATCGCGCCTGCGGCTGCGCGTGTCGCAGTTCGATGCACTCGAGCGCGACCACTACGAGGAACTGCCGCCCCCCACGTTCGTGCGCGGCTACATCCGCACCTATGCGCGCGAGGTCGGGCTGGACGCAGACGATCTCGTCGCCGCCTACGACGCGACCGGTGCCGGTGACGACGAACCGGACATCCAGCCGGCCACCGGCTCCGAGCGGCCCCACACGGGGCGTGGCACGCTGGTGGGGCTGATCCTGATCGTGCTCGCCGTCGGCGGTGGCGGCGCGGCCTGGTTCTACCAGCACCGTCAGCAGGCAGCGCCGTCGGCCACGGCCGAGACGAGTGCCGACACCCGGGCCCGGGAACGGACCGAGTCCCGGTCCGCGACCGAGCCCGATGGCACGGAGTCTGCAGCGGATCCGGCCGCCGGCGACCAGGCTGACGCGAGCACCTCCGGGGCGGAAGAGAGCGAAGCGCAGTCGGCCACACAGATGCCGACGACTGCGGGCGCGTCCGGCGACGAGGAAACCGTGACCGGTACGGAGGCGGCGACACCGGAGCCCGCATCGACGGCGGACACGGGGCCCGACAGCGACGACGCGACCGCCAGCGGCGATGGCGCCGCGGACAACGGGGCGCGGGCATCCGGCGCCGCCTCGGAGCCCGGCGAGGCCGACTCGGCGGTCGCGCAAGCCGAAGACGCGGAAACGGCGGCGGATCCGCAGGACGGCGACGACGCCGCGGCGGGTACGAGCGCGGAAGGCGCGAGCGACGGGCAGCAGGAGGCATCGACTCCGCAGGCCACGGACGTGGCCGCCGATGCGACCACGGCAGCGGCCGCGGAAGGCCCCGACCGCCTGATCCTGCAGTTCGAGGCTCGTTCCTGGGTCCAGGTGTCCGACGACCGCGACCGTCGGCTCGTATACACGCTGTACTACGGTTCGGATCCGCTCGAGGTCCGTGGCTGGGCGCCTTTCGACGTGTTGCTCGGCAATTCGCCCGGCGTGACCATCCGCTTCAATGGTGAATCGGTCGCCAAGTCGGGGTTCACCCGCGACGACGACACGGCACGCTTCCTGGTCGACGCCTCGGGCGCTCGCGCCCGCTGACGCCCCTTGGGTCCGGCTGGCGCCAGCGTGTATATTGCGCGCCTCATGCGCAGTCCCGGCCATGGCTCCCCGGGTGGCTCGTGCCCGGGCGATCTCGCCGCGCCGCGCCCGCCCGTACCGGTCGTCCGGGCGGGCGCTCGAGTCGGCCGCGGCTGAGTCGCGCAGGCCCGCGCCTGCAGCCCCGCTCCAACATCCGGATCCCGTTCGTGTCGAAAGCGCTCCGCACAGTCCGTGGCATGCACGACATCCTGCCGCCGGAATCGGCGGCATGGCAGTGGCTCGAGGGGCAGGTACGTGAGCTCATGGCCGGCTATGGCTACGCCGAGATTCGCACGCCGATGCTCGAGCGCACGGAGTTGTTCAAGCGCTCCATCGGCGAGGTCACGGACATCGTCGAGAAGGAGATGTACACGTTCGAGGACCGCAACGGCGACAGCCTGTCGCTGCGGCCCGAGAACACGGCGAGCGTGGTGCGCGCGGGCATCGAGCACGGGCTCCTGCACAACAGCACGCGTCGCCTCTGGTACACGGGGCCGATGTTCCGCCACGAGCGGCCCCAGAAGGGGCGTTACCGGCAGTTCCACCAGGTCGGGGTCGAGACCTTCGGCATGCCGGGCCCCGATATCGACCTCGAGCTGCTGCTGCTGGGGGAACGCCTGTGGCGGTCCCTCGGCCTGGGTGACACCGTCACCCTGGAGATCAACTCGCTGGGCACGCCGGAGAGCCGCCGCGCCTACCGCGAACGCCTGGTCGCGCACTTCGAGGCGCACGCGGATGGCTTCGAGGAGCACGAGCAGCGGCGCCTGCACGAGAATCCGCTGCGCCTGCTCGACAGCAAGAACCCGGCGCTCGCCGACGCCATCGCCGCCGCGCCGTCGCTGACCGACTCGCTCGATGCCCGGAGCCGCGATCAGTTCGAGTGGATCCGGAACCGGCTCGATGCCGCCGGGGTCCATTACCGGGTGAACCCGCAACTGGTGCGCGGTCTCGACTACTATACGGGCACGGTGTTCGAGTGGACCACGGAGCGCCTTGGCGCTCAGGGCACGGTGTGTGCCGGCGGGCGCTACGACGGGCTCGTCGAGCAGCTGGGCGGGCGCGCAACGCCGGCGGCGGGCTTCGCGCTGGGGGTCGAGCGCCTGCTCGCGCTCATCGAGGCCGAGGGCCAGTGGCCGCCGCTGGCGGGGCCGCACGCCTGCCTGCTGCTCGTCGGCGCCGGGGCGCAGGCGCAAGGCCTGGTGCTGGCCGAGCGCCTGCGCGACGAGCTGCCCGGGTTGCGCCTGGAGACGCTGTGCGGCGGGGGCAGCCTGAAGAGCCAGTTCCGGCGCGCGGACCGCAGTGGTGCCGAGCTTGCACTGGTGCTCGGCGACGACGAGCTCGCGTCAGGGCGGGTGACCATCAAGCCGTTGCGTCGGGAGGGCGCGCAGGAGTCGGTGGCCACGCAGGTGCTGGCCGACCGCCTCGCCGCGCTCACCGACGCACGCAACTGAACCGGGGAAGAGTCCATTGGCCGATTACGCCACGGAAGAAGAGCAGGTCGAGGCGCTCAAGCGCTGGTGGAAGGAGAACGGCCGGTCGATCATCGTCGGCGCGCTCATCGGCATCCTCGCACTGGGCGGATGGCGCGGCTGGGCGTGGTACACCGAGGAGCAGTCCCTGGCGGCCTCGCGCGTCTATGGGCAGCTGGTGCAGCGGCTCCAGTCCGACGAGCGCGAGCGGCTGCTCCAGCTGGCCGAGCGTCTGCGCACGGATTACGGCGGCACCGCGTACGCGGCGCTGGGCGCGCTCGCGGCGGCGCGCGCCGCGGTCGCGGCGGATGACCTCGAGGCGGGCGCCGAATGGCTGCGCTGGGCGATGAACAACGCCGACACCCAGGATCTCGCGCACATCGCCCGCGCCCGCCTGGCCCGCGTCGAGGGCGAGCGCGGCAACATCGACACGGCCCTGGATCTGGTCGATCGCGAGCATCCGGATGCCTTCGACGGGCTCTACGCGGAACTGCGCGGTGACCTGCTGGTCGCCGACGACCGGCCGCAGGCGGCCGCCGAGGCCTACCGGAAGGCGCTTTCCGCCAATGGGCCGCCGCCGGATCCGCAGGCGGTCGAGCGCAAGCTCAACGAGGTCGGTGCTTCTGCGGAGAGCGGCGGCGAGGGTGGGGAAGCATCCTGATGAAACGCCCTGCGCTCGTGCTGCTGACCGCACTGGTCGCCGCCTGCAGTGGCACCAAGGACACGGCGGCCCCGCCGAGCGAACTGACGGATTTCGAGCGCGGTGCGCGCATCGACGAGATCTGGTCGGCGGATACCGGGTGGGGCGGCAGCGACAAGTGGATCGCGCTCGAGCCGTTCGTCGCCGGAGATCGCCTGTTCGCGGCCAATGCGGGCGGCCGCGTGGCGGCCTATGGCCTCGACTCGGGTGAGCGCAAGTGGTCGCGCGGGCTTGATCAGGGGCTGACGGCGGGCGTGGGCGGCACCGGCGACAGCGTCGCCGTGGGCACCGCGGAAGGGGTCGTGATCGCGTTGGCGGCCGCCGATGGCGCCGAGCAATGGCGGACCCGGCTCGATGGCGAGCTGCTCGCCGCGCCGGCCGGCGACAACGGGCTCTATGTCGTGCGCACCGTGGACGGCCGCGTCGCCGCGCTGGACGCGGGCGACGGCGACGTGATCTGGAGCTATTCGACCGAGGTTCCGTCGCTCAGCCTGCGCGGCCACGGTCAACCGCTGCGGGTCTCGGGCGGTGTTCTGGCGGGCCTGGACAATGGCAAGCTCATCGCCCTGTCCGAGCAGAACGGCCAGCCCCTGTGGCAGAGCGCGATCGCCGAGCCGTCGGGCACATCGCCCGTCGAGCGCATGGTGGACATCGACGGCGCGATCGACACCGGTCAGCAGGTGGCCTACGCCGTGACCTACCAGGGTCGGATCGCCCAGGTGGAGCCGAGCCAGGGCAACATCGAATGGGCGCGCGAGATGTCGTCCTACGCCGGGCTGTCGGTGGACCGGTCTCGGATCTACGTCAGCACGGGCGAGAGCCACGTCGTCGCGCTCGACCCGCGTGCCGGTGACACGCTCTGGCGCCAGGACAAGCTTGCTCATCGGCGCCTGACGGCGCCCGTGCCCGTGCCCGGCACGGACTACATCGCGGTCGGCGATCTCGAGGGCTACGTGCACATCCTCACCCGCGCCGACGGGCGCATCGTCAGCCGCCGCGGAATCGGCGGCGCGAGCATCCTCGCCGACGCCGTGCCCGTGGGCGAGGGCCGCATCGCGCTCCAGGACCGCGGCGACGATCTCGCCGTGCTCGAGGTGGGGCCGCTGGCGGACGAATAGGCGGCAGGCGGACGGAGCCGAGTCGGGGCACCGCCGGGCGATTCCACGCATCGCCTGGAATGTCTTCCGGCACGTCATCGGCTTCGTCTTCCGTCCGGGGCGCCCGGGCGATGGCGAGCTCTACATTATCCCGCGGACGCGGCGCGGCGCAGGCCGGCTTGCGACCGAGGGGCGCCAGCCGGTATTCGGGGTTCCACCCGCCACCGCGCGGCCGGTTGGCGTCGGCATTGGCCGGCCTGCATCCGGTTCGACACCTGTCTCCTGACGCCGTCCACCCTCTGCCGACCGCGCGCAGCGTCGCGTTGGCGTGTATCGTATCGGCCCCGGAGTGCAGGCGGACCCGAGCCCCGACCAATGACCCCCGTGATCGCCCTCGTCGGCCGGCCCAACGTCGGCAAATCGACCCTGTTCAATGCGCTCACGCGCACGCGCCGGGCGCTCGTCGCCGACGTCCCGGGCCTGACCCGCGACCGCCAGTACGGTACCGCGCACATCGGTGGACGCGAGGTTGTGGTCGTCGACACGGGCGGGCTTACCGACGCGAGCGAGGCCGTCGATCGGCAGATGGCCGTGCAGACGGATGCCGCGATCGCCGAGGCCGATGCCGTACTCGTGCTGATGGACGCGCGCTCGGGGCTGCTGCCCGCGGACCAGGCCGTGGTCGATCGCCTGCGGCGCAACGCCAGGCCGTTTCGCATCGTGGTGAACAAGGTGGACGGCCGCGATCCGGATGCCGCGCTGGCCGAGTTCCACGGGCTCGCGGGCGAGCCGCCGCTGGCCCTGGCGGCCAGCCAGCGGCGCGGGATCGCGCGCCTCGCGGACGCGGTCGCGGCCGTGCTGCCGCCCGCGCCGGCCGAACCGGGGCCGGCGGCGGCCGGTGCGGAGGAAGCGCGCACCCGCGTCGCGGTGGTCGGTCGGCCCAACGTCGGCAAGTCGACGCTGGTCAACCGGTTGCTGCGCGAGGAGCGCGTGCTCACGACCGACGAGGCCGGCACGACGCGCGACGCGGTCGCGATCCCGTTCGATCGCGACGACCGCCGCTACACGCTGATCGACACGGCCGGGCTGCGGCGCAGGGCGCGGGTGACGGGGACGTTGGAGAAATTCAGTTCGCTGAAGACGCTCGAGGCCATTCGCGCCGCGCACGTCGTCATCCTGGTCCTGGACGCGCGCCAGGGCCTGGCCGAGCAGGACCAGCACGTGGTCGGCCACGTGCTCGATGCGGGGCGCGCCCTGGTGGTGGGCATCAACAAATGGGACGGACTGGACCGCGAGACCAAGGACTGGGTGCGCTCCGAGCACGACCGGCGCTTTCGCTTCCTCGATTTCGCCGAGACCCGCTACATCTCGGCCCTGCACGGTACCGGCGTCGGCGACCTGCTCAAGAGCGTCGACCGCGCGCACCGCTCGGCGATGGGCGATCTGCCGACGCACGAGCTCACGCGCACGCTCGAGGACGCGGTCGCCGAGCACCAGCCGCCGCTGGTGAGCGGCGCGCGCGTGAAGCTGCGCTACGCGCATCAGGGCGGGACGAATCCGCCCACGATCGTCGTCCACGGCAACCGGGTCGATCGGTTGCCGGACGCCTACAAGCGCTATCTCGAGAAGCGCTTCCGCGAGCGGTTCGGATTGCAGGGCACACCCGTGCGCATGGAATTCCGCGCCGGCGAGAATCCCTACGCCGGGGAGCGCGCCTCCGCTCGCCGCGGCCAGCGGCGCGGGCGCTGACCGGACCGGGAACCCGCCGGGGGTGCGGCGGGTTGACGGGCGTCGCGGGGGCAAGCCCCGTGCCCTCCGCCGCGGGACCGCCTCTGCCGGCGGTCGCTACCACCGGCGGGTCGCGCCCGGCTCCGGGCTCACCCCGGTCGCTCGGCCACGAGTCCGGTGAGCTCGTCGACGTAGAGCGCGGTGGCGCCGCAGACCGCGACCGGCATGATCACGAGATTCAGCCCCGGCACGGCCGTCAACGCCATGATCGTCAGGCCGAAACCGAGGGCGACCGGTCGCCGGCGCCCAATCAGGCCCCGCCCCTCGCGGAAGGTCACGCCGTGGTTGCCGAGCGGGCAGTCGGCGTATTCGAGTGCCATCATCCAGGCCCCGAACGCGAGCCACAGCGCCGGAGCGACCAGGTTGATCCCCGGGATGAGGAACAGGATGAGCAACGGGATCGACCAGGCGACGAGATAGACCAGCTTGCGCACCTCGGCCCAGATGCTGGCGACCGCCTCGGCCGCGATGCCGCGCTCGATCCCCTCGCTGCCGCGGGCGCCGCGTAGGTGCTGCTCCACGCGCTCGGCGAGCAGCCCGTTCAACGGTGCCGCAACGAGGTTGGCCAGCAGCGTGAAGGCGTAGAACACGATCAGTACGGTGCCGAGCGCGAACAGCACCCAGAGCAGGGCACGCACGAGCCACACATCGAGCCAGGCCGGAAGCAGCCACCCCATGAAATCCTGGAACGCGCCGACGCCGAGCCAGATCCCGGCGCCGAAGAGTACGACGTTGATCAGCAGGGGCAGCAGTGCATAGCGAAACACGCCGCGCCGGCGGACCAGGTCGAAACCGCGCAGCGCATGGCCCGCGCCCCGTGTGAAATCCGCGATCATGGTGGCTCCCTCGGCCCGCGGGGGCCTCAGTCGGGCCAGTGCCGGGCGAGCCGGCGGCCCTCGTGCAGCGCGAATTGGCGCACCTGCGGCCAGAACGCGTCGAAGTCGGCCTGCAGCGCGTCACCGTGCCGGGCGATGTCGTCCGCCAGCGCCGCCAGCGGGGCAGGCCGCGACAGCCGTTGTTCCATGCGCCCCAGCGCGCGGGCGATGGCATCGAGGTCCGCGTACGAGCCCAGCCAGTCGTCGTCGCGCAGCGACGGCAGGATCCGCCGCAGCTTCGCCGGCAGCCAGGCCGCGCGCGCCGTCAGCACCGCGTAGGCGTGTACCCGGGCCGCGGCGAAGTCGTGCGGCGCTTCGCGCAGCCATTGCGCCGCGAGGAAATGGTCGAACGCCATGTCGAGCGCGATGGCGGCGAAGCGCCGGTGGGCGGCGGGGAAGCGCGCGCGCGCCCGGTGCACCGCGGGGTGGTCGTCGGTGAATCGATCCACGGCCCGGTGCAGGCGGATCCCGCGCACCACCGTCGGCGGGTAGTGGCCGTCGGGATTGCCCTTGACGAAGTCGCCGAGCAGATTGCCGACGATCGAGTCCGGCGAGCCGTCGGCGAGGACGAGATGCGCGAGATGATTCACTGGGTCCGGTTGCCCGTGCGCGATGCCGCGGTTTCAGGGTAAGGGATTCCACCGGCTCGAACGAGCCCGATGATCACCGAACGAGCTTCGTCCCGGTCGTCCTGCATGCGGTCGCGTCGGCATGATCTCCCTTTTTGACTTCGAATGAACACGAATGCTGCCGCAGGGTCGTTCCGGCGTCAGGGGAGCTTCGCTGTAGGCGCGAAGTCAGGGCGATGCCGTCAATGAAAACCACGGATGGACTCAGATGAACACAGATGGATGGCATAACGGGCGGTTCGGCGGGAGGTCCGATTGGCCTCTGGTCGGGTTGCTGGGAGCCTGTCCGGGGAACCATGTGCCGGCTGCGCCCGTGCCACGGCGGCATCTTTTGGCGAGCGATCAACTCACATGGGAACCCCCATGCTCGTTTCACGATCGCCAGAACCTGCTCGCTTTCCCACGCGCTCGCGACGGCACGGATTTTCCGGACAGGCTCCTAGTGTC
>CAZVFN010000013.1:0-37826 GCA_964626335.1 uncultured Ectothiorhodospiraceae bacterium
GGCGAGCGCGCCCGCGTCCTGTACCCGGGCCGGCGCCGGGCGCGCGCTCGGCACCGGCCTGCGGGGCGCGCGTGGGAGGCGGTTCACGGGACAGCCATGGGCGGGCGTGGCAGGCTCTCGCGGCCGCAATTCAGGGGAGGCCAGGATGAACAGCGCGATCGAGCGGCTCCGTCGGCGCCTCGCGGAGCCGGGCCCACTGGTCATGGGCGTGCTCAATGTCACGCCCGATTCGTTCTCCGATGGCGGGCGCTTCACCGAGCGCGACGCCGCGCTCGCACAGGCCGAGCGGATGGTGCAGGCGGGTGCCGACATCGTCGACATCGGCGGCGAGTCGACCCGCCCGGGCGCCGAGCCGGTCCCGCTCGACGCGGAGCGCCGCCGCGTGCTGCCGCTGCTCGAGGCGCTTGCCGGGCGCTTCGATGTGCCGCTGTCGATCGACACGAGCAAGCCGCCGCTGATGTCCGAGGCGATGGCGGCGGGGGCGGCCCTGGTCAACGACGTGCGCGCACTCAGGGCCGATGGTGCGGTCGATGCGGTCGCCGCCGGCGACGCCCTGGCCTGCTTGATGCACATGCAGGGCGTGCCCCGGACCATGCAACAGGAGCCGCGCTACGGCGACGTGGTCACCGAGGTCGGCGATTTCCTCGCCGAACGTGTCGCCGCCTGCGTCGATGGCGGGATCGAGCGCGAGCGCCTGGTGGTCGATCCGGGCTTCGGCTTCGGCAAGTCGCTCGAGCACAACCTGTCGCTGCTGCGCCATCTCCACGGCGTCGTCGAGCGCCTGCAGCTGCCGTTGCTCGCGGGGCTGTCGCGCAAACGCATGATCGGTACGCTGCTCGGTGGTGTCGACGCCGATGAGCGACTCTACGGGAGTCTCGCGACGGCCGTGATGGCGGCCGACCGGGGTGCACGTATCCTGCGGGTGCACGACGTGGGGCCGACCGTCGAAGCGCTGACCGTTGTCGGGGCGGTTCACGCGACGGAGTGATCGGGTATGGGACGTTATTTCGGAACGGATGGCGTCCGCGGGCGGGTCGGCGAGCAGCCGATGAACGCGGAGTTCGTGCTCCGCCTCGGCTGGGCCGCCGGACGGGTTCTCGCGGCGAGAGGCAGCCGCGAAGTGCTGATCGGCAAGGACACGCGCCTGTCGGGCTACCTGTTCGAGTCGGCGCTCGAGTCCGGCTTCGCCTCGGCCGGGGTCGACGTGAACCTGGTCGGCCCGATGCCGACGCCCGCCATCGCCTACCTGACCCGCACGTTCCGCCAGGCCGCGGGGGCGGTCATCAGCGCCTCGCACAACCCGTACGACGACAACGGCGTCAAGTTCTTCTCGAGCGAGGGCGGCAAGCTCCCCGATGGCGTCGAGGCGGAGATCGAGTCGCTGCTCGACCAGCCTGTCACGACCGTGGACCCCGCGCAGCTCGGCCGGGCCCAGCGCATAAGAGACGCGCGCGGCCGCTACATCGAGTTCTGCAAGGCGACCCTGGCGTTCGGCTCCAACCTGCGGGGACTGCACCTGGTGGTCGACTGCGCGCACGGCGCCACCTACCAGGTGGCGCCGCAGGTGTTCCGCGAGCTCGGCGCCGAGGTCACCGCGATCGGGGTGGAGCCCGACGGGCTGAACATCAATCGCGACCGCGGCGCGACCGCCCCCGAGGCGATGGCGGAGCGGGTCGTCGCGGCGGGCGCCGATGCCGGCATCGCGCTCGACGGCGACGGCGATCGCCTGATCATGTGCGATCGCAACGGGCGCGTCGTCGACGGCGATGCGCTGCTGCTGATCCTGGCGCGTGCCAGGCACGCGGCCGGCGAGCTCGATGGCGGCGTGGTCGGCACCCTGATGTCGAATCTGGGCCTTGAACGGGGCCTGTCCGCGCTCGGCATCCCGTTCGCGCGTGCCGCCGTCGGTGACCGGTTCGTCCTGGAGCAGCTCTACGCACGGGGCTGGAAGCTCGGCGGCGAAGCCTCCGGCCACATCGTCTGCCTCGATCGCACGACCACGGGCGACGGCATCGTCTCGGCGCTGCAGGTGCTGTCGCTGATGATGGATACGGGTGCGACGCTCGACGAACTGGCAGCCTGTTTCGAACGTTATCCCCAGTTGCTGGTCAACGTGCGCGTGGCCGAGCGTGTCGATCCCGATAGCAGCGAGGCACTGCAGCGCGAGGTGCGGTGCATCGAGGACGAGTTGGGGAAAACCGGGCGCGTGCTGCTGCGCTCCTCGGGCACGGAGCCGCTGGTGCGCGTGATGGTCGAGGGCCCGGACGAGGCCGACCTGCAGGCCAAGGCCGAGCGCCTGGCGGCGGTGGTGCGCGAGGAGTTCGGCAGGGTCGAGGCCGCGTCGGCGCGCCCAGGCGCGAATTGATCGGCCCCGGGCGCACGTGTACCCTTGCGCCTCCTCGACCGGCGCGGGAACGGTGTCATGCGGCGTCCGCTCGTCTGCGGCAACTGGAAACTCCACGGATCCCTGGAACACGCCGCCCGCCTGATCGAGGCGGTGCGGGCCGGCACGGCCGGGCTCGACGGCGTCGATATCGCCGTCTGCCCCGTATTCGTCCACCTGGCACTCGCGCGCGAGCGCACGGCCGGGTCCCACCTGCACACCGGTGCCCAGGATGTCTCCGACCACGACGAGGGCGCGTTCACCGGCGAGGTCGCTGCCGCCATGGTCGCGGAGCTCGGCTGCACGCTGGCCATCGTCGGCCATTCCGAGCGCCGCGCCCGCCACGGCGAAACCGACGCCGGGGTTGCCGCGAAATTTGGCGCGGCGCGGCGAGCGGGACTGACGCCGATCCTGTGTGTCGGCGAGACGCTGGAGCAGCGCGATGCCGGCCGCGCCCCCGAGGTCGTGAGCGCGCAACTCGATGCCGTGCTCGAGCACATGGGCCCCGAGGGCTTCGGTGACGGGGTGATCGCCTACGAGCCGGTCTGGGCGATCGGCACCGGGCGCACGGCCACGCCCGAGGACGCCCAGGCCGTCCACGGCCTTTTGCGCGAGCGCCTGGCCCGGCGTGACTCGGCGCTCGCCGAGCGCACGCGGATCGTCTACGGCGGCAGCGTCAAGGCGGCCAATGCCGAGCGGCTGATGACGATGGACGACATCGACGGCGGCCTGGTCGGTGGTGCCGCGCTCGACGCGGACGAATTCACGGAGGTTGCCCGGGCCGCGGCCGGGTCGGTCTCCGACAACCGGAAGTAGATGATGCAGGCGGTTCTTCTGACCATCCACGTGCTGCTCGCGATCGGCGTGATCGGCCTCGTGCTGATCCAGCAGGGCAAGGGCGCAGACGCCGGTGCGGCATTCGGCAGTGGCTCTTCGGCGACCGTGTTCGGGGCGGGCGGTTCGGGTTCCTTCCTCACGCGCATGACCACGCTGCTGGCGGCGCTGTTCTTCGCGACCAGCATCGCGCTGGCGGTGTATGCGGCGAACCGCGGCGGCGACAGCGGGAGCGTCGTCGACACGGCGACGCCGTCCGGTGCGCAGCAGGGCGAGCGCGCCCAGGGCGAGGGCGGCGGCACGGGTGCCGCATCCGGGCAGGATCAGGACCGCTCGCAGAGCGGCGGCCCGAACGGCGACATGCCGCCCATCGAGCAGTGAACCGGTCGCGCCGATCGGTTATCATTCGGCGTTGCGGGGCAGGGCTTCGGCCCGCCTCACGCGGACGTGGCGGAATTGGTAGACGCGCTATCTTGAGGGGGTAGTGGCCACTGGCCGTCCCGGTTCGAGTCCGGGCGTCCGCACCAACAGTGTGATATCGTCGGTGTCTGCCGTCAGGCGGCCGCCGGCGGTGTTCTCCCGGTCCCGCGGTCGGCCGCGGGGACGCGATCGACGAACCGGGGTCCAGCGCATGCTCGCGAGTTACCTGCCGATCCTCATGTTCCTGGTAATCGGCGTCGTTGTCGGGGTGGTCACGTTGCTGGCGGGGCGGGTGATCGGCCCGCACCGGCCCGACAGCGAGAAGACGTCGCCGTACGAGTGCGGTTTCGAGGCCTTCGAGGATTCGCGCATGAAGTTCGACGTGCGTTACTACCTCGTCGCCATCCTGTTCATCATCTTCGACCTCGAGATCGCGTTCCTCTTTCCCTGGGCGGTCGCGCTCGGGGACATGGCGACGGCCGGTTTCGTGGCCATGGCCATCTTCCTGGCCATCCTGGTCATCGGCTTCATCTACGAATGGAAGAAGGGGGCCCTCGAATGGGAGTAGAAGGTGTTCTCGAGAAGGGCTTCGTCACCACCTCCGCCGACACCGTGATCAACTGGGCCCGCACCGGCTCGCTCTGGCCGATGACGTTCGGCCTCGCGTGCTGTGCGGTGGAGATGATGCACACGGGCGCCTCGCGCTATGACATGGACCGGTTCGGCATCGTGTTCCGGCCCAGTCCGCGCCAGTCCGACGTGATGATCGTCGCCGGCACGCTTGTCAACAAGATGGCGCCGGCATTGCGCAAGGTCTACGACCAGATGGCGGAGCCCCGCTGGGTGATCTCGATGGGATCCTGCGCCAACGGCGGCGGTTACTACCATTACTCGTATTCCGTGGTGCGGGGTTGCGATCGCATCGTGCCGGTCGATATCTACGTGCCCGGCTGTCCGCCCACGGCGGAGGCGCTGCTGTACGGGATCCTGCAGTTGCAGAAGAAGATCAAGCGTACCGAGACCATCGCGCGCTGAGCGAGGCCGACGGGGAGGATCGATGTCGCAACGCGTGGAGGCACTCGCGGAGCAGCTCGGGGAGGCCCTGGGTGACCGGATCGACAACTGGCGCGTGGCCTTCGGCGAGGTCACCGTGGAGGTCGCTGGCCAGCGCCTGCGCGACGTGTGCCTGCGGCTGCGCGATGACGAGCCCTTCCGCTTCGAGCAGCTCATCGATCTGTGCGGTGTCGACTACCTGACCTACGGCAGCGACGAGTGGAGCCGGGGCGAGCTCAGCGAAAGCGGCTACTCGCGCGGCGTCGCGGGTGCCGGCACCACCGGGCGCCTGCATTTCGGCGACGAGGCGCAGGGGCGCGAGCTCGATACGCCGCGCTTCGCCGCCGTGATCCACCTGCTTTCGCAAACGCACAACCAGCGCCTGCGCATCCGCTGTTACGCCGCCGACGACGACGCGCCGATCCTGCCGACGCTGACCGACATCTGGCCGGCGTCGAACTGGTTCGAGCGCGAGGCATTCGATCTGTACGGCATACTGTTCGACGGCCACCCGGATCTGCGTCGCATCCTCACGGACTACGGCTTCATCGGGCACCCGTTCCGCAAGGATTTCCCGCTCGTCGGGAACGTCGAGATGCGCTACGACCCGGAAAAGGCCCGGGTGGTCTACCAGCCCGTGACCATCGAGGCGCGCGTGCTCGTGCCCAAGGTGATCCGCGAGGACAATCGCTACGCACGCCCCGAGATGGAAGAGGGTGACGGCAATGCCTGAGATCCAGAACTTCACCCTGAATTTCGGTCCGCAGCACCCGGCGGCGCATGGCGTGCTGCGTCTCGTGCTCGAGCTCGACGGCGAGGTGGTTCAGCGCGCGGACCCGCACGTCGGCCTCCTGCACCGGGCGACCGAGAAGCTGGCCGAGACCAAGCCGTACGTGCAGAGCATCGGCTACATGGATCGCCTCGACTATGTCTCCATGATGTGCAACGAGCACGGCTACGTCATGGCGATCGAGAAGCTGCTCGGTATCGAGCCGCCGATCCGGGCGCAGTACATCCGCGTCATGTTCGACGAGATCACGCGCATCCTCAATCACCTTCTGTGGCTTGGAGCGCACGCACTCGACATCGGCGCCATGACGGTCTTCCTCTACGCGTTCCGCGAGCGCGAGGATCTGATGGATGTCTACGAGGCGGTCTCGGGTGCCCGCATGCACGCCAAGTATTACCGTCCGGGCGGCGTCTCGCGGGACCTGCCGGACTACATGCCGCAGTACCAGGCGTCGCGGTGGCGTTCCAAGCGCGAGGTCGAGCAACTCAACGAGGCGCGCAGTGGCGGCTTGCTCGAGTTCATCGAGGATTTCTGCGAGCGTTTCCCGCGCTTGATCGATGAATACGAGACACTGCTCACCGACAACCGGATCTGGAAGCAGCGCACCGTCGACATTGCGTCTGTGTCACCCGAGCGCGCCGTCGAGCTCGGTTTCACCGGGCCGATGCTGCGCGGCTCCGGTATCGAATGGGATCTGCGCAAGAAGCAGCCGTACGAGGTCTACGACCGCATGGACTTCGACGTGCCCGTGGGCACCAACGGTGACTGCTACGATCGCTACCTGGTGCGCATCGAGGAGATGCGCCAGTCCGTTCGGATCATCAAGCAGTGCATCTCGTGGCTGCGCGAGAACCCCGGCCCGACCATGATCGACGATCGCAAGGTCGGTCCGCCGCGGCGCGAGGAGATGAAAGCGGACATGGAAGCCCTGATCCATCACTTCAAGCTCTTTACCGAGGGGTTCTCGGTACCGGCCGGCGAGGCGTATGCGTGCGTCGAGGCGCCCAAGGGGGAATTCGGCTGCTACCTGATCTCGGACGGCGCGAACAAGCCGTATCGGCTGAAGGTGCGCGCGCCCGGTTTCGTGCACCTGTCCGCGTTCAACGAGATGGTGCAGGGCCACATGCTGGCCGATGTGGTGGCGGTGGTGGGCACGCAGGATCTGGTGTTCGGGGAGGTCGACCGGTGACGGCGGACAGCGCAGACAAGAGCGACCTGCTGTCGCAGCACACCCGCGAGGAGATCGACCAGTGGGCATCGAAATTCCCCCCCGAAGGCGTGCAGTCGGCCTCCCTGCGTGCCCTGGTGGCCGCGCAGCACCAGAACGGTGGCTGGGTCAGCATCGAGCTGATGGACGCTGTCGCGGACTATCTGGGCGTCTCGCGGGTCTCGGTCTACGAAGTCGCGACCTTCTACTCGATGATCGAGACAGAGCCCGTCGCGCGCCACAGCGTGTCCATCTGCACCAACATCTCCTGTATGCTGTGCGGTTCCGACGAGCTCGTCGCGCACGTGGAGCAGCGCCTCGGTTGCAAGCGCGGCGAGAGCACGGGCGACGGGCGCATCTTCCTCAAGATGGAGGAGGAATGCCTCGCCGCGTGCCGTAACGCCCCGATGATGCAGGTCGATCACGTGTACTACGAGAGCCTGACGGCGGATCGCGTCGACGAGATCCTCGACGGTCTGGAGTGAGCCCATGCTCGACGAGTCGCAAATGAACCAGGTCTGCTATGCCACGCTCCGGTTCGACGAGCCGTGGAGCTACGACAATTACCTCCGGCTCGGTGGGTACGAGGCCTGGCAGATGGTGCTCCGCGGCGAGCTCGGTGCCGATCGGATCATCGAGGAGCTCAAGGCCTCGAATCTGCGCGGGCGGGGCGGTGCCGGGTTCCCCGTCGGCATCAAATGGAGCTTCATGCCGCGCAACGCGCCCGGCCAGAAGTATCTGGTCTGCAATTCCGACGAGTCCGAGCCGGGCACGTGCAAGGACCGTGATCTGCTGCGCTGGAACCCGCATGCGCTGATCGAGGGTATAGCGATCGGCGCGTTCACGATGGGTGCGACCATCGGCTACAACTACCTGCGCGGGGAGTTCGGCGACGAGGTCTTCACCCGTGTCGAGCAGGCGCTGCACGAGGCTTACGCGCACGGCTGGCTGGGCAAGGATATCCAGGGCAGCGGCATCGACGTCGACATCTACAACGTCCTGGGTGCGGGTGCCTATATCTGCGGCGAGGAGACGGCGCTGCTGGAGTCCCTCGAGGGCAAGAAGGGACTGCCGCGCTTCAAGCCGCCGTTTCCGGCCCAGTACGGCGTCTACGGTCGGCCGAGCACCGTCAACAACACGGAAACGCTGGCCTCGGTGCCGACGGTGCTGCGCCGCGGTGGTGACTGGTTCGCCGGCCTCGGTGTCGAGAACGCCGGCGGCACGAAGATCTTTTCGGTGTCGGGGCACGTGGAGAAGCCGGGCAATTTCGAGATCCCGCTGGGCACGCCCTTCGGCGAGCTGCTCGAACTGGCCGGCGGCGTTCGCGGGGGTCGCGAGCTCAAGGCGGTGATTCCCGGGGGATCGTCGGTGCCTGTGGTGCCGGCGGCGACAATGCTCGAGACGAACATGGACTTCGACTCGATCACGAAGGCCGGTTCGATGCTGGGCTCGGGTGCGGTGATCCTGATGGACGACACCACCGACATGGTGTTCGCGCTGCAGCGCATCGCGCGCTTCTACATGGCGGAATCGTGCGGCCAGTGCACGCCGTGCCGCGAGGGCACGGGGTGGCTCTACCGCGTGATCACACGCATCCTGAACGGGCGGGCGTCGATGGATGACCTCGAGCGCCTCGAGCATGCGGCCCGTCGCATCGAGGGCCGTACCATCTGCGCCCTCGGCGACGCGGCCGCGATGCCGGTCCGCAGTTTCCTCAAGCACTTCCGTCCCGAGTTCGAGCACTACATCGAGCACGGACGCAGCATGCCGGCCGATCGCGCCTCGGCCGCGGCCTGATCGCAGCGGGAGCCCCATGACGCAGGAAACGGTCGAAGAAACGGTCGCGATCGAGGTCGACGGCAAGCCGATCCGCGTGCGCAAGGGTGCGATGCTGATCGAGGCGACCGATGCCGCGGGCATCGACGTGCCGCGCTTCTGCTACCATCGCAAGCTGTCCGTCGTCGCCAACTGCCGCATGTGCCTGGTCCAGGTGGAGAAGGCGCCGAAGCCGCTGCCCGCCTGCGCCACGCCCGTGGCGGACGGCATGAAGGTGTGGACCGCCTCCGAGCGCGCGCTCGATGCGCAGCAGGGCACGATGGAGTTCCTGCTCATCAACCACCCGCTCGACTGCCCGGTGTGCGATCAGGGCGGCGAATGCGAGCTGCAGGATGTCGCGCTCGGCTATGGCGAGGGCATCTCGCGCTTCACCGAGGCCAAGCGCGCGGTCGCCGACGAGAATCTCGGGCCGCTGATCGCCACCGACATGACGCGCTGCATCCACTGTACGCGCTGCGTGCGTTTCGGCACCGAGATCGCCGGCGTCAAGGAGCTCGGGGCGACCGGCCGCGGCGAGGACATGCGCATCGGCACCTATGTCGGGCGAGCCATGACCTCCGAGATGTCGGGCAACGTGATCGATCTGTGTCCGGTCGGCGCGCTCACGAACAAGCCGGCGCGCTACACGTTCCGCCCGTGGGAGCTCATCCAGCAACCGACGGTGTCGCTGCACGACTGCATCGGCTCGAACATCTTCATGCACGAGCGCCGCGGGCGGATCATGCGGGTCGTGCCGCGCGACAACGAGCGCATCAACGAGACCTGGATCTCGGACCGCGACCGCTTCAGCTGTTGTGGCCTCTACAGCGAGCAGCGCGTGATGGTGCCGCTGATCAAGCGTGGCGGGGTCTGGGAAGAGGCGGACTGGGACGCCGCGCTGCCGGCGGCCGTGTCGGCCCTGCGCCATGTGGTCGAGGATCACGGCGCCGATCAGCTCGCGGGCCTGGTCTCGGGCTATGCGACGCTGGAGGAGCAGTACCTCGTGCAGAAGCTCGTGCGCGGGCTCGGCAGTCCCCACGTCGACCACCGCCTGCGCCAGCTGGATTTCTCCGATCAGGACGCGGCGCCGGTGATGCCGTGGCTCGGCCAGTCGCTCGAGCAGCTGGAAGAACTCGACGCGGCGCTGCTCGTCGGCTCGAACGTGCGCAAGGAACAGCCGCTGGCCGCGCATCGCCTGCGCAAGGCGACGCTGCAGCGCGACGCCCGCGTGAGCTTCGTCAACGCCCGGCGCTTCGACTGGCACTTCGACGTCGACCACGAAATCGTGGCCCGGCCGGACGCCCTGGTCGACGCCCTCGGCGCGGTGGCGGCCGCCGTCGCCGAGCGCAGCGGCACGCACCCGCCGGATGAGCTGAAGGCGGTGGCCCGCGCCGATCGGGTGGGCGACGCCGAGCGTGCCGTGGCCGCGGCGCTGGTCGACGGCGCGGCCGCCACCGTCCTGCTGGGGGATCAGGCCCTGAATCATCCCCGCGCCGGCGCGCTGCGCCGCCTCGCCTCGGCGATCGCGGCCATGGCCGGTGCGCGCTTCGGCTACCTGCCGGAATACGCCAACGCGGGCGGCGCCTGGCTCGCCGGGGCGGTGCCGCACCGCGGCCCGGCCGGGCGGGCACCCGAGCGGGCCGGCGACGATGCGCTCAGCCTGTGGCGCTCGCCCCGCCGGGGTTACCTGCTGACCGGCGTCGAGCCGGAATTCGACAGCACCGATCCGATTGCCGCGACGGCGGCGCTGCAAGGCGCCGACGCTGTCGTGGCAATCGCGCCGTTCGCCACGGAGGCCATGCTGCAGTACGCCGACGTCATACTGCCCGGGACCGTTTTCGCCGAGACCGACGGCACGCACGTCAATGCCGAAGGGCTCTGGCAAGACTTCGCGGCCGCCGGCACACCGCCGGGCGAGGCCCGCGCCAACTGGAAGATCCTGCGGGTGCTGGCGAACGAGCTGGGCGTGAGCGGTTTCGACTACTTCGCGGCCGCCGAGGTCCGGCGCGAGCTCAAGGAGCAGTGCCGCGAGCTGCGCCTGGACAACACCGTCGGCGGGCCCGTCAGTGCCGATGCGCCGGGCGAGGGACTCGTGCGCTACGGTGACGTGCCGATGTACTCGGTCGATCCGCTGGTGCGGCAATCGGAACCGCTGCAGGCGGCGGCCGACGCGGGTCGCGCGGTCGTGCGAATCGCGCCTGCCGACGCCGAGCGCCTCGGCCTCGGCGAGGCCGAGCGCGTGGTCGTCGGCCAGGACGGCCGCGACCTGGTGCTGGATCTCGTCATCGACGATCGCATCGCCGTCGGCTGCGCCTGGATCCCGCAGGCGCTGACCGCGACGACCACCCTCGGGGTCGCGTTCGGCGGCGTCGAACTGCAGCGGGCGTAACGCGCCATGGTCGAGTCGCTTGCCGCCGCATGGTCGACGCTGCCGGAATTCGTCCGCGTATCGCTGGTCATCCAGGGCAAGATCCTGCTGATCATCATCCCGGTGATGCTCTCGGTGGCGTACCTGACCTATGCCGAGCGGCGCGTGATGGGCTACATGCAGCGCCGTCGCGGGCCCAACCGGGTGGGCTTCCGGGGACTGCTGCAGCCGATCGCGGACGGGCTCAAGCTGCTGTCGAAGGAGGTCGTCCTCCCGACCAACGCCAATCGCTTGCTGTTCCTGCTCGCGCCGATCCTGTCGATCGGCCCGTCGCTCGCCGCCTGGGCCGTCATCCCGTTCTCCGAGGGCTGGATACTCGCCGACATCGATGCCGCGCTGCTGTACGTGCTGGCCCTGACGGCGATCGGTGTCTACGGCGTGATCATCGCGGGCTGGGCCTCGAACTCGAAATATGCCTTTCTCGGAGCCATGCGGGCAGCGGCCCAGATGGTCGCCTACGAGATCGCCATGGGATTCGCGCTCGTGGGCGTGCTGATGGCCGGCGGGAGCCTGAACCTCGGGGTGATCACCCAGGCGCAGGAGGGCTGGTTCTGGAACTGGTTCTGGCTGCCGCTGCTGCCCCTGTTCGTCGTTTACTTCATCTCGGGGGTCGCGGAGACCAACCGGTTGCCGTTCGACGTGGCCGAGGGCGAGTCCGAGATCGTCGCCGGTTTCCACGTCGAATACTCCGGCATGGCGTTCGCGATCTTCTTCCTCGCCGAGTACGCCAACATGCTGCTGATCGCGGCGCTCGCGGGCGTGATGTTCCTCGGCGGATGGAACGCGCCCTGGCCCGATGGCGCCCTCGGCGAATCGGTGCTGCTCAACGACGGGCTGCACTGGTTCCTGCTCAAGACGGTCTTCATGGCGTTCTTCTACCTGTGGTTCCGCGCGACGTTCCCGCGCTACCGCTACGACCAGGTGATGCGCCTGGGCTGGAAGATCTTCATCCCCGTGACGATCGTGTGGATCACGGTCGAGGGGGTCATGGCCTTTTACCACGTCGGACCCTGGGCCACATGAGCCCGCATCGCCTGCGAACGGGTCCGGAGGAGTCGCGCACATGAGTGCGATCACGAGGTTCTTCAAGTCGTTCCTGCTCTGGGAATTGCTCAAGGGGATGCGACTGACCGGGCGCAACTTCTTCTCGCGCAAGGTCACGATTGCCTATCCTGAGGAGAAGACCCCGAAGTCGCCGCGTTTCCGCGGCCTCCATGCGCTGCGTCGATATCCGAACGGCGAGGAGCGCTGCATCGCGTGCAAGCTGTGCGAGGCGGTCTGTCCCGCCCTGGCTATCACCATCGAGTCCGAGCTGCGTGACGACGGCACGCGCCGAACGACGCGCTACGACATCGACCTGTTCAAGTGCATCTACTGCGGGTTGTGCGAGGAGTCGTGTCCGGTCGACTCGATCGTCGAGACCCGGATCCACGAGTATCACTTCGAGCAGCGGGGCGAGCAGATCATCACCAAGCAGGAGCTGCTCGCCATCGGTGACAAGTATGAAGACGAGATCGCGCGCGATCGCGCGCTCGACGCCCCCTTCCGGTAGACGCCGATGCCCCTGGAACAGGTCACATTCTGGCTCTTCTCCTCGGTGATGATCGCCTCGGCGCTGTGTGTCATCACCGCGCGCAACCCGGTGCACTCGGTCCTGTTCCTCGTGCTGAGCTTCTTCACGGCCGCCGCGCTCTGGCTGCTGCTCGAGGCGGAGTTCCTCGGCATCGTGCTCGTGCTCGTCTACGTCGGCGCCGTGATGGTGCTGTTCCTGTTCGTCGTCATGATGATCGACGTCAACCTCGCACCTTTGCGCGAGGGTTTCGTGCGTTTCCTGCCTCTGGGTGCGCTCGTCGGCATTGTTATGGTGGCCGAGCTCGTGCTGATCGTCGGCCAGCGCTATTTCGGTGCCGAGCAGTACCAGGCGCCGCCCTCGGCACCGGCCGGTTACAGTAACACCGAGGCGCTCGGGCGCCTCCTGTACTCCGATTATCTGTACCAGTTCGAGATCGCGGCCTTCGTCCTGCTGGTAGCGATCATCGCCGCGATCGTGCTGACCATGCGCAAGCGCCCCGAAACCACCAAGTACCAGACCCCCGGGCGCCAGGTCCGGGTCGGCAAGGGCGACCGGCTGCGCGTCATCCGCATGGGCAGCGAGAAGCGATAACGAACAACAACGGACGCGTGCGCCGCCGCACGTGGTCCGAATGGGAGCTGGCCGCATGATCCCGCTGTCGCACTACCTCGTGCTAGCGGCGCTGCTGTTCGGCATCAGCGTCGCCGGCATCGTGATCAACCGCAAGAACGTGATCATCCTGCTCATGTCGATCGAGCTCATGCTGCTGGCGGTGAACATGAACTTCATCGCCTTCTCGCACTTCCTCGACGACCTCGCGGGGCAGGTGTTCGTGTTCTTCATCCTGACGGTGGCGGCCGCGGAGGCCGCCATCGGCCTGGCGATCCTCGTGGTCCTTTTCCGCAACCGCGGCACGATCAACGTGGCCGATCTCGACACGATGCGGGGCTGACGCCATGGAATCGGTCTATCTCGGTATCCCGCTGTTCCCGCTGGCCGGTGCGATCATCGCCGGGCTGTTCGGCCGCCAGATCGGCCGCGCGGGCGCCCATACGGTAACGATCGGTGGCGTGGCGATCTCGTTCGTGCTGTCGTTGGTGGCATTCAACCACATCGTGCTTTCCGGCGGGGCGGTGTTCAACGACGCCGTCTATACGTGGATGGTCAGCGACGCGATCCGCTTCGAGATCGGCTTCCTGATCGACCGGTTGACCGTGCTCATGATGACGACGGTCACGGCCGTGTCGCTGATGGTGCACATCTACACCATCGGCTACATGCACGACGACCCGGGCTACCAGCGGTTCTTCAGCTACATCTCGCTGTTCACGTTCGCCATGCTGATGCTGGTGATGGCGAACAACTTCCTGCAGCTGTTCTTCGGCTGGGAGGCGGTCGGCGTCGTCTCCTACCTGCTGATCGGCTTCTGGTACACGCGCGAATCGGCGATCTTCGCCAACCTCAAGGCGTTTCTCGTGAATCGGGTCGGCGACTTCGGCTTCGTTCTGGGCATCGGCGCGATCGTCGCCTACACCGGCAGTCTCGATTACGGCGAGGTTTTCGCTCGGGCTGGCGACCTCGCCAATGCCCGCATCGAGCTGTTCGACGGGGTCCCGTGGTCAGTGGTGACCGTGACCTGTGTGCTGTTGTTCATCGGCGCGATGGGCAAGTCGGCGCAGGTCCCGCTGCACGTGTGGCTGCCGGATTCGATGGAGGGCCCGACCCCGATCTCGGCGCTGATCCACGCCGCGACGATGGTGACGGCCGGCATCTTCATGCTCGCGCGCATGTCGCCGCTGTTCGAGATGTCGCCGACGGCGCTGTCGGTGGTGCTGGTGATTGGGGCGATCACCGCACTCGCGATGGGCCTGGTGGCCATCGTCCAGCACGACATCAAGCGTGTCGTGGCGTACTCGACACTGTCGCAGCTGGGCTATATGACGGTGGCGCTGGGCGCCTCGGCGTACTCGGCGGCGATCTTCCACCTGATGACGCACGCCTTCTTCAAGGCATTGCTCTTCCTGGCCGCGGGCTCGGTGATCATCGCCATGCACCACGAACAGGACATGCGCCGCATGGGCGGGCTGCGCAAGTACATGCCGGTGACCTACATCACGGCGCTGGTGGGCGCGCTCGCACTGATCGGATTCCCGGGGTTCTCGGGCTTCTTCTCGAAGGACGCGATCATCGAGGCGGTGCACCACTCGCACACGCCGGGCGCGGCCTTCGCGTACTGGTGCGTGCTGATCGGGGTGTTCGTCACGGCGTTGTACACGTTCCGCATGCTCTTCCTGACTTTCCACGGCCGGCCGCGCATGGACGAGCATACGCGCGAGCACCTGCACGAGACGCCGCTGGTGGTGACCGGGCCGCTCGTGCTGCTCGCGATCCCTTCGGTGATCATTGGTGCTCCGGCGATCGGCCCGCTATTGTTCGGCGACTGGTTCGGCGGGGCCATCCGCGTGCTGCCGCAGCACGACGTGCTCGCCGAGCTCGGCCAGGATTTCCACGGCTGGTGGGCGTTCCTGCTGCACGGCTTTGAGGGCCCGGCCGTATGGCTCGCGCTCGCGGGCGTTGCAGTCGCCGCCTACGTGTGGCTGCTGAAGCCGGATGTGCCCGAGCGGGTGGCGACGCGGCTGCGCCCGCTTCACCGGGTGCTGGAGCACAAGTACGGCTTCGACGAGCTCTACCAGGCCGTGTTCGCCGATGGCGGCCGCCGGGTCGGTAACGCGCTGTCTTCGGTCGGCGACCTGCGGGTGATCGACGGCTGGGTGGTCAACGGGGCGGCTCGTCTGGTGGGCCGCACGTCGGGGCTGATGCGCCACCTCCAGAGCGGCTATCTGTACCACTACGCCTTCGCGATGATCCTGGGTGTGCTGATTGCGCTCACCTGGATCCTGCTGGGCGGCTGATGCCTGACAAGAACACCACGAACGGGACGCGCGCGTGATGCTAGCCGACTGGCCGTTGCTCAGCCTCTCCATCTGGCTGCCGATCCTCGGCGGCGTCATCGTGCTCATGGCCGGTGATCAGGGGGGGCGCAGGCTCGCGCTCGCCTTCGCCGTGGCGACGTTCCTGGTGACGCTGCCGTTGTATTTCGGTTTCGACACGTCGGCGAGCGCGATGCAGTTCCGCGAGTTTCTGCCGTGGCTTCCCGGCTTCAATATCAATTATCACCTCGGCATCGACGGGATCTCGCTGCCGCTGATCATCCTGACCAGCTTCGTTACCCTCCTGGTGGTGATCGCGGGCTGGGGCTCGATCCAGACGCGCGCGTCGCAGTACATGGCGGCGTTCCTGATCCTCGAGGGGGTCATGATCGGCGTGTTCTGTGCGATGGACGCGATCCTGTTCTACGTGTTCTTCGAGGCCCAGCTGATCCCCATGTTCCTGATCATCGGTGGCTGGGGCGGTCCGAACCGGGTCTACGCAACCCTCAAGTTCTTCCTCTATACGTTCCTCGGCTCCGTGATGATGCTGGTTGCGCTGGTGTACCTGTATTACCAGGCCGGCACGTTCGAGCTGCAGGAGCTGTACACGGTCTCGTTGTCGGTGGAGGAACAGATCTGGATCTTCCTGGCGCTGCTCGTGGCCTTTGCCGTCAAGATCCCGATGTGGCCGGTGCACACGTGGTTGCCGGATGCCCACGTGGAGGCCCCGACGGGCGGCTCGGTGATCCTGGCGGCGATCATGCTGAAGATGGGCGGCTACGGCTTCCTGCGCCTGAGCCTGCCGATCGTGCCGGACGCGAGCGCCCAGTTGGCCGGACTGATGATCGCGCTGTCGCTGATCGCGGTCGTCTATATCGGCTTCGTCGCGATGGTGCAGAAGGACCTCAAGAAGCTGATCGCGTACTCGTCGATCTCGCACATGGGGTTCGTGACGCTGGGTACGTTCGTGGTATTTCTGCTGCTGGCCGAGTCGCCGGAAGCGCAGGGGGCGCGCCTGGGCCTGGAGGGCGCCATCGTGCAGATGGTCTCGCACGGCCTCATCTCCGCGGCGCTGTTCCTCTGTGTCGGCGTTCTCTACGATCGCATGCACACGCGGATGATCGCCGATTACGGTGGCGTGGTGAACGCGATGCCGGTGTTCGCCTCGTTCATGGTGCTGTTCGCGCTCAGCAACGCCGGGCTGCCAGGCACGTCGGGCTTCGTCGGCGAGTTCATGGTCATCCTGTCGACCTTCCACGCGGACTTCTGGCTGGCCGCGCTGGCGGCGCTGACCCTGATCCTCGGGGCCGCGTACACGCTCTGGATGGTGAAGCGGGTGGTATTCGGACCCGTGGCCAACGAGCACGTCGCCGCCCTGCGTGACATCGGTACCCGCGAGTTCGTGGTCCTCGGGCTGCTGGCGGTGGCCGTGCTGGCGCTCGGGCTGTGGCCCGCGCCGGTGGTCGACGTGATGCACCCGGCGATCGACAAGCTCATGGCGCAGGTCGCGCAGTCCAAACTCTGAACGGGAACGGCATATCGATGACGAGTCAGTTTCTGCCGCTACTACCCGAGATCACGCTGGCCATCGCCGCGTGCGTCGTGCTGATCGTCGATCTGTTCGTTCCAGACGCGCGTCGCGACACGTCCTACGTCCTCGCCCTGTTCGCGCTCCTCGCGACGCTGATCGCCACCCTGGCGGGACAGCCGGAAGGGGTGCGGATCCTCTTCGGCGGTAGCTACATCGCGGATCCCATGAGTCTCGTGCTCAAGCTTGCCGTGATCGTGCTGACATTCTTTACCTTCGTCTACGCGCGGCCGTACCTGATGGGGCGCGGGATGTACAAGGGTGAATTCTTCGCGCTCGGGCTGTTCGGACTGCTCGGCATGCTCGTGATGATCTCGGGCTACAGCATGCTGACGATCTACCTCGGGCTGGAGCTGCTGTCGTTGTGTCAGTACGCGCTGGTGGCGTTCAACCGGGACTCGCCGCGCGCGAGCGAGGCAGCCATGAAGTACTTCGTCCTAGGCGCACTGGCCTCGGGGATGCTGCTCTACGGGATGTCGCTGATCTACGGGCTGACGGGATCGCTCGACGTGATCGAGATCCACAACTATCTCATCCGCCACGGGGTGGACGAGGTCGGTGCGCTCGTCGGCCTGGCGTTCGTCGTGGTCGGACTTGGCTTCAAGCTGGGCGCGGTGCCGTTCCACGCCTGGGTGCCGGACGTCTACGAGGGGGCCCCCACCGCGGTCACGCTCTACATCGGGGCGGCGCCGAAGGTGGCGGCGTTCGCGCTGTTCATGCGACTGCTGGCCGAGGGCCTCGGGGTCCTGCAGGCCGACTGGCAGGTCATGTTGGCCGTGCTCGCCGTGCTCTCCCTGGTGCTGGGCAACGTGGTCGCGATCGCCCAGACCAATCTCAAGCGCATGCTGGCGTACTCGACCATCTCCCACGTCGGTTTCGTGCTGCTCGGGATACTGGCCGGCACGGCGCAGGGCTATTCGGCGGCGATGTTCTACGTGATCTTCTACGCGTTCGTCTCGGCCGGCGCGTTCGGCATGATCATCCTGCTCAGCCGGCGCGGACTCGAGGCGGAGGCGCTGGAGGACTTTCGCGGACTCAACCAGCGCAGCCCCTGGTTCGCGCTGATGATGCTGTTCATGATGTTCTCGATGGCGGGGGTGCCGCCGTTCGTCGGTTTCTACGCCAAGCTGTCGGTGCTGCGCGCCGTGGTCCAGGTCGACGAGATCTGGCTCGCCGTCGTCGCGGTTGTTTTTTCGGTGATCGGCGCGTTCTACTACCTGCGGGTGATCAAGCTGATGTATTTCGACGAGCCCGTGGAGACCGGCGGGTTCCAGGAGGGCACGGGCCTGCGGGCGGCGCTGTCCGTCAACGGCGTCGCGTTGCTCGCGCTGGGGCTGTACCCGGCGGCCCTGATGTCATGGTGCGTGGCCGCGATCTCGTGGTAGCCGGTCGCCCGGGCAGGCCGGCGGCGGGTCGGCCTTGGGGGGTTGCATAGCTCGGAAACGATGACTAGAATCCGTTGTCGCGGTTGCGGGGTGGAGCAGTCTGGCAGCTCGTCGGGCTCATAACCCGAAGGTCGCAGGTTCGAATCCTGCCCCCGCTACCAGAATTCGGGATTCTCGAGAGGCCCCTTTTCAGGGGCCTTTTTATTCCCGGCGGAAAAATTCCATCGCCGGTCGGTGGGGGACGAGGATGCAGCGCGCTTCGAGCGCGATCACAGCCTGCGTCGAGCCTGTCGTGACGGGCCTCGGCTACGAGCTCGTGGGCGCCGAGTACGGCGGCGGGCGGGGCAACGGCATCCTGCGGCTCTACATCGATGCCGCGGACGGGGTCGACGTCGACGACTGCGCGGCGGTCAGCGAGCGCGTTTCGGCCGCCCTCGATGTCGACGACCCGATTCCCGAGGCGTACACCCTCGAGGTGTCGTCGCCGGGGGTGAACCGGCCGCTGTTCGCGGCGGCCGATTTCCAGCGATTCGCGGGCGAGCGCGCGTTCGTGCGGATTGCCGCGGGGGCGATTCCGGAAGGGCGCAAGCGCTTCAAGGGGGTGCTGGGCGGCCTGGAGCAGGCCGAGCTCCTGATCGAGGTCGACGGCGAGACCTGGCGCCTGCCGCTGGACGCCGTCGAGGAGGCGCACCTGGTCGTGGATCTCTGAGGCGACCCTATTTGCAACTGGCTGTTTGAGTGGCACGGGCATGAACAAAGACATCCTGCTGGTCGTCGATACCGTTTCCAACGAGAAGGGGGTCGACAAGGGAGTGATTTTCGAGGCGCTGGAATCGGCCCTCGCGTCGGCGACGCGCAAGAAGCACGGCGGCGACATCGACGTGCGCGTCGCGATCGACCGCGATACCGGCGACTACGAGGCGTTCCGGCGCTGGGAGGTGGTGGCGGACGACTACGAACAGGATGCGCCGACGCGCCAGATCTCGGAGACCGGGGCCCAGGGCGACGAGCCGGACAAGGTCGCCGGCGACTTCATCGAGGAGCCCATGGAGCCGGTCGAGTTCGGCCGCATCGCGGCGCAGACGGCCAAGCAGGTCATCGTCCAGAAGGTACGCGAGGCCGAGCGCGAGCGCGTCGCGGAAGCGTACCGCGAGCGGGTGGGCGAGCTGCTCATGGGCATCGTCAAGCGCGTCGAGCGCGCGGGCATGTACCTCGACCTGGGTAACAACGCCGAGGCGTTCGTGCCACGCGAGGAGATGATCCCGCGCGAGGCCGTTCGTGCGGGCGACCGGGTGCGCGGTTACCTCAAGGAGGTCCGCAGCGAGGCCCGCGGGCCGCAGCTGTTCGTCAGTCGCACGGCGCCGCAGCTGCTGATCGAGCTGTTCAAGCTCGAGGTCCCGGAGGTCGGCCAGGGCCTGATCGAGATCAAGGGGGCGGCACGCGACCCGGGTCTGCGGGCGAAGATCGCGGTGCTGTCCAAGGATCCGCGCCTCGACCCGGTCGGGGCGTGCGTGGGCATGCGCGGCTCGCGCGTGCAGACGGTGTCGAACGAGCTGGCCGGCGAGCGCGTCGACATCATCCTTTGGGACGAGAACCCGGCCCAGTTCGTGATCAACGCGATGTCCCCGGCCGACGTCACGTCGATCGTGGTGGACGAGGACCAGGGCTCGATGGACCTGGTGATCGAGTCCGAGAAGCTGTCGCTCGCGATCGGTCGCAACGGCCAGAACGTGCGCCTGGCCAGCGAGCTTACGGGCTGGTCGCTCAACGTCATGGACGAGGAGCAGGCCGAGCAGAAGAGCGAGCAGGAATCGCAGACGACCCGCCAGATGTTCCAGGCGCAGCTGACCGTCGACGAGGAGGTCGCCAACATCCTGGTGCAGGAAGGGTTCACCAGCGTCGAGGAGGTGGCCTATGTGCCGGAGTCGGAGCTGCTCGAGATCGAGGAGTTCGACGCGGACATCGTCGCCGAGCTGCGCAACCGCGCGCGGGACGCGCTGCTGACCAGGGCCATCGCCAACGAGGAGGCGCTGGGCGGCAACGAGCCGGCCCGGGAGCTGCTCGACATGGAGGGGATGGACGAGGCCACCGCCTGGCAGCTCGCGGCGAAGGAGATCACGACGCTGGAGGAACTGGCGGAGCAGGCCGTGGACGACCTGATCGAGATCGATGGCATCGACGAGGACTGGGCGGCGCGCATGATCATGAGGGCGCGCGAGCCCTGGTTCGCCGGGGAAGCGGCCGCGGCGGAGACGGAGCAGGCCGCCAGCGAACAGTCGGGCTGATGGGGTCGCGTTGGCTGGCGCCCACTGTTGCGGCGTCGAGACGGGCGCGGACCCGGTGGTATGAAGGGGTGAATGAATGGCTGAAGTGACCGTCAAGCAACTGGCAGGTGTCGTCGGCACCCCCGTCGACCGACTGCTCGAGCAGCTCGGTGAGGCCGGCGTCGGCAAGTCGAGCGCCGAGGACAAGGTCAACGACGAGGAGAAGAGGAAGCTGCTGGAGTATCTCCGGCAGTCTCACGGCCGCGCGACCGCCGGCGGGGACGGCGGCACCGACAGTGACGGCAATCGGATCACGCTGCGGCGCAAGCGCACGAGCGAGCTCAAGGTGGGCGGCTCCGGCAGCCGCAAGGCCGTGAACGTGGAGGTGCGCGGTCGTCGCACCTACATGAAGCGCAGCGCCGCGCAGGAGCCGGATCAGGAGCGCCGGCAGCAGGCCGAGGCCGAGCGTCATCGCAAGGAGGAGCAACTGCGCGAGCTCGAGGAGAAGCGCCGCCAGGCCGAGGAGGCCAAGCGCGCCGAGGAGGAGCGCCAGCGCCAGGAACGCGAGGAGGCCCAGCGCCGCGCTCAGGAAGAGGAAGAGCGTCAGCGCCGCGAGGCCGAGGAGCAGGCCAAGCGCGACGCCGAGGAGCAGGAACGCCAGAAGGCCCAGGCGCAGGCCGCGCCGGAGCCCGCACCGCAGCCGGCAGCGGAGAGCAGCGAATCCTCCGAGGGCAAGGTCGATCGCGGTCGTGACGAGCGCCGGCGCGGCGGCAAGCGCAAGGCCGCCCGCGGTGACGATGACAAGGGGCCGAACGAGCTCCACGTTGCCACGGGCAAGTCGGGCAAGCGCCGGGACAAGAAGCAGAAGACGCAGCGCGCCGCCCCGGTGCACACCGGGGCCAGGCACGGCTTCGAGAAGCCGACGACCCCGGTCAAGCGCGAGGTGTCGGTGCCCGAGACGATCACGGTCGGCGAGCTCGCCAACAAGATGGCGGTCAAGGCACCGCAGCTGATCAAGATCCTCATGGGCATGGGGGTGATGGCCACGATCAACCAGACCCTGGACCAGGAAACGGCGCTGCTGCTGGTCGAGGAGATGGGGCATACGCCGGTGCCGCAGTCCGACAGCGACGTCGAGGAGCAGCTGACCCAGGAAGTCCTGCCGGAGCAGACCGCGGAGCCGGTGCCGCGGCCGCCGGTGGTCACCGTGATGGGCCACGTCGACCACGGCAAGACATCGCTGCTCGACTACATCCGGCGAACCAGGGTCACCGTGGGCGAGGCCGGCGGGATCACGCAGCACATCGGCGCCTACCACGTACAGACGCCGAACGGCACGGTCACTTTCCTCGACACGCCCGGCCACGCCGCGTTCACCGCGATGCGCGCCCGTGGCGCCCAGGCCACGGACATCGTGGTGCTCGTGGTGGCGGCGGACGACGGGGTCAAGCCACAGACCACCGAGGCGATCCAGCATGCGCGCGCGGCGGGGGTGCCGATCGTCGTCGCGGTGAACAAGATCGACAAGGACGGCGCCGACCTCGATCGCGTGCGCAGCGATCTGTCGCAGCAGGAGGTGATCGCCGAGGACTGGGGCGGCGACACGATCTTCGCCAACGTCTCGGCGCTCAAGGGCGAGGGCATCGACCCCCTGCTCGACTCCATCCTGCTGCAGGCCGAGGTGCTGGAGCTCAAGGCCCCGCCCGAGGGCCCGGCGCGGGGGGTCGTCGTCGAGGCGACCGTCGACAAGGGACGCGGGCCCGTGGCCACGGTGCTGGTGCAGAGCGGTCGCCTGAAACACGGCGACGTCGTGCTTTGCGGGACCGAGTACGGACGCGTGCGCAACATGTTCGACGAGGCCGGCGAGCGCATCGACTCGGCCGGGCCGTCCATGCCCGCCGTCATCCTGGGGCTCTCGAACGCGCCCGGCGCGGGCGACGACATGGCAGTGGTGGCCGATGAGCGCAAGGCGAAGGAGCTGGCCGAGTTCCGTCGCGAACGTTCGCGCGATCAGCGCCTCGCGCAGCGCCAGGCGACCTCTGGCGAGGATATCTTCTCGCAGATCCGGGACGATGACACGAAGGTCATCAACTGCGTCGTCAAGGCGGACGTGCAGGGGAGCTTCGAGGCCTTGCGGGATGCCCTGGAGAAGCTCTCCGGCGACGAGGTCAAGGTCAAGGTGATCGGCGGTGGCGTCGGCGGCATCAACGAGTCCGACGTGAACCTTGCCATCGCCTCGAATGCGATGCTGGTCGGCTTCAACACCCGTGCCGACTCGGCCGCCCGCAAGCTGATCGATGAGCACGACGTCGAGGTCCGCTACCACAGCGTGATCTACGACGTGATCGATATCGTCAGGTCCCAGATCAGCGGCATGCTCGAGCCCGAGGTGCGCGAGCAGATCATCGGCCTGGCCGAGGTGAAGGAGGTTTTCAAGTCGCCGAAGTTCGGCCAGATCGCGGGTTGCCTGGTCGTCGACGGCGTCGTTCGCAAGAGCGCCCCGATCCGCGTGCTGCGCGACAACGTGGTGATCTATGAGGGCGAGCTGGAATCATTGCGCCGGTTCAAGGACGACGTCAACGAGGTCCGCATGGGTACCGAGTGCGGCATCGGCGTGCGCAACTACACCGATGTGCGCCCGGGCGACCAGATCGAGGTGTTCGAGCGCACGGTGGTCGCGCGCACGGTCTAGGCGCCTGCGGGAGAAACCATGCACCTGATGCGCGCACACCACAGCGGCACCTGCCGGCGATCGCTCGACGCACATGGCGACCACCAGGCTCGTGTCACGATCCCCGGCAAGATCGCCGGGAGCCATCGTGCGCGCCAGCGCCGAAGGCCCGAGGCACATGGACACGCCGCGCTGATGCGCTCGCTGTGCCCCGCGCTCGCTACCGCACAGATGTCCCGGACAGGCTGCTAACCGGCCCGCGCCGCGCCATGCCGAGGGACTATCCGCGTCGATACCGCGTTGCCGATCAGATCCAGCGCGAACTGGGCGACCTGATGCGCGCGGTCAAGGACCCGCGCGCCAGCGGCCTGGTGACCGTCTCCAGTGTCGACGTGAGCCCCGATCTGGGTCATGCGAAGGTCTTCATCACGGTGCTCGAGACGGATGACCCGAAGGCGACCGTCGCCGCGCTCAATCATGCCGCGGGGTTCCTCAGGGGGCGGCTCGGCGGGCGCCTCGAGCTGCGCGCCGTCCCGCGGCTGGTGTTCGAGTACGATCCCACGCTCGATCGCGTCGATCGGGTCGAGGAACTGCTGCGCGCGGCGCGCGACCGGCGCGACGATTGATCGACGTGCAGCGGGGGGCCACCGTTGGGCAGGCGTAAAAGGCGCGGGCGCCCAGTCGACGGCATCCTGCTGCTGGACAAGCCGGCGGGGATGACCTCGAACCATGCGCTGCAGATCGTCAAGCGCCGGTTCGACGCCGCCAAGGCCGGGCACACGGGCAGCCTCGATCCGCTGGCGACCGGCCTCCTGCCGATCTGCCTCGGTGAGGCGACCAAGGTCTCCGCCTTCCTGCTCGAGGCGGACAAGCACTACCGCTTCACCGTCCGCCTCGGCGAAATCACCGACAGCGGCGACGCCGACGGCGATCGGCTCGAGACCCGAGCGGTACCGCCGGATCTCGACCGGCGCCGCATCGAGTCGGCGCTCGCGGGGCTGCGGGGCGAGATCCGGCAGTTGCCGCCGATGCACTCCGCGCTCAAGCACGCCGGGCGTCCCCTGTACGAGTACGCACGGCGGGGCATCGACATCGAGCGCGAGCCGCGCACGACCCTGATCCACCGGCTCGAGTTGACGGCTTTCGATGGGCGCGATGTCGGGCTCGACGTACACTGCGCCAAGGGAACCTACGTGCGCACGCTGGCCGAGGACCTCGGTGCCGCGCTCGGCTGCGGCGGGCACGTGGTCGCCCTGCGCCGCACCGGCGCGGGGCCGTTCCACGACGCAACGCCGGTGGCGCTGGAGCAGGTGGATGCGGCCGCTGCCGAGGGTTCGGCAGCCCTCGACGCCCTGCTCG
Organism: uncultured Ectothiorhodospiraceae bacterium; assembly: GCA_964626335.1. Lineage (GTDB taxonomy): Bacteria > Pseudomonadota > Gammaproteobacteria > XJ16 > Halofilaceae > Halofilum. The sequence goes on from CAZVFN010000013.1 coordinate 24,701, forward strand.
AGCCCACCGACAGCGCACTCGTGGGCTGGCCCCGGGTCGAGCTCGGGCCGGATCTCGCGGACTTCATCCGCCAGGGTCAGGCGGTGCAGGTGCCGCGTGCCCCGACCGAGGGCCTGGTCCGCCTGTATGCCCGTGACGACGGCTTTCTCGGCATGGGCGAGGTCGCCAGCGACGGCCGGGTGGCGCCGAAACGCCTCATGAGGCGGTGAGCGTCGGCTGCCACCCGTTTGTGGTGCCGTTGCTCGGTGGTACAATAATCGATTGTCCGGGGAAGGGTTGAGGAGCTACTGAGCGATGTCCTGTCTGAGTGCCGATCAAAAGGCCAAGATCGTCGAGAAACACGGGCGCGATAAAGGCGACACCGGTTCGCCCGAGGTGCAGGTTGCCCTGCTGTCCGCGCGCATTTCCCATCTCACCGAGCATTTCGGCACCCACAAGCACGATCACCATTCGCGCCGGGGCCTGCTGAAAATGGTCAGCCAGCGCCGCAAGATGCTGGATTACCTCAAGCGCAACGATCGCCAGCGCTACCAGAGCCTGATCCAGGAACTCGGCCTGCGTCGCTGATCGGTCCCGATTCGGAGAAGAGTCCAGTGTCAGTGCATCGCAAGGAGTTCCAGTACGGCGACCACACGGTCCAGCTCGAGACCGGCAAGGTGGCTCGCCAGGCGACCGGCTCGGTCTGGGTCAACATGTCGGACACGGTCGTGCTCGTCACGGCCGTTGGACGCCGGGAGGCGGACCCGGGCAAGCCGTTCTTCCCGCTGACGATCAACTACCAGGAACGCACGTACGCCGCCGGCAAGGTGCCGGGCGGCTTCTTCAAGCGCGAGGGCCGTCCCACCGAGAAGGAAACCCTGACCTCGCGCCTCATCGACCGGCCGATCCGGCCCCTCTTCCCCGAGGGCTTCACGAACGAGGTCCAGGTCATCGCGACCGTGATGTCGATGAATGCCGAGGTGGATCCGGACATCCCGGCCATGATCGGTGCCTCGGCGGCGCTGGCGCTGTCGGGCATGCCCTTCGCCGGGCCGATCGGCGGCGCACGCGTCGGTTTTCGCGACGGCGAGTACGTGCTCAACCCCACCCGCTCGGCGCTGGCCGATTCGGACCTGGACTTGGTGGTGGCCGGGACCGACAACGCGGTCCTGATGGTCGAGTCCGAGGCCCAGATGCTGCCCGAGGAGACCATGCTCGGCGCGGTCACGTTCGGGCATCAGCAGATGCAGGGCGCAATACGGGCGATCAACGAGCTCGTGGCCGCGGCCGGCGAGCCCAAGTGGGACTGGCAGCCGGCCCGGCGCGACGCGGCGCTCGAGCAGGCCGTGGCCGAGGCCTGCGAGCAGTCACTGGGCGAGGCCTACGCGATCTCCGACAAGCTCGAGCGCCAGGAGCGGGTCTCGGCGCTGCGTGCAGACGTGGTCGAGCGCCTCGCCGGCGACGACGAGGGCCAGTGGAGCGCGGACGCGGTCAAGGGCGCGTTCGGCCGACTCGAGAAGAAGCTGGTGCGGGGCCGCGTGATCGCGGGCCAGCCGCGCATCGACGGCCGCGACAATCGCAGCATCCGGCGGATCGAGGTCGAGACCGGCAGCCTGCCGCGGACGCACGGATCGGCGATCTTCACGCGCGGCGAGACGCAGGCCGTCGTGGTCGCCACGCTCGGCACCGGGCGCGATGCCCAGTTCGTGGACGCGCTCGAGGGCGAGTACCGTGAGCCGTTCATGCTGCACTACAACTTCCCGCCGTACTGTGTCGGCGAGACCGGTTTCATGGGCGGGCCGAAGCGGCGCGAGATCGGCCATGGCAAGCTGGCCAAGCGCGGCATCTCGGGCGTGATGCCCACCGACGAGGACTTCCCCTACACGATCCGGGTCGTCTCCGAGATCACCGAGTCGAACGGCTCCAGCTCGATGGCGAGTGTGTGCGGCACGAGCCTGGCGCTGATGGATGCGGGCGTGCCCGTGCGCGCGCCGGTCGCGGGCATTGCGATGGGCCTGGTGAAGGAGGGCGAGCGCTTCGCCGTGCTTTCCGACATCCTGGGTGACGAGGACCACCTCGGCGACATGGACTTCAAGGTGGCCGGCACTCGCGCAGGGGTGACCGCGCTGCAGATGGACATCAAGATCGACGGGATCACCGAGGAGATCATGGAACAGGCGCTCGAGCAGGCGCGCGAGGGCCGTCTGCACATCCTCGACACCATGAACCAGGAGATCGGCGTCGCCCGCAGCGAGCTTTCGGAGTACGCGCCGCGCTTCATCACCGTCAAGATCGATCCGGAAAAGATCGCGTCGGTGATCGGCAAGGGCGGCTCGGTGATCCGGGCGATGACCGAGGAGACGGGCGCGACCATCGACATCGAGGACGATGGCCTGATCAAGATCGCTTCGTCGGACAAGGCGGCGGCCGAGGAGGCCAAGCGCCGGATCGAGCAGCTGACGGCCGATGTCGAGGTGGGCAGCGTCTACGAGGGCCGCGTCGCGAAGATCATGGACTTCGGTGCGTTCGTCAATATACTGCCGGGCAAGGACGGGCTGGTGCACATCTCGCAGATCTCGGACGAGCGGGTGCAAAGCGTCGGCGACAAGCTCGCCGAGGGCGACACGGTCCGGGTGAAGGTGCTCGAGGTGGACAAGCAGGGCCGGATTCGGCTGTCGATGAAGGCGGTCGATGCGGCCTGACGCCCACGGGGCATCGGCCGCGCAAAGGGGGCCCCCGCGGGCCCCTTTTTTGTGGCCATCCGCCCGCCGATACCCGCTTGAATCGCCCGGCGCGGTTCGTGCGAACGCTCGCCGTGGACCGAGGGCCGGGCCACGGGCCGGGGTGGACCTGCCGGAGGACGGTGCGGGCATGGACGAGTCCATCGATTCGCAGTGGATGGCGCGCGCGCTCGACGAGGCGCATGCCGCGGCGGCCGCGGGCGAGGTGCCCGTCGGCGCAGTGGTCGTGCGCGCCGGTGAGCTGCTCGCGCAGGCCCGCAACGGCCCCATCGGTGCGAGCGACCCGACCGCCCATGCCGAGGTCGTCGCGCTGCGGCGCGCCGCCGCCGCCGTCGGCAACTACCGGCTACCGGGCAGCACGCTCTACGTCACGCTCGAGCCCTGCGTCATGTGCATCGGGGCGATCATGCACGCACGCGTGGAGCGGCTCGTGTTCGGCGCGAGCGATCCCCGTACCGGGGCCGCGGGCTCGGTGTTCAACCTCGCGGCGGCCCCGGCACTCAACCACCGGGTGAGCGTCGCGGGTGGTGTGCTGGGCGATCGTTGCGGCGACGAGCTGCGCGCCTTTTTCCGCGAGCGGCGTCGAGGGACCGGGTCGTGACGTCCGCACCGCGCGCCATCTCGTTCGATCTCGACGATACCCTGTGGTCCTGCGAGGACGTGATCGCGCGTGCCGAGGAGGCGGTCCACGCCTGGCTCGCGACGCACTACCCGCGCATCACCGATGCCCACGACGCGGAGTCGATGCGCCAGGTCCGGATTCGCACCGCCGCGGCGCGGCCGGATCTGCAGGCGAATCTCACGCGCCTGCGCCACGAGACCCTGGTCGCCCACGCGCATGAGGCAGGCTACGATCCGGCGCTGGCCGACGCCGCGGTCGAGGTGTTCCTCGCGGAGCGCCACCGGGTCGAGCTGTATCCCGATGTGCCGCCGGTGATCGGGGCCCTGGCGGGTCGCTACCGGCTGGTGGCGCTGACCAACGGCAATGCGGACGTGCATCGGGCCGGCGTGGGCCACTGGTTCGATCTCGCCGTGGCCGCGGGGGACGTCGGTGCGCCCAAGCCCGATCCCGCGATGTTCCGCCGTGCCTGCGAGCGCCTCGGGATCCGCTCGGGCGAGCTGTTGCACGTCGGCGACGATCCGCTGCGCGACGTGCACGCGGCCCGCACGTTCGGGGCGCGCGCGCTCTGGATCAACCGCGCGGGCTCGGACTGGCCGCACGGGCTGCAACGCCCGCATCACGAGGCAGCGACGCTCGATGCGCTGCTCGAGCTGCTGCCGATGACCCCGGCGAGCGACTGAGAGCGGGCGGTCCGCGGACTCAGCCGGAGGCGGCCGACGGCGGCTCCAGCAGCGGTTCGAGCGCGGGCCAGACGTTGTCGAGGATCCGGGCGTGGCCGGCCGCGTTCGGGTGGATGCCGTCGGACTGCATCAGCTCGCGGCGCTCGCCGACGCCCTCGAGGACGCGGGGCACGAGGGCCGCCTCCGTGGAGCGCGCGACGTCGCGGTAGACGGCGATGAAGCGTTCGATGTACGCGCGGCCGTAGTTGGGCGGCAGGCGGATGCCGAGCAGCAGCACCCGCGCACCGGCGGCGCGCGCACGCCCGACCATGGCCTCGAGGTTCGCGCGCATCGCCCGCGTTGGCTGGCCGCGCAGGCCGTCGTTGCCGCCGAGCTGGATGACGACGACGTCCGGAGCGTGGCGCTCGAGGGCATCGGGGAGCCGGGCGCGGCCGCCGCTGGTGGTGTCGCCGCCGACGCTCGCATTGACGATGCGATGGGGATATCCGGCGCCGTCGAGCCGCTCGCGAAGACGGCCGACCCAGCCGTCGGCGACGGCCACGCCGTGCCCGGCACTGATGCTGTCGCCGAGGACGAGCACCACGGGCGGCCCGTCGGCGGCGGCCGGCACCGGCAACAACAGCAGACACGCAAGGGCGAGGACAGCACGCATGGATCAGGGCTCCGGGCCGATTCTCGAGGCAAGGGATCTTTCGCGCCGCGTGGGCACGGGCGATGCGCGGCTCACCATTCTGGACGGCATCGCGTTTGCTGTCGCGCCGGGCGAGGCCGTGGCCGTGCTCGGCCCGTCGGGATCGGGCAAGTCGACGCTGCTGGGCCTGCTCGCGGGGCTCGATGCCCCGAGCGGCGGCGATACGGCCCTGTTCGGGCAGTCCCTCGGCGCGCTCGACGAGGATGGGCGCGCGGGCCTGCGGGCGGGCCGCGTCGGCTTCGTCTTCCAGTCGTTCCAGCTCGTGCCGGGTCTCTCGGCGCTCGAGAACGTGATGCTGCCGCTCGAGCTCGCCGACCGGGCCGACGTGCGCGCGACGGCGCGGCGCGCGCTCGAGCGCGTCGGCCTGGGCGAACGCCTCGACCACCGCCCGACCGAGCTCTCGGGCGGCGAGCAGCAGCGCGTGGCGCTGGCGCGCGCGTTCGCCCCGGACCCGGCGCTGCTGTTCGCCGATGAGCCCACGGGCAACCTCGACGGTCGCACGGGCGAGGCGGTGATCGATCGCCTGTTCGAGCTGCGCGCGGAACGCGGCGCCACGCTCGTGCTGGTCACGCACGACGAGGCCGTCGCGCGGCGTTGCGACCGGCGCCTGCGCATGCAGGACGGGCGTCTGGAGGCCGCCGCTTGAAGGCCCTGTCGTTCGCACTGCGGGCGCTGCCGCGCGACCTGCGCACCCGCGAGCTGCGGGTGCTGGCGATGGCGCTGGCCGTGGCGGTCGGCGCGCTCACGGCGGTCGGCTTCTTCACCGATCGCGTCGACCGGGCGATGGGCCAGCGGGCGACCGCACTGATCGGCGCCGACCTGGTGGTCGAGGCCGACGACCCGATACCCGCGGGCTGGTCCGCACGCGCGGAGTCGATGGGGCTGGAAAGCAGCGGCTTCGTCACCTTCCCGACGGTCGTCGTCAACGACGAGCGCTCCGAGCTCGTCTCGGTCAAGGCGGTGGCATCGGGCTATCCGCTGCGCGGGCGGGTCCGCCTCGCCGACGCGCCGTTCGGTGACGCCGTGCCGGCCGACGGAGTGCCGGAGCCGGGGACCGCGTGGCTCGATCCGCGCCTGTTCGATCGCCTCGGCGTCGCGGTCGGCGACACGATCCCGGTCGGCGAGCGCGATCTTCGCGTCGCTGGCTCGATCGAGCACGAGCCGGATCGCTCGGGCTCGCTGTTCCAGCTCGCCCCGCGGCTGATGTTCAACCGGGCCGATCTCGATGCCACCGGCCTGCTGTCGCGGGCCAGTCGCTTCGACGACCACCTGCTCGTGGCGGGCGCCGCGGACACGGTCGCGCGTTTCCGGGGCTGGCTCGAGGGCCGCGCGCCCGCCGGGGTCGAATTCCAGGGGGTGGATAACGCCCGCCCCGAGATGCGCTCGGCCCTGCAGCGCGCGCGCACGTTCCTCGGCCTCGCCGCGATCATGGCGGTGATCCTCGCAGGGGCGGCGGTCGCGGTCGCCGCGCACGCGCTGGCCGCGCGCGAGGCCGACGCCAGTGCCCTGCTGCGCTGCTTCGGGGCCCGGCAGCGGCTCGTGCTGCTGACGCTGCTCACGCGTCTCGCCGTCGTCGGGCTCGGGGCCAGTCTCGTCGGTGTCCTGATCGGATTCCTGGCCCAGAACGGGCTGGTGGCCCTCGTCGGCGCCTGGTTCGGCGACGAGCTGCCGCCCCCGGGCGTGCGGCCGGTCGCGGTCGGTGTCGGCGCCGGCCTCGTCACGCTCGTGGGCTTCGGCCTCGTGCCCGTGTTGCAGGTCCGCCGCGTGCCGGTCATGCGGGTGCTGCAACGCAGCGCGGCCGCACCGGAGCCGTCGGCCTGGGCGGCGCTGGCGCTCGCTCTGGGAGCGCTGGCGCTGTTGGTGACCTACCAGGCCGGCGACGCCGAACTGGCGCGCTGGATCCTGCTCGGCGTGTTGGGCATGCTGCTGCTGCTGGGAGCGGCGTCGCTGGCGCTGGTGCGACTCGCGGGTCGCCTGCGCGGGCGTGCGGTGAGCGGCTGGCGCTTCGGCCTGGCGAACCTGGCGCGGCGCCCGCGCACGAGCGCGGTGCAGATGGTCGGCTTCGGCCTCGGACTGCTCGCGCTCCTTTTGCTGGCGGTGGTGCGCGTCGACGTGCTCCAGGCCTGGCGCAGCGATGTCCCGTCGGACGCCCCCAACCAGTTCATGGTGAACGTCCAGCCCGACGCGGTCGCCGACGTGCGCACGCGCCTGCGTGACGCCGGCATCGAGCCGACGGGGTTCTATCCGATGGTGCGGGGACGGCTGCGGGCCATCAACGGCGATTCGGTCGAACCGGCCGAGTTCGACGGCGAGCGGGCACGGCGGCTCGTCGAGCGCGAATTCAACCTGTCGTGGGCCGAGGACCACCGTGCGGACAACGAGGTCGTCGCCGGCGAGTGGTGGAACGGCGGCGGCGAGCGCGCCCAGCTATCCGTCGAGCGCGGGATCGCCGACGCCCTCGGGCTCGAGCTCGGCGATCGCCTGACATTCGCCGTCGCCGGGCGACGCGTGAGTGCCGAGGTCACGAACCTCCGGCGCGTCCAGTGGGACAGCTTCAAGGTGAACTTCTTCGTTCTGGCGACACCGGATCTGCTGGCGGACGCCCCGGCCACCTGGATCACGAGCTACCATGCGCCGCCGAAGAGCCGTCCCGCGATCCGCTCGCTGATGCGGGCGTTTCCCGGCGTCACCGTCCTCGATGTCGACCAGATCCTGGAGCAGGTGCGCACGATCATCCGCCAGGGCACGCGGGCGGTCGAGTATGTGTTCGGGTTCACGCTGCTGGCGGGGATCATCGTGCTCATCGCCGCCGTTCAGGCGAGCCGCGACGAGCGCCGGGTCGAGATCGCCCTGTTGCGCACGCTCGGGGCCAGCCGCGGGCGGGTCCGGGCGATCCTGGCGGCGGAATTCCTGGCGCTCGGTGCGCTGGCCGGCGTGATCGCGGCGTCGGGCGCGGCCCTGACCGGCTGGGCCGTGACCGATCGCGTGCTCGACCTGCCATACCACTTCAACCCCTGGCTGTTCGTGCTGGGCGTGGGCGGCGGCGCGACCGGCATCGCGCTTGCCGGCCTGGCCTCCACCCGCTCGCTGCTGCGCGAACGCCCCCTGGCGGTGCTGCGGGGGGTGTGACACGCTGCGGCCGAGGTTGCGCGGCCGAGCTCGCACCGGTAGCCTCGCGCGCCCCTGTTCGCAGCGCCCGGCGGCTGCCGATGAGCGAAGCCCCCACCCAAGGCGAACCCGATACCCAGCGGGCCGCACTGGCGGCGCGCCATCCTGGCGCGAGCGCGCGTGTCGCGGCCGCCGGCGAAGCCGCGGCGGCCGCTGCGGCGTCGCCGCGGCGACCGGACGGTCTCTCGCTGGCCCTGCTGGTGGAGGAGCTCGGCGTCGACGATGACACGCTCGTCGCCGCGCTGCTGAGCCCCCCGGAAGTGGCGGACGTTGTCCCGGAGGCGCGGCTCGAGCGCGAATACGGCGCCACCGTCGCTCACCTCGCGCGCAACGCGCGCTGGCTCAACGCGTTCCGCGAGGACCGTGTCTCGGCGCGCGAGAACGAGCCGGCGGAACGCCTGCGCCGGATGACCCTGGCGCTGGCGCAGGACGTGCGCGCGGTCGTGATCCGCCTCGCCTACCGCACCTGTCGGTTGCGACTGCTGTCCGGCGAGCCGCGCGAGGAGCGGCGCCGGGTCGCGCGCGAGGCGCTCGAGCTCTACGCGCCGCTGGCCAATCGCCTGGGCGTCTCGCGACTCAAGTGGGAGATCGAGGACCTCGCATTCCGCTACCTCGAGCCCGAGACGTACAAGCGGATCGCCAAGGCCCTCGCGGAACGCCGGGCCGATCGCGAACGCTTCATCGAGCAGTTCCTCGATGCGCTGCGCGCGGCGCTGGACGCCGACGGCGTCTCCGGTTTCGAGGTCACCGGTCGGCCGAAGCACATCTACAGCATCTGGCGGAAGATGCAGCGCAAGCACGTGGACCTGGACGAGCTGTTCGACGTCCATGCCGTGCGTGTGCGGGTCGACCGCGTACAGGACTGCTATACCGCCCTCGGATCCGTCCACAGCCGCTGGTCGCACATCCCGAAGGAGTTCGACGACTACATCGCGAATCCCAAGGACAACGGCTACCAGTCGCTGCACACGGCCGTGTTCGGACCCGACGGCAAGCCGGTGGAGGTGCAGCTACGCACTCGCGCCATGGACGAGCACGCCGAGCGTGGCGTGGCCGCCCACTGGCTCTACAAGGAAGGCAGCGCCCAGGGTGCCCGCCTGCAGCAGAGTGTCAACGCCCTGCGCTCGCTGCTCGATGCGGGTGGCGGCGGCGAGGGGCTCGCGGAGAGCTTCGGCCGCGAGCTGTTCAGCGACCGCGTGTTCGTGTTCACGCCGCGTGGCGACGTCATCGACCTGCCGCAGGGGGCCACCGCCCTGGACTTCGCCTTCACTGTGCACACCCAGGTCGGCTACCGCTGCCGCGGCGCCAAGGTCAACGGCCGCATCGTTCCTTTGACCCACCCGCTGAGCAACGCCGAGCAGGTCGAGGTCCTTACGACGCGCGAAGCGCGCCCGAGCCGCGACTGGCTCAATCCCGACCTCGGTTACCTGCGCACCAGCCGTGCCCGCGCGCGGGTGCGCAACTGGTTCAACCAGCAGGATCACCAGCAGCACGTCGAGGAGGGACGCCAGGTGCTGGAACGCGAGCTCAAGCGGCTGCGTGCACGCGAGCTCGGGCACGAGCGCCTGGCCCGGGAGCTCGGCTTCGAGCGCGTCAGCGACCTGCTGGCGGCCCTGGGCCGCAACGACATCGCGGGCAAGCGCATCGCGGCGGCCGTGCAATCGCTCGCCGGGACCGGCGGCACGGAGGCGAGCCCGGTCACGCACAGGCCGGCGCGCACGGCGGACGAGCCGGACGCGCTGCGGGTCAGCGGCGTCGGCGATCTGATGACCCGCACGGCGGACTGCTGCAAGCCGGTGCCCGGCGATCCGGTCATCGGTTACATCACGCGCGGACGCGGGGTCACCGTCCACCGCCAGGACTGCCACAATGTGCTGCGGCTGGCGGGCAGCGAGCGCGACCGCCTGATCGAGGTCGACTGGGGCGAGGCCGGGGCGGCCGGTCGCTGGAACGTGGACCTGGCGGTCGAGGCGTTCGACCGGCCCGGCCTGCTGCGGGACACGACCCGCGTGCTGGCCGAGGACGACGTCAACGTCACGCGCGCGGAGACGCAGGCGCTCGATACGCCGCGCGTGCGCATCGCGCTGACCGTGCAGATCCACGACATGATGCAGTTGCGCCGCGCCCTGCAGCACCTGCAGCAGCTGTCCAACGTGGTCGAGGCGGTGCGTGCCGAATGACTGATCATCCACCGACCCACGAGCAGCACCGCCCGGAGGCGGTGCGCCGCCGGCTCGACACCGACCTTCGGCACGACTACCTGGCCGACGGCGTGCTCGGCGGTATCGACGGCTGCGTGACCACCTTCGCGGTGGTTGCGGGGGCCACGGGCGGCGCACTGTCGCCGCTGGTGATCATCATCCTCGGTTTCGCCAACCTGATCGCGGACGGCTTCTCCATGGCCGTGAGCAACTACCACGGCACCCGCAGCGAGCGCGACCGCGTGGACCAGAAGCGGCGCACCGAGGAGCGCCATATCGACGCCGTGCCCGAGGGCGAGCGCGAGGAGATCCGCCAGATCTTCGCCCAGAAGGGGCTCGAGGGCGAGGTCCTCGAGGGCATCGTCGACACGATCACCAGCGACCGCCGCCTCTGGGTGGACACGATGATCACCGAGGAATACGGCTTGCCGCTGCGCGGCCCGAATCCGCTGCGTGCCGGCGCTACCACGTTTGCCGCCTTCTTCGCCGTCGGCTTCGTGCCGCTGCTGCCGTATCTGCTGCCGGGGATCGTCCCGGCCACAGCCTTCGCCGCCAGCGTCGTGCTGACGGCGCTGGCGTTCGCCGCCATCGGCTGGGTCAAGGGGGCGAGGCTGCAGCACCCGCGGCTGGCCTCCGCCTGGGAGACGCTGTGGACGGGCGGTGCGGCGGCGATGATGGCGTACGCCGTCGGGTGGGGTCTGCAGAAGTGGCTCGGCGCCGGCTGAAGCCAGGCGCCCCTGTTTCCGCTACAATCGCGTTCCCATGTCAGGCAATTCCTTCGGCAAGCTGTTCACGGTCACGAGCTTCGGCGAGAGCCACGGCGAGGCGCTGGGCTGCGTGGTCGATGGCTGTCCGCCCGACCTCGAGGTCGATGTGTCCGATCTGCAGTATCAGCTCGACCGGCGCCGCCCGGGGCAGAGCAAGTACACCACGCAGCGCCGCGAGCCCGACCGCATCCGCATCCTCTCGGGCGTGTTCGAGGGGCGGACCACCGGCGCCCCCATCGGGCTGCTGATCGACAACATCGATCAGAAGTCGAAGGATTACAGCGACATCGCGCGCACGTTCCGCCCGGGGCACGCCGACTACACCTACCAGCAGAAGTACGGCCGGCGTGACTATCGCGGCGGCGGGCGCTCTTCGGCGCGCGAGACGGCGCTGCGCGTGGCCGCCGGGGCGATCGCGCGCAAGTGGCTGACGCAGCGCTTCGGCGTGCACATCCAGGGCCACCTCAGCCGCCTCGGCGAGATCGAGCTCGACCGCTCGCGGTTCGACTGGGCCGAGGTCGACGCCAACCCGTTCTTCTGGCCGAATCCCGATCAGGTGGCGGATCTCGAGGCGTTCATGCAGCGGCTGCGCAAGTCCGGCGATTCCGCCGGTGCACGCGTCGAGGTGGTGGCCTCCGGGCTGCCGCCGGGCTGGGGCGAGCCCGTGTTCGATCGACTCGACGCGGACATCGCCAAGGCCCTGATGAGCATCAACGCGGTCAAGGGGGTGGAGCTCGGCGACGGCTTCCGCGCGGTCGAGCAGAAGGGCACGGAGCACCGCGACGAGATCAGCCCGGATGGCTTCCTGTCGAACCATGCGGGCGGGGTGCTCGGCGGCATCTCCACGGGCCAGGCCCTGCTCGCCTCGATCGCGCTCAAGCCGACCTCGAGCATCCACCTCAGCGGCCGCAGCATCGATGTCGAGGGCGGGGCGACCGACGTCCGCACCAAGGGGCGCCACGACCCCTGCGTCGGCATTCGCGCGACCCCCATCGCCGAGGCCATGGTGGCGCTGGTACTGATCGATCACGCGCTGCGCCACCGCGGCCAGAACGCGGACGTCGAGTCGGTGACGCCGGCGGTGCCGGCGGGCCCTTCCACCCCCTGAGGCCGGATTGAGCACGGTCCCGGCCGCCGGCGCGGCGCTGCCGTACTGGCGCCTTTCCGCCTTCTATCTGTTCTTCTTCGCCGTTCTCGGGGCGCTGCTGCCGTACTGGGGCGTTTACCTGCGCGCGCTCGGCTACACGCCCGGCGAGATCGGCTCGCTGATGGCGATCATCGCCGCGACCAAGATCGTCGCCCCGAACGTGTGGGGCTGGCTCGCCGACCGCCGCGGCGAGCGCCTGTCCGTGGTTCGCCTCGGCACCGGCCTTGCCTTCGTGCTGTTCCTCGGCGTGTTCCCGGCCGCGGGCTTCTGGTCGCTCGCGCTCGTCATGGTCCTGTTCTCGTTCTTCTGGAACGCGGCCCTGCCGCAGTTCGAGGCGAACACCTTCAACTGGCTCGGCAGCGGCCGCGAGCGCTACAGCCGGATCCGGCTGTGGGGGTCGATCGGCTTCATCGCCACGTCGGCCAGCCTCGGGCCATTGCTCGACCGCCTCGGCGAGCCCGCCCTGCCGTGGTTCGTCGCGGCGCTGTTCCTCGCCCTGTGGCTGGCGAGCCTGGCGGCTTGGCCGGCCCCGCGCGCGCAGGGCGATGGCGAGGACCGCGGCAGCATCCTGGCCGTGCTGCGCCAGCCCCATGTCTGGTCGCTGCTGCTGGTGTGCTTCCTGATGCAGGCGAGCCACGGGCCCTATTACGCCTTTTTCAGCATTTACCTCCAGGACCACGGCTACAGCGGGCTGGCGATCGGTGCGCTCTGGGCGCTCGGGGTGCTCGCCGAGATCGGGGTGTTCCTCGCCATGCACCGCCTCCTGCCGCGCCATGGGGCGCTGCCGCTGCTGCTGGCCAGCCTCGCGCTGACGGCACTGCGCTGGCTGCTGATCGCCGCGTTCGTGGATCATGCGGGCGTGCTGGTGGTCGCCCAGACGCTGCACGCCGCGAGCTTCGGCCTGTACCACGCGGTCGCGATCTCGCTGGTGGACCGCTTCTTCACCGGTCCCCACCAGGGCCGCGGCCAGGCCTTCTACTCCAGCATGAGCTTCGGCGCGGGCCAGGCAACCGGCGCGTTCAGTGCCGGTCTGCTATGGACAGCGGCCGGCGGGGCGGCCACGTTCGCGGTCGCCGCCGGTGTGGCCGCCGCGGCCTTCGGGGTCGGCGCCGCCGGGCTGCGCGGCGTGC
>CAZVFN010000014.1:0-37256 GCA_964626335.1 uncultured Ectothiorhodospiraceae bacterium
TTCCCGGACAGGCGCCTAGCGGAGCCGTATCCTGCCCGTACGTTTGCCCGGGCCGCGCCTCGCCCGCGTTTCGGCTTCCGTGAACAGGGCGTCGAGCCCGAACTCGTTGGCCACGATCCGGCCCACCGGTAGGGCGGCCTGCTCGGGCGTGAGGGTGCGGCGTACACTGCGCGCCGGCAGTTTTTTCTTCGCGTTCTCGCGGCTGTTTGCCGCCACCAGGTTGAGCAGCGTCCGCCGGGGCAGGGGGCGGCCCTCGGCGTCACGCACGATCAGGACCGTGGGCGAGACCCCCTTGCCCGGGTGAGCCCCGACCACGACCCCGACGGAACCGTTGTCGAGCTCGACGACCGAGCCGACCGGGTAGGTGCCCATGTACCAGGTGAAGCTGGACACGAGCTGCTCGCCGAACGTCGAGTCCGCCTCGTTGTAGAGCATCTGCAGGGCGTGATCGGGTCGGTACGCCTCGCGGTAGGGTCGCTTGTGGGTCATGGCGTCGTAGGAGTCGACGAGGCCGGCGACGAGCGCCGGCCAGATGATTCGATCGGAGCTCAGTCCGTTGGGATAGCCCTGGCCGTAGCGCCGCTCGTGGTGCATGCGCACGATGTCGATCGCGTCCTCGGCCATTTGCGAGTCGCTCAGCAGGCGCACCCCGTGATGGACGTGGCGCTGAACATACGACCATTCGCTGTCCGAGAGTTTGCCGGGCTTCGGCAGCAGGCGCCCGGGTACCATCATGCGGCCGACGTCCATCAGCAGCGTACCGAGACCGACGATCTCGAGGTCCTTGCCCGTAAGGCCGAGGTACTGGGCAAACACCATGGCCATCACGCTGGAGTTGATCGAATGCTGGCTGGTGTAGTCGTCGTTGTTGCTGATCCGGGTGAGCCAGAGCGATGCCGTCGGATCGGCCTTGATCGTCGCGGCCACGTCGGCCACCGCCGCGCGGGTTTCGGCCACCGGGGCATTGCGCTCCCCGGCCACCGAGTGGAAGACGTTCGACAGGACATCCCTGAGCCTGCGGCGACCGACCATGGCCTCTTCGACCCGGCTGCCGAACGCCTCGTGGTCGACGAGGGGATTGTGGTCGAACAGGGGTGACTCGATCTTCGGTGCCGGGCGGTGCATGTCGGGTTCCTTCCAGGGACTGCTGCCCGCGGGGTCCCTGCGCCGCACCTCGGACCGATTGGCCGCCATGCGGCTCATCAGCGCCTCGCCCAGCGCATCCGACTCGCAGCGCTCGACGTCGACGTAGACGAGCCAGCAGTAGCGCCGCAGGGTGTCGATTTCGACGTCGGTCTCGATGCGGAAACCCTGGAACTGGAATGGCGTCTCGATCCAGGGGCGATCGAGCGCATACACGTACAACCCGTGGCGGAGAAGATCGACACTGATCCGCTTGACGTTGGATGGCATTTCGCTCAAGGGCCTTCCCCCTTCCCGACCGTGCCGGAACATTCCGGGTACGCGCGCAGTCCCGCACCGCTTGCATCCCGGGCGGTTCCCTTCCCGGGCAGAGTCCCCGTTCCAGGATGTGGGCGCAGCTTGCAAGGTTCGGGCCAATCAACAGGAGCATGGTCGGCAATAACGCGAATCATGGTCCGATCGCGCCCCAATGGCGGCGCGATCCGCCACCTGCCGCTTCGCATCGGGCGCGGCGGGTCCGGATGCCCGAGGCGTCGAGGCGTGGCAGCGAGCGAAGGCGCCATGGCACGCAAGGCCGGGCGTATAGCGGGTCGGGTGGCACGGCGCGGCGTCCAGCGTGGCGATGATTGCCGCAGCCCGTGCGGCGGCGAGGGCCGCGACGCGGCACGCCCGGAGCGGCCTTTGCGATGCCGGTGCCCCAACGCGCGACCGCTGCGGATCCCCGGCCCCACTCGCCGGCGCTCCCCGAATACGAGCACCCCGGGGTCATTGGCGTGCCGCGCATGCGGGCTGCACCCGCGACAGGCCGCCCACGCGGGTCGGGGACGCCACGGCGAGCGCAGCGCGAGACCGCGACCCGGCTTCGCGAGCCCTCGCTACGGCGGCGGGCTCGCCCCCGGTGGTGGCGGCGTATCCGCCGTCGCACCGGGTCACGTCCTGCGTTTGCCTACGCGTGCATGCCCGGCCCGGCGGCAATGGGCCCCGGCCACCGTTGCGGTGACCCGTGGGGGATCGAGGATCCGATCTCGCAGGACGCGACTCGCCGGAGCCCGATGCCGTCGGATCGAGTCCCTCGCCGATCGTGCCAGGGAGGCGGCCGGAGTGCCGCTCGTGGAGAATCCGGTCAAGCGTTCCCGGTGTCGCCGGTGGCCACCCGGGCCCGCACCTGCTGATAGTAGGCCTCCTGCGCGAGCAGGGAGCCCGCGCGGCGGTCGCCCAGGCGGTTGAGGAGAAGGCGCAGGCGCGCGCCCGCGTCGGCGCGCTCTTCCTCCGTGCGCGCTTCCCGGAGGAGCTGCTCGGCGTCGCGGATCGCGCGCCGGACCTCGACCCCCTCGGGCAGGTAGCCGGCGTTCCTGAGCAGGCGATAGACCGCGCGCAACTCGGGCGGGACCATCGAGTCATCGTCGAGCTCCAGGGGCCGACCCGCGTTGGGTAGATGGTCGAGCTCGCCGCGCTGGCGGGCCCGGTCGATCGCCCGCTCCGCCATCTGGTCGAGCAGCCACATCACGGTCTCTCTCTCGGCGGTCGAATGCGCGCCGTGCGGCGCGCGTGGATCGTCCTGGTGCAGCGGCCTCAAGCTAACGCGCTACCTTCAGCGCAGTCGAGGTCTCCGCAGCCATTCGACTTCGGGTGACGGGGGCCGGGTTTACCGGCGCTGGGCCGGATCAGGGGCCCGCCCGGCGGCGTCGCGCTTTCCAAACCGGCCGGCAGAGCGCCTCGGCAGGCGAGCGGGAGAGGCGGCCATCTGGCGAGCCGCTGCGCCTGCACCGAGGCTCCGTGACGGCCGGAATCCGATGGGTCGCTGCTTCGCACGCTACGGCAGGCGCGTCCGTCGAATCCGGGGACGCCGGCTCGCCGAGGCCCGGTACCGAGCCGGTTCGGGCACTTCGCCGCAGGCCTTGTCGGTCATGGGCGTGCCTGACCGCCGTCGTCGTTCGCGAGGGATGACCGTGTCCCGCCGTGCCCGGCGAGCAGGTTGCCGAGAGGCTGCGCATGGTCGATACCGTAGCCCTGGGTGAAGTCGACGCCGAGCGCGCGGACAGCGTCGCGTATCGCGGCATTCTCGACGTACGCCGCGACGGTGCGCATCCCCATGAGGCATCCCATCTGGACGAGCGACTGGACTATCGTGCGATCCAGCTCGCCCGCCACGATGGAGTGCACGCATCGATCCTCGATCTTTAGGATATCGATCGGCAGGGATTTCAGGTAGCCACAGGACGACAGCCCGCGCCCGAAGTCGTCGCGGGCGATGGTTCAGCCCGTGTCCCGCAACGGCTGCAGCAGGGTCTGCGCATTCGCCCCATTTGGCGATCGCCGCGGTCTCGGCGTCGCGATCGCGCAGCATGAACCCGAACTCGTCGCCCCCGAGTCGAGCGAGGATATCGCGGGTGCGCAGTGTCCTTCGCATCACCTGCGCGAGCGGGTACAGGCGCGCGTCACCGGTCTGGTGACCGCAGGTGTCGTTCACGATCTCGACCTGGTCCCGGGTCCACGAAGGGCAGTCCGTGGCGCGAGGTGCGCCCATGCACATCCTCGCTGACACGCGTGAGCCCGGTCGCGAAGCGCCGGCGGCTGGACTGGCCGGTGACGGAAGCGTGCGTGGCCTCCAAGGAAATCTGCCCGGAGACCGTGAGGGCCGCGGATCCATCCGCGGGGATGGCGATGAGTGCGGGCAAGAACATGCAACGGCCGAAGGACCAACCGTTGACCCCTGCGATACCGTCCCTGTTGCCGGGCTTTCGAGCCCGGGTCCGTGGACTCATCTCGCGACTCGAGACGATCCGCGCGCAGCGTATCAACCAGGGCTGTCACCGGATCGGGCGATCGTGCCGTGTGCGCACGGCCGTCCTCGCCGCGCGGCAGGAGCACGATGCGTGCGACCGGCCGCACCCGT
Organism: uncultured Ectothiorhodospiraceae bacterium; assembly: GCA_964626335.1. Lineage (GTDB taxonomy): Bacteria > Pseudomonadota > Gammaproteobacteria > XJ16 > Halofilaceae > Halofilum. The sequence continues at coordinate 4,040 of CAZVFN010000014.1, forward strand.
GCCGGTAGAAGGACAGGGACACGGATCGGTGTCACCGCTGCGGCAGCCGCTCCAGGTCCGCCGGTGCATCGACGTCGAGGTGGATCGCCGGGTCATCCGTCTCGATGGCCACGAGGGCGTCGCACTCCGCGCGCAGGATGCCCCGCGCTCCCTGATCGCCGGACAGGGCGGCGAGGTGCGGGCCGAGGTCGTGCGCGAACCCCACCGGGTGGCCCCGCCGGCCGGCGTGGAAGGGGGCCGCGAGGCGCGCGCCCGACGCCAGGGCGGTGCGCACGGCGGCCACGGTATCCGGGCGGATGGCGGGCATGTCCGCCAGCCCGACGATCCAGCCGTCGGCGTTGCGGCGGGCGCCGATGCCCCGTGCCAGACTCGCGCCCATGCCGCTGGCGGCGTCGGCGCAGACGACCACCTCGCAGCCGGCGGCCTCGAGCGCGGCGGCGGTCTCATCGGCGCCGGGCCGTACCACGGCGATCACGTGCTCCAGCGCGGCAGCCATCGCCTGCGCGGACGCCGCCCCCAGGCGGCGCCCGTCGGCCAGCTCCGCGAGCAGCTTGTCGCCGCCGAAGCGCTCGCCGCGGCCCGCGGCGAGGAGCACACCGGTGATCACGCGGCCTCCGGGCGCTGCCCCCGCACCGTCGGCGCGGGCGGCTCGTCGGCCAGGGCCGCGGCCAGCTGCTCCAGGCTGCGGATGTTGTGCACGGGGCGGAACTCGTCGACGTAGGGGCGCATCGCGCGCACCCCGGCCGCCTTCGCCTCGAAGCCCGCGTAGCGCAGCAGCGGGTTCAGCCAGATCAGGCGCCGGGCGGAGCGCTGCAGCCGGGCCATCTCGGCATCCACGCCCTCGCCGGCCTCGCGGTCGAGCCCGTCGCTGACGAGCAGCACGATCCCGCCCTGCGCCAGCAGGCGCCGCGACCAGCGCAGGTTGAACTCGCGCAGGCACGCGCCGATGCGCGTACCGCCGGACCAATCCTGCACCCGGCGGCCCGCGCGCGCCAGCGCGTCGTCGACGTCGCGCACGCGCAGGTCACGCGTGATGTTGGTGAGGCGCGTGCCGAAGACGAACGCATGCACCGGGTCACGGTCGTTGGTCACGGCGTGCAGGAAGTGCAGGAACATGCGCGAGTATTGGCTCATCGAGCCGGAGATGTCGCACAGCACGACCAGCGGGGGCTGGCGCTTGACCGGCGCCCGCCGGCGCAGCGCGATGGTATCGCCGCCCTGTTGCAGGGATGCGCGCATCGTGGCCCGGATGTCGATCCGCCCGCCGCGCGCGTGCGGCGCGTATCGCCGGGTGACGAGCGGCCGCACCGGCAGGCGCAGGCGCGCGATCGCCCGCTTCGCGTCGGCCTGCTCGGCGGCGGTCATGCTCTCGAAATCCATCGCCTGCAGGCATTCCTCGGCCGAGTAGCTCAGCGTGGCCTCGATCTCCGTTTCGTCGCCGTCGCGCTCGCCCGCGGGGGGCGGGGCCGGCCCGCTCGCGAGGGCCTCGGCCAGGCGGGCGCTCATGGGCTCGGGCTCGGGCGCGTTGCCGCCCGGCGCCTGCGGCAGCAGCAGCTGCATCACCCGGTCGAGCAGGTGGGGATCACGCCAGAAGACCTGGAAGGCCTGGTCGAACAGTGCGCGCTGATCGCGGCGCTCGACGAACACGGCGTGCAGCGTCCAGTAGAAGTCGTCACGCCGACGGATGCCGGCGACCCGGAGTGCGGTCAGGGCGTCGAGCACCTTGTCCGGGCCGACCGGCAGGCCCGCCGTGCGCAACACCCGGGCGAAGTGCATCACGTTCTCGGCGAGGCGGCCGCCGCCCTCGCCCCGGGGTGCCTCAGCCACCGCTGCCCCCGGCGACTTCCGCGTTGATCCGCCGGAGCAGCTTGTTGACCTCGCCCGAGTCCAGGCGCGCGATGTCGTCCTGGTACTTGAGCAGCACGCCCAGGGTGTCATTGATCACCGCGGGGTCGAGCGACAGCTGGTCGATCGCGACCAGCGCGTTCGTCCAGTCGATGGTCTCGGCGATCCCCGGGAGCTTGAACAGGTCCAACTCCCGCAGTTCCTGGACGAAGGCGACGACCTCCCCGCTCAGGGTGGCCGCCGCGTCCGGCGCCTTGCGCTGCAGGATCGCTTGCTCGCGCTCGGCGTCCGGATAATCGACCCAATGATAGAGGCAGCGGCGCTTGACCGCATCGTGGATCTCGCGCGTGCGGTTGGAGGTGATCACGACGATCGGCGGCCGCGTCGCGGCGATGGTGCCGATCTCGGGGATCGTGACCTGGAAGTCGGACAGGACCTCGAGCAGATAGGCCTCGAACGGCTCGTCGGTGCGGTCCAGCTCGTCGATGAGCAGCACGCTCCCGGGGCTCGTCGGATCCGGCTCGAGCGCCTGGAGCAGGGGACGCTTGGTCAGGAAGCGCCGATCGAAGACGTCCTGCGCGAGCGCCTCGCGGTCGACTTCCCCCGAGGCCTCCGCCAGGCGAATCTCGACCATCTGGCGCTGGTAGTTCCACTCGTAGACCGCCGAGGAGACGTCGAGCCCCTCGTAGCACTGCAGGCGCACGAGATCGCGGCCCAGCGTGTGTGCGATGACCTTGGCGATCTCGGTCTTGCCGACCCCGGTCTCGCCTTCGAGGAACAGCGGCCGACCCATGCGCAGCGCCAGGAACAGCGCTGTGGCCAGGCGCCGATCCGCGACGTAGTCGCCGCGATCGAGCACCGCCATCGTTGCGTCGATGGAAGCCGGGAGTTCGCCGCTCGCTGCGGGTGCGTTCGTCGCCATGTCGGGATCCCGGGAAGCACGCCAGCCTGTCGGCCCGATAGCCTACATCACCCGCCGACCCCACGGGTTCCCCGGGGCTGCGGGACGCGGCGCGGAACGACCCGCGGACGCCGCCCGCGCACCGGGCCGGGCGCGGCGGGTGAGGGCGGCCCCGCGGTCAGCCCACGAGCGCCGCCTCGACCGCGCGGCGGGCGACGACGTTGACGAGGTGGGCGCGGTATTCGGCGCTGCCGTGCAGATCCTCGTTGAGCCCGTCGGGATCCACCGCCACGCCCTTGATGGCGTCGGGCGAGAAATGCTGGGCCAGCGCCTGCTCCATCTCGGGCACGCGGAACGCGCAGGGGCCCGCGCCGGTGACCCCGACCCGCACCCCGTCGTGGCCCTGGCTGACCATGACGCCGACCAGCGCATAGCGCGATGCGGGCTGGGCGAACTTGACGTAGCCCGCACGGCTCGGGATCGGGAAGCTGAACGCGCGGATCAGCTCGTGCGGCTCGAGCGCCGTGTCGAACAGGTCGATGAAGAAGTCGTTCGCGGCGATCTCGCGCTCGTGGGTCTGGATGGTCGCCCCGAGGCCCAGGACGCCCGCCGGGTAATCCGCGGCCGGGTCGCTGTTGGCAACGGAGCCGCCGATCGTGCCGACGTTGCGCACCTGGGGGTCGCCGATGCCGCCGGCGAGGGTGGCGAGCGCCGGGATCGACCGGCGGACCTCGGGCGAGGCGGCCACGTCACCGTGCGGCGTCATCGCGCCGATGACCACCCGCTCGCCGTCGACACGGACGCCGCGCAGCTCGCTCAGACCGCGCAGGTCGACGACGTCGGACGGCGCCGCGAGGCGCTGCTTGAGGGTCTGCAGCAGCGTCTGGCCGCCGGCGATGGCGCTCGCGTCCTCGCCCTGGCCGAGGACCCGGGCGGCCTCGTCGATCGAGCTCGGTCGGTGATACTCGAATCCATACATGGTCCGCCTCCCGTCTACGCGGCGCGCGCGGTCCCGGCCCGACGGATGGCCTGCCACACGCGCGCGGGCGTGGCGGGCATGCCGATGTCGACCTCGCCGACGCCGAGCGGCTGCAGCGCGTCGATGACGGCGTTGATCACCGCGGGGGGTGCGCCGATGGCGCCCGCCTCGCCGCAACCCTTCACGCCGAGCGGGTTGTGGGTGCACGGGGTGTTGTGGGTGCCGACCCGGAAGCTCGGCAGGTCGTCGGCCCGCGGCATCGTGTAGTCCATGTACGAGCCGGTGAGCAGCTGGCCGCTCTCCTCGTCGTAGATGCAGCCCTCGAGCAGCGCCTGGCCGATCCCCTGGGCGAGGCCCCCGTGCACCTGGCCCTCGACGATCATCGGGTTGATGACGTTGCCGAAGTCGTCGACGGCGGTGAAGTTGACGATGTCCACGTGCCCGGTCTCCGGATCGACCTCGACCTCGCAGATGTGGCTGCCCGCCGGGTACGTGAAGTTCGTGGGATCGTAGAAGGCGCTCTCGTCGAGGCCGGGCTCGAGCTCCTCGAGCGGGTAGTTGTGCGGCACGTACGCCGAGAAGGCGACGTCGGCCATCGACAGGCTCTTGTCGGTGCCCGCCACGTTGAATGTGCCGTCGGCGTACTCGATGTCCGCCTCGGCGGCCTCGAGCATGTGCGCGGCGATCTTGCGGCCCTTGTCGACGATCTTGTCCATCGCCTTCATCAGCGCGGAACCGCCGACCGCGAGCGAGCGCGAGCCGTAGGTGCCCATGCCGAAGGCGCTGCGATCGGTGTCGCCGTGGACGATCTCGACATCGTCGTAGGGGATGCCCAGGCGGTCGGAGACGATCTGCGCGAAGGTCGTCTCGTGGCCCTGGCCGTGGCTGTGCGAGCCCGTGAACACGGTCACCTTGCCGGTCGGGTGCAGGCGCACCTCGCCGGCCTCGTAGAGCCCCGCCCGGGCACCGAGCGCGCCCGCGATGTTCGACGGCGCGAGCCCGCAGGCCTCGATGTACGTCGAGTAGCCGACCCCGCGACAGCGCCCGCGCTGCTCGGCTTCGCTGCGGCGCTGCTCGAACCCGTCGATGTCGGCCATGCGCATGGCCTCGGTCAGGGTCGCGTCGTAGTCGCCGACGTCGTAGTTCAGCGCCACCGGGGTCTGATAGGGGAACGCGTCCGTGGGGATGAAGTTGCGCCGCCGGATCGCGGCCTGATCCAGGCCCATCTCGCGCGCGGCGGCGCTGACCAGGCGCTCGACGACGTAGGTCGCCTCGGGTCGCCCGGCCCCCCGGTAGGCGTCCACGGGCGCGGTGTTCGTGAACGCCGCCGTCACGCGGCAGTGGATCGCCGGGGTCGTGTACTGCCCCGCGAGCAGCGTGGCGTACAGGATCGTGGGCACGCTCGAGGCGAACGTCGACAGGTAGGCACCCAGGTTCGCCTGGGTGTCCACGCGCATGCCGAGAAAATGCCCCTGGTCGTCCAGCGCCAGCTCCGCGTGCGTCACGTGGTCGCGCCCGTGCGCGTCCGACAGGAACGATTCGCCGCGCTCCGCGGTCCACTTGAGTGGCCGGCCGACCTTCGGAGCGGCCCAGGTCAGGGTGGCCTCCTCGGCGTAGGCGTAGATCTTCGAGCCGAAGCCGCCGCCAACGTCGGGGGCCACGATCCGCACCTTGTGCTCCGGCAGGTTGAGCACGAACGCGCACAGCAGCAGCCGCGAAAGGTGCGGGTTCTGCGACGTCGTGTAGAGCGTGTAGCGATCCTCGCCCGGTTGATAATCGGCCACCGCCGCGCGCGGCTCGATCGCGTTCGGGATCAGGCGGTTGTTGCGCAGGTCGAGTTGCGTGACGTGCGCGGCGCGCTCGAACGCGCCGTCCGTCTCGGCCCGGTCGCCGAGCGCCCACGTGTAGCACCGGTTGTCGGCGACTTCGTCGTGCACCAGCGGCTGGCCCGACTCGAGCGCCCGATCGGGGGCGACCACCGCGTCGAGCATGTCGTAGTCGACATCGATGAGCTCGGTGGCATCCTTCGCCTGGTAATACGCCTCGGCGATGACGACGGCGACCAGCTCGCCCGTGTAGCGCACCTTGCCCTGGGCCATCAGCGGATGCGGCGGCTCGGCCATCGGCTCGCCGCTGACGTCGTGGATCTGCCAGCCGCACGGCAGCCCGCCGACACCGTCCGCCGCGAGGTCCGCGCCCGTGTAGACGGCGATCACGCCGGGCGCGGCCTTCGCCTCGGTGGCGTCGATCGAGTTGATCTTCGCGTGCGCATGGGGCGAGCGCAGGAAACAGGCATGGGCCTGGCCGGGCAGGTCGATGTCGTCCGTGTAGCGACCGTGACCGGTCAGGAAGCGCTGGTCTTCCTTGCGCTGCGCGGAGTCACCGATCTTCGTTCCGGTCTCGCTCATGTGGCTACCCTCCCATGCCGGCGGCGCCGGCCCTGACCGCGCGAACGATGTTCTCGTAGCCGGTGCAGCGGCACATGTTGCCCTCGAGCTGCTCACGGATGACCCGGTCCGAGGCGTCGGGATGCGCCTGCACGAGTTCGACCGCGGCCATCACCATCCCGGGCGTGCAGAAACCGCATTGCAGCCCGTGCTCGTCGCGGAAGGCCGCCTGCATCGGGTGCAGCCCACCATGGCCGTCGTCGAGCCCCTCGATGGTCACGACCTGCGCGCCCTCGGCCTGCGCGGCGAGCAGCGAGCACGCCTTGATGGCGCGCCCGTCGACGTGGACCGTGCAGGCGCCGCACTGGCCCGTATCGCAGCCGACATGGGTTCCGGTGAGACCGAGGTGGTCGCGGATGTACTCGACGAGCAGCGTGCGCGGATCGATATCAGCGGAAACGGCGCGACCGTTGACCGTCATCGAGACGTTCATGGGGAGCCTCCCGGCGGTTGCGACCGCCTCTGCTGCTCTTGTCGTGGCCGCGCGCCGGGAGCCGGACGGGCCCGGGGCCGGTTGCGGCGCGGTGGTGGCGCGGCGGGGCGCGGCCTTGCCCGTCGCCACCGAGTATAGGTCAGTGCGCTCGGCCTGCAAGCAGCCGCCGGCGAGGCGAGCCGGCGTCGTTCCCGCCGCGGCCTGCGCCGCTGCCCCTCAGAGCGTGGTTGCCGCCGCGATCAGCAGCACGGCACCGCCGACGGCCGCGACTCAGGGCCCGACCGTGCCCGGGGTGCGCGCGCCTTCGCCCGTGCCGGCCTGCGCACCGCGTTGCGCGGTGGTGGCGCTCGCGCGGGAGGGCCCGGCCGGCCCGGCACCGCCTGGTCCCTCGGCTGCCGCCCCGGACGCGCCATCGCCCCGCGACGCTTCGCCGCTCGACGCATCGCCTTCGTCCCCCGTGTCCTCGACGCCCATGTGCGCGAGGAAATTGTCGAAGAACTCCTTGGCCTGCTTCTGGGCCGCGCTGTTGACCAGGCGGCTGCCGATCTGGGCGAGCTTGCCGCCGAGCGTGGCGTTGACGCTGTAGCTCAGGCGACAGCCGTCCTCGGTCGCGTCGAGCCGAACCGACGACGAGCCCTTGACGAAGCCCGCCTGGCCCCCTTTGCCCTGGAAGCTGAGGGTGTAGGCCACCGGCGGGTCGAGATCGTCGAGCGCGACGCTGCCCTGGAAGCGCGCCTTCACGGGGCCGACTTTCGTGTTGACCACGGCGTCGTAGCGGTTGTCGTCGCTTTGCTCGAAGGATTCGCAGCCCGGTATGCACGCCTGCAGCACGGCGGCGTCGTTGAGCGCATCCCAGACCTGCTGGCGCGGAAGGGGGAGGTGGCGCTCGTTCTCCATCTTCATGGTCTGGCTCCCCCGGGAGCCTGTCGGGCCCACGCGGATCGACTGCGGCGCTTCGTGGCAAACTAGGCGCGCTCCGCCTCGCCTGTCAATCGGACCGCCGCGACGCCGTGCCCCGGCCGCGCCGATCACGCGTCGTGCAGGGCCCGTAGCGCCGCGTCGAAGGGCAGCAGGACGCATGCGTGGCGGCTCTTGTGCGCCGCCACCGGCTCGAACACCACGAGTTCGCGCCAGGCGGGCGCGTCGGGCAGGGCGCCGCGACCGCGCAGGCGCGCGTGCAGCGCGTCGCGCACGGCCGCCAGATCGGTGGCCGTCGCGCCGATCGCGGCCGCGCACAGCACGGCCGTCGCGGCGCGACACAGGACGCAGCCGCGCACCTCGTGGCCGAGGGCGACGACGCGTCCGCCGGGATCGCGCCGGATGTCGAGCGCAACGCGATCGCCGCAGAGCGGGTTGTCCAGCGTCATGCTGGCGTCCGGCGCCTCGAGGCGGCCCCCGGGCCCGGCGCTGTCGGCGAGCGCCAGCATGCGGTCCTGGTAGATGTCGCCGCTCACCGGAGGCGCTCCATGACCGCCTCCAGCCCCGCGAGACAGGCATCGACGTCCGCCTCGGTGTTGTAGAGCGCGAGGCTCGCGCGCGTCGTGCCGGTCAGGCCGAACGCGTCCATCAGCGGCTGGGCGCAGTGATGGCCGCCGCGAACTGCCACCCCCGCAGCGTCGAGCAGCTGGGCGACGTCGTGGGGGTGCGCGCGCTCGAGCGCGAACGCCACGATCGGCAGCCGGGGCACGAGGTCGCGCCCGCCGAGCAGGGTCACGCGCCCGTGGCGTGCGTGCAGATGCTCGAGCCCGTCGAGCAGGCGCTCGGTCAGCGCCTCGACGTGCGCGCGCGCGCCGTCCCGGTCGATCCCCTCGAGCCAGCGCAGGGCGGCACCGAGGCCCACCGCCTGGGCGATCGGCGGCGTGCCCGCCTCGAAGCGCTGCGGCGGGTCCGCGAACGTGGTCTCCTCGAGCGTCACGCGCCGGATCATCTCGCCGCCGCCGAGGAAGGGCGGCAGGGCGGCCAGGGCGTCGGCCCGCCCCCAGAGCACGCCGATGCCGCTCGGGCCGTATACCTTGTGGCCCGAGAAGCAGTAGAAATCGACCCCGAGGGCCTGCACGTCCGGTCGCGCATGCGGCGCGTGCTGGGCACCGTCGAGCAGGACCCGCGCGCCGACCGCCCGGGCGGCCGCCACGACCGCCGCCACATCGGTGCAGGCCCCGGTGACATTGGAGGCGTGCGTGAGCGCGACCAGGCGGCAGCGCTCGGTCACGACCCCGGGCAGCGCGTCGAGGTCGATGGCGCCCGCCGGCGTCACCGGCAGCACCCGGAGGCGGATCCCGCGGCGGTCGCGCAGCAGCTGCCAGGGCACCAGGTTGGAATGGTGCTCGAGCGCGGAGATCACGACCTCGTCGCCCGGCGCCAGGGTCTCGCCGAAGGCGTGCGCGACGAGATTGATCGCGGCCGTGCAGCCGCCGGTGAACACCACCTCCTCCTCGGCCGCGGCGTGGAGGTGGCGGGCGACGGTCGACCGGGCCTCCGCGTAGGCCTCCGTGGCCGCCTCGGCCAGCGAGTGCACGCTGCGCACGACATTGGCGCGGCGGCGGGTCTCGTGGGCCGCGACGGCATCGACGACCATGCGGGGAGTCTGGGCCGTGGCGGCGTTGTCCAGGTAGTGGAGCGCACCCCCGTTCGGCGGCTCCGCGAGCAGCGGGAACTCGCCACGCACGCGCAGCGGATCAAAGGTCATGGGCGGCTCGCGCAAGCGTTGCGGCCGATCGCGACGGCGACCGGAGCGGTTAGTGTACGGCCCTGCGCCGCGGCGTACAGCGCGTGCCTGCGCCGCGGCCCGCCCTCACGAACCACGGCGCAGCACGCCAATGGCCTCGGCGAGCACCGACACGGCGATCTCCGCCGGAGCCCGCCCACCGAGATCCAGTCCGACCGGCGCGTGGATGCGCCCGGTCGCCGACTCGTCGAAGCCGCGCTCCGCCAGGCGCTCGCGCCGCGCGGCATGGGTGCGACGGCTGCCGAGCGCGCCGATGTAGAAGGCGTCCGATTCCAGTGCCGCGGCCAGGGCCGGATCGTCGATCTTGGGATCGTGGGTGAGCGTCACGACGGCGGTGCGGGTGTCCGGCGCACGCTCGGCGAATGCCTCGTCCGGCCAGCGCGGGTCGAGGTGAACGTCGGGGAAGCGCGCCTCGGTGGCGAAGGCGCGGCGTGGATCGATGACCGTGACCTCGAAGCCCGCCTGCGCCGCCATCGGCGCCAGCGCCTGGGCGATGTGCACGGCGCCGACCAGTGCCATGCGCTGCGGCGGGTTGTAGGGGTTCACCAGCCATTCGCGACCTCCGACCTCGCAGGTCTCCGCGCGATCGAGGCGCACGGCGCGGCGCGCAACCTCCAGCAGCTCGGGCGGGGTTTCGGAGTCGATCTCCGCCCGCGGATCGATGCGCTGCGACTCGGCGTTGTCCAGCGCGGTGGCGAGCGCGACCGGGCGCTGCGCGGCGCGGTCGGCGAGGAGACGCTCCAGCTCGGTTCGCTTCATGCGCCACTCGCCTATGCGACGGCCTCGACGAACACGCGGATGGTGCCGCCGCAGGCGAGGCCGACCTCCCACGCTGCGTCGTTGCTCACGCCGAACTCGAGCACCTGTGGCTCGCCGGATTCCATGACGTCGCGGGCCTCGGCGACGACGGCCCCCTCCACGCAGCCACCGCTGACCGAGCCGGCCATGGCGCCATCGTCGGCGATCGCGAGCTGGCTGCCCGCGCGTCGCGGCGCCGACCCCCAGGTCGAAACAACCGTGGCGAGCGCCACGGACCGCCCGGCGCGCCGCCACGCAGCCGCTTGCTCGAGCACGTCCAGCGGCCCGCCCCGGGTGCGGGCCGCGTCGACCTCGGGTGCCATCTCGGGACCTCCGCGGCGCGTCGCGCCGGCCGTCATCGCCGTTCACACGCTCTGACGAGGACGCTAGCCGCGGCCCGCAGCGGCGTCAATCGGATTCCGGCGCCCGCCCGCGTGGCCGAGCAGGGCACGGCTTCGTATACTGCGCCCGCCGAGCCCAGGGCCGAGGAGCGCGCGCATGCGAACGATGCCGATGGGCCGCATGGTCGCGGTCGCGCTGTGCGCGGCGCTCGTCCTGCCGGCGAGCGCCCGGGCGCAATCGGACCCGCGGGTGGCGGTGGCCTCGAGCCTGCGCCAGGCGATGCCGGTGCTGATCGCCGAATTCGAGCGCGGCAGTGATGCCCGCATCCGCCCGTCCTACGCGTCCTCCGGCAAGCTGACCCGCCAGATCCTGCAGGGTGCGCCGTTCGAGCTGTTCCTCGCGGCCGATTCCGCGTATCCCAGGCGGGTGGCGAAGGCCGGGGTCGCAGCCGGCGAGCCCACGGTCTACGCCCGCGGCCGCATCGGTCTCTACGTGCCGGCCGGATCCCCGCTGGTGGCCGACGGGCAGCTCGACGCGCTCGCCGAGCGGCTCGATGCCGCAGGCGTCGAGCGCTTCGCGATTGCCCACCCGGCGCATGCGCCCTACGGCGCACGGGCACGCCAGGCGCTGCAGCGCGCGGGGCTCTGGGATGCGATCCAGCCGGTCCTGGTGCTCGGGGAGAATGCGGCCCAGGCGGCCCGCTTCGCCGCCTCGGGGTCCGTCGATGGCGCGATCCTGCCGGCTTCGCTCGCCACGCGCCCGGAACTGGCCGACCGGGGCGAGTTCGCCCCCGTGCCGCCCGGCTGGTACCAGCCACTCGCGCAGAGCATGGTGCGGCTCGAGGGCGCCGGGCACAGCGCGCGGCGCTTCCACCGCTTCATGCAGGGCCCGGCCGCCGCGCGCATCCTGCGCGAGCACGGTTTCGCCGTACCCGGCGAGGACGGCTAGACGCAGCCGATGGACTGGACCGCGTTCACACTGTCGCTCCAGCTGGGTGCGCTCGCCGTGGTGCTGCTCCTGCCGGTGGCGATCGGGGTCGGCAGCTGGCTGGGCGCGCATCGATTCCGCGGCCGGGGGGTGGTCGAGGCGGCGCTGGCCCTGCCGCTGGTGTTGCCGCCGACGGTGCTGGGCTACTACATGCTCGTGGGGCTCGGGCGCGACAGCCTCCTCGGCGGTGTCTACGGCGGGCTCACCGGGGAGACGCTGGTGTTCTCCTTCGAGGTCCTGGTGCTCGCCTCGCTGGTGGTCAACCTGCCGTTCGCGGTGCAGCCCGCGCAGCGGGCCTTCGAGGCCATCCCGCGGGAGGTGCGCGAGGCCGCGGCGTGTTGCGGGATGTCGGGCTGGGGCCGACTGTGGCGCATCGAACTGCCGCTGGCCTGGCCCGGCGTATTGACGGGAATGGTGCTCACCTTCGCCCATACGCTCGGGGAATTCGGCGTCGTGCTGATGGTCGGCGGCAACATCCCGGCCGAAACGCGCACGATCTCGATCGCGATCTACGACGAGATGCAGGCCTTCAACGACGCGGCCGCCGGGCGCATGGCCGCGCTGCTGCTCGCCGTGTCGCTCGTAACCATCGCCACCAGCTACGTCCTCTCGGGGCGGATCGGACCCCGGCGTGAGTGATGCGGTCCTGTCGGTGGCGCTCGAGCAGCGCACCCCCATCCCGCTGCATCTGGCGTTCGAGGTCGCCCCAGGCGAGCTGCTCGCCCTGGTCGGGCCGTCGGGCAGCGGCAAGTCCACGGTGCTGCGTGCCATCGCCGGCCTGTCGCAGCCTGCGCGCGGCCACGTGCGGGTCGGCGACAGCCGCTGGCTGGAGAGTGACCGCGGGCTCGACGTGCCCACGCGCCGCAGGCGGGTCGGCTACGTTTTCCAGAGTTATGCCCTGTTTCCGCACCTGAGTGCGCTGGACAACGTGCTGGTGGCCATGGACGGCCGCGATCGGGGGGCGCGCCGCGAAGCGGCCCACTCGCTGCTCCGCCGGGTACGCCTGGGCGGCCTGGAGGACCGGCGACCGAACGCGCTTTCCGGGGGCCAGCAGCAGCGCGTGGCGGTCGCGCGAGCGCTCGCGCGCGATCCGTCCGTGCTGCTCCTCGACGAGCCCTTCGCGGCGGTCGACCGGGTCACCCGCGACCGCCTGCAGCGCGAGCTGGCGGCCCTGCGCCGCGATCTCAACGTGCCGATCGTGTTCGTCACGCACGATCTCCACGAAGCGGCCCGGCTCGGAGACCGCATCGGCGTCATCCATCACGGCGATCTGCTGCAGCTCGACACGCCCGAGCAGGTGATGTATCACCCGGTTTCCCCGCTGGTCGCGCGCCTGACCGACTTGCGCAACGTCTTCAGCGGCGTCGTCGCCGGCCACGACACCGACGCCGGCTACACGCGCGTGACCTGGAACGGGGTCGAGCTGGAGGCGGCGCATCATCCGGGATTCGCGCCGGGGCAGGCGGTCGCCTGGTGCATCCCGGCCGACAGCGTCGTGCTCCACCGCCGCGACCGGCCCTCGCGCGGCGAGCACGAGAATCCCGTCCGTGGCACGGTCGCCGAGGCGCTTCGGCTCGGCGACCTGACCGAAGTGCGCATCGACGTGCGCGGCATCGAGGAACCGATCCACCTGACGATCCCGACGCACGTTGCCCGGCGCAACCGGGTCGAAGCCGGGGAGCCGATCGGCGTCTCGCTACGTGCGAACGCCGTTCATTTGATGGAGCCGGGGGCGGAGACGAGCGACGCGGGGTCGCGAGCGTGACCGGTGCTCACCGCGCGCGGGACTGGCCGGGCAAGGCGGTGGCCGTTGCGCCGGGCGGACGCCGGTGGCCTGTCGATCTGCGCTCCGCGCTCCGCGCGTCGGCCTTGTCCGGCGGATCCGTGCCCGGGAATGCGCGCCGTTGCCGTGCGAATGCCCCTCGCGGGCGCCGTGGGCCGGGTAGGCGTGCATGCAACGGGGGTCGAGCGCCCGGGGCATCCGGAACATCCGGCGCGCGCGCAGGGTCGGATTTGCAACGGGGAGATCGGGCCCGGATACTCGAATCCCGGCCTCACCGTCCGCCCTCGCGCCAAGCTGGAGCCGGCGGTCGGGCACGGTCGTCCGGCCACATCGCCACCCGTGTCCGCGCCTCGCCGGCGTGGGGGTGACGGGAGACAACGAGGAGGGCCACACGCATGATCCCCGGTCGTTTCGAGTACCATGCCGCGACGGACGTCGACGACGCGGTTCGCCTGCTCGCGGAGCACGGCGCCGACGGCAAGCTGCTGGCCGGCGGCCACAGTCTGCTGCCGATGATGAAGCTGCGCTTCGCCGAGCCCGCCCATATCATCGATATCAACGGCATTCCCGATCTGCGCGGGGTCCGCGAAGAGGGCGATACCCTCGTCATCGGGCCGATGACCAGCGAGAACGCCATCATCGACTCCGAACTCGTGCAGCGGCGCTGTCCGGTGCTGGCCGAGACCGCGGGCCTGGTCGCCGATCCGCAGGTGCGCAGCCGCGGCACCATCGGCGGCGATGCCCTGCACGGCGATCCGGGCAACGACCACCCGGCCGTACTGATGGCGCTGGAGGCGGAGTTCGTCGTGCGTGGTGGCCGGGGCGAGCGGCGCGAGCCGGTCAACGGCTTCTACGTCGGTCCCTATCTCACTGCCCTCGGCGACGGCGAGCTGGTCACTGCCATCCGCATTCCGGCGCCGGCCGACGGCCACGGCCACGCCTACTGCAAGTTCAAGCGCAAGACCGGCGACTACGCCACGGCCGCCGCCTGCTGCCTCCTGGAAATGCAGGGCAATACCTGCCGCAAGGTCCGGCTGACGCTCACCAACGTCGGGCCGACGCCGTTGCGTGCCAGCGACGCCGAGGACCTGCTCACGGGCGCCGAGGCGACGCCCGAGCGCATCGAGCAGGCCGCGCAGGCGGCGATGAGCATCTGCAACCCGGCCGAGGATCTGCGCGGGAGTCCGGAATACAAGACCCACATGGCCGGCGAGATGACCCGCCGGGCCATCCACACGGCGCTCGAGCGCGCCCGGGGAGGCTGACATGGCGAAGCACGCGATCACCCTCAACATCAACGGCCAGGAGATGGACGTGGCGGTCGACGACCGCGAGCTCCTGATCCACGCCCTGCGCGACCGGCTGCGCTTGACCGGCGCGCACATCGGCTGCGAGACCTCGCATTGCGGCGCCTGCACCATCGACATGGATGGTGCTTCGGTGAAGGCGTGCACCTTGCTCGCGGTCCAGGCCCAGGGGGCGGAGATCCACACGGTGGAGGGCCTGGCCGGCAGCGAGGGGCTGCACCCGATCCAGGAAGGGTTCTTCCAGGAGCACGGTCTCCAGTGTGGCTACTGCACACCGGGCATGCTGATGCGCGCCTGGCGGCTGCTGCAGGACAATCCGAACCCGAGCGAGGAAGAGATCCGCCATGGCATGGCGGGCAACCTGTGCCGCTGTACCGGCTACCAGAACATCATCCGCGCCGTGCAGCACGCGAGCGAGAAACTGCATTCCGGGGAGACGGCCACGGCGGAGTGATGCCCGCGGTCGCCCGCAAGCGAATCGAGGAGCTGGGTCATGGCGAGTGACGTCGAGGAAGTCGAAAGCAGCGTGAGTGCCGAAGACGAGGCGCGCGAACTGGCCGATCGCCTGGGAGGCGTCGGCTGCCGCCGCAAGCGCACCGAGGACGCCCGCTTCATCCAGGGCAAGGGCAACTATGTCGACGACATCCAGATGCCCGGCATGGTCTACGGGGATTTCGTGCGCAGCCCGCACGCCCATGCGCGCATCAAGTCGATCAACAAGGACACGGCACTGGCCACGCCGGGCGTCCACGCCGTGCTGACGGCCGCGGACCTGGAGCCGCTGGGGCTGCACTGGATGCCGACCCTCGCCGGCGACAAGCAGATGGTGCTGGCCGACGGCAAGGTCTGCTTCCAGAACCAGGAAGTGGCCATGGTCATCGCCGACGACCGCTACCTCGCGGCCGATGCCACCGAGCTGGTCGAGGTCGAGTACGAGGAACTGGATCCGGTCGTCGATCCGCACCAGTCGATGGCCGACGAGGCACCCATGATCCGCGACGATCTCGCGGGCGTGGAGGACGGCGCCCACGGCAAGCGCAGCCACCACAATCACGTCTTCACCTGGGACATCGGCGACGCCGAAGCCACCGACGCCGTGTTCAACGACGCCGCGGTCACGGTCAAGCAGGACATGCTCTACCCGCGCGTGCATCCCTGCCCGCTGGAGACCTGTGGCTGCGTGGCCTCGTTCGACAAGGTCAAGGGCGAGCTCACCGTCCACCTGACCTCGCAGGCACCGCACGTCGTGCGCACCGTGTTCTCCATGCTCTCGGGGATTGCGGAGAGCAAGGTCCACATCAATTCGCCCGACATCGGCGGCGGCTTCGGCAACAAGGTCGGGGTCTATCCCGGCTATGTCGTTGCCACGGTCGCTTCGATCGTGCTCGGGCGGCCGGTGAAGTGGGTCGAGAGCCGCATCGAGAACCTCTCGACCACGGCGTTCGCCCGCGACTACCACATGACCGGCGAGCTGGCCGCGACCGAGGAGGGCAGGATCCTGGGGCTGCGCGCCAATGTCCTTGCCGACCACGGCGCCTTCGATGCCTGCGCCGACCCGAGCAAGTGGCCGGCCGGCTTCTTCAACATCTGCACCGGTAGCTACGACATCAAGACCGCCTATGCCCGGGTCGACGGCGTCTATACCAACAAGGCGCCGGGCGGCGTGGCCTACCGCTGCTCGTTTCGCGTGACCGAGGCGTGCTACCTGATCGAGCGGATGATCGATGTCCTCGCCGAACGTCTCGGCATGGACAAGGCCGAGATCCGGCTGAAGAACTTTATCCAGCCGGAGCAGTTCCCGTATCCATCGGCGCTCGGCTGGGAGTACGACAGCGGCGACTACCCGCGCGCGCTGAAACAGGTGATGGACAGCTGCGACTACGACGGATTGCGGCGGGAACAGCGCGAGAAGCGCGAGCGCGGCGAGATCATGGGCATCGGCCTGTGCACCTTCACCGAGATCGTCGGTGCCGGCCCGAGCCGCAACTGCGACATCCTCGGCGTGGGCATGTTCGACTCGGCCGAGATCCGCGTGCACCCAACCGGTTCGGTGATCGCCCGCATGGGGACCAAGACCCAGGGCCAGGGCCACGAGACGACCTACGGTCAGATCATCGCCAGCGAGCTCGGGCTGCCCTCGGAGAACATCATCGTCGAGGAGGGCAACACCGACACCGCGCCCTATGGCCTCGGCACCTACGGCTCGCGCAGCACACCCGTCGCCGGTGCGGCGACGGCCCAGGCCGCGCGCAAGATCCGCGACAAGGCGCGCAAGATCGCGGCCCACCTGATGGAGGTCAGCGAGGACGACCTGGAGTGGAGCGGCGAGGGGTTCCGCGTGAAGGGGGTGCCCGACCAGAGCACGGACATGCCGACCATCGCCTGGGCGGCCTACAACAGCGTCCCCGAGGGCATGGAGCCGGGCCTGGAGGCGGTTGATTACTACGATCCGCCCAACATGACCTTCCCCTTCGGCGCCTACCTGTGCGTCGTCGACATCGACCGCTACACCGGCGAGACCCGCATTCGCCGCTTCCACGCGCTCGACGACTGCGGAACGCGAATCAATCCGATGGTGATCGAGGGGCAGGTCCACGGCGGCCTGTGCGAGGCCTTCGCCGTCGCCATGGGGCAGGAGCTGCCGTTCGACGGCGCCGGCAACATCCAGGGCGCGTCCCTGATGGACTATTTCCTGCCCACCATGGTCGAGACGCCGGAGTGGGAGACCGACCACACCGTGACGCCGTCGCCGCACCACCCGATCGGCGCCAAGGGCGTCGGCGAGTCGTCGCACGTCGGTGGCATCCCCTGCTTCTCCAACGCCATCAACGATGCCCTGAACCAGTTCGGCGCCAGCCACGTCAACATGCCGCACAACGCCTACCGTGTCTGGCAGTCGCTGCACGAGCTGGGGCTGGACCAGCGGCCCGAGGCCGCCAATGTCGAGCCGTTCCAGCCCGGGCAGACAGGCGCTACGGGCGCCGCCGAAAGCGGCTCGCCGGCGTCGGTGCAGTCGCCGGACAAGGCCAGCGGCAAGGGCACCGAGATCACCATCGAGCGCAACTACCCGCTCGACGCGCCGGCCGCCGCCGCCTGGGACGTCCTGCAGGACATCCACCAGGTCACCGGCTGCATGCCCGGGGCATCGATCGTCGAGCGGACCGGCGACAGCACCTACGTCGGCGAGATGAAGCTCAAGGTCGGCCCCGTGACCTCGGCGTTCAAGGGCGATATCGAGGTCCTCGGCATCGACCCGGAGCGCAGGGAGCTGCGCATGACCGGCAGCGGGGGCGACTCCAAGGGCAGCTCCAGCGCCAGCATGAGCCTGACGGCCCGGATCGAGGACCAGGGCGACGGCCGCAGCGAGCTCGTCGGCAGCACCCGCATCGAGCTCAAGGGCAAGCTGGCATCGTTCGGCGGGCGCATGCTGGAGAACGTCTCCGACCGCATGCTGCAGCAATTCGTCGACAGCTTCCGTGACCGCGTCGCGGCCGGCGGCGAGGGCGAGCAGGCCGAGGCGGCCCGGCGGCGGGTCGAGCAAGGGCCGAAGGAGATGAACGCCCTGGCCATGGCCTGGCAGCTGATCAAGAGCCTGTTCGGGCGCAAGTGATGCTGGCACCGGGGGATTACCGCCAGCGCCTGGCCGACGCCGGCTATGTGGCGGAACGGTCGCTGGCGGCGACGCTCTCGCTCGCCGACCGCCTCGGCCGGCCGCTGCTGCTCGAGGGCGAGGCGGGCGTCGGCAAGACGGACATCGCCAAGGCCCTGGCCGGGGTCCACGACTGCAGGCTGATCCGGCTGCAGTGCTACGAGGGCCTCGACGCCCAGACGGCCGTCTACGAGTGGGACTACCAGCGCCAGCTGCTGGCCATCCGCCTGCTCGAGGCCGAGGGGCACGCCGGCAGCGAGGCCGAGGCGCGCATCTTCTCCGAGCGCTACCTGTTGCGGCGGCCGCTGCTCGAGGCCATCAGCCAGCCGATCGCGCCGGTGCTGCTGGTCGACGAGATCGACCGCGCCGACGAGGAATTCGAGGCCTTCCTGCTCGAGGTGCTGGCGGAGTATCAGATCACCATTCCCGAGATCGGCACGATCGACGCGGTCACCCGGCCGCGGGTGATCCTGACCTCCAACGCCACGCGCGAGCTGTCCGACGCCCTGCGTCGGCGCTGCCTCTACCACTACCTCGAGTACCCCTCGCTGGAGAAGGAACGGGCCATCCTCCAGGCGCGGCTGCCGGAGATCGACGCCGAGCTGGCCGGCCAGGTCGTGCGCTTCGTCCACGAGCTCCGCCGCGAGGGCCTGCGCAAGGCGCCCGGCATCGCCGAGACGCTGGACTGGGCCGCCGCGGTCAACGGCCTCGGCGTCGAGCGCCTGGACGCCGATCCGGAAGCGCTTCTGGAGACCCTGGCCTGCCTGGTCAAGACGCGCTCCGATCGCGATAACCTCACGCCGGAGCGCGTCACGGCCCTGGCGGCGGGGGCCGGGTGAACGCCGCGCCCGTCACGCGCGGGCTGCTGGACTTCACCCGTACGCTGCGCGCGCGCGGCTGGCCGGTCGGC
Organism: uncultured Ectothiorhodospiraceae bacterium; assembly: GCA_964626335.1. Classification (GTDB taxonomy): domain Bacteria; phylum Pseudomonadota; class Gammaproteobacteria; order XJ16; family Halofilaceae; genus Halofilum. The sequence continues at coordinate 23,146 of CAZVFN010000014.1, forward strand.
ATCGACGAGCAGCACGACGCCCTGCGCCTGGCGGCCGTGGTGGGCGTCGCCGACCGCGAGCGCCTGCGCGATGCCCTGCGAGCGCTCTACTGCGGCACCGCGGCGCAGTGGCGCGAGTTCGACACCGTCTTCGATGACTACTGGTATCCCAAGCGCGGCACGCGCACCCGCGCCAGCGGCGCGGGCAGCGGCCTGCAGCCGCAGCCCGGGACGGGCATGGGCGAGAACGCCAACCCGCCGGACAAACCGGGTGGGGGCAGCGGTGGCCAGGCCGATCCGGGCGGCGCCCACGAGGGCGCGAGCGCGAGCGAGAGCCTCGCACGGCGCGATTTTCGCCACTTCCACGACCCCGACGAGCGGCGCACCCTGGACGCCATGCTGGAGCGCATGGCCCGGCGCTGGCGCCACCGCCTGCGGCGGCGCTGGCGCGCTTTGCAGAAGGGCCGGCGGCTCGATCTGCGGCGCACCCTGCGCCGCAGCCTGCCGCGCGGCGGCGTGCCCATCGATCCGCTGTGGCAGAAGCCGCGGCAGCGACCGCCGAACCTGGTGCTGCTGGTCGACGCCAGCCGCTCGATGAGCCTCTACAGCTACCGCTTCCTGCGCTTCGCGGCGGGCGCCCTCGCGGCGTTTCCGGGCTCCGAGGCCTTCGTTTTCCACACCCGCCTGGTGCGCGTCACCGACGCCCTGCAGGAGCCCTCGGCCGAGCGCGTGCGGGAGAAGCTGGCGCTGCTGTCGTCCGGCTTCGCCGGCGGCACGCGCATCGGCGACAGCCTGGCCACGTTCAACCGCCAGTACGGCGAGACGGTGCGCCGGCGCAGCGTCGTCGTCATCCTGAGCGACGGTCTCGACACCGGTGACACGGCCACGCTGGCCGACGCCCTCGGCGAGCTGCGGCGCCGCAGCGGGCGTATCATATGGTTGAACCCGCTGATGGGCCGCCGCGGCTACGCGCCCGAGGCCAAGGCGATGAAAACCGCGCTGTCCTACATCGACCGTCTCGCGCCGGCGCACAACCTGGACAGCCTGCTCGCGCTGGAGACCGACCTGGTGCGGGTGTAGGGAGGACAGCACCATGAGTGCAAGCGATGACGCGCTGACCGAGCTCGAACGCCTGCGCGCGGCGGGTACGCCATGTGCGCTGGTCACCGTGGTCCGGGCCATCGCGCCCACCTCGGGCAAGCCGGGCCAGAAGGCCGTGGTCACGTCCGATGGCCGGATCCACGGCTGGATCGGTGGCGGCTGCGCCCAGCCGGCGGTCACCCGGAGCGTCGCCGACGCCCTCGACGACGGCGAGGCGCGCCTGATCCGCGTGGCGCCGCCGGAATGCGCCGAGAAAGGGCAACCCGGCGTGGTCGACTTCAACATGGCCTGTGCCAGCCGCGGCACGCTGGACCTGTTCATCGAACCGATGCGGCCGAATCCCGTGATCCGCATCCACGGCAGCGCGCCGAGCGCGCGCCACGTCGCCGCGCTGGCCGCGTGCGTCGGGTTCGACGTCCATGTGCTGGCGCCGGGAACCGACCCGGGCGACTTCCCGCAAGCCGACCGCCATGCCGCCACGTACGACCTGCCGGAGGACTGGCCCACCCCGAACTGGGCGGTGGTCGCGACCCAGGGCCAGGGTGATCGCAAGGCCCTGGCCGCGGCGCTGGACGCGTCGGCCGCCGCCATCGCGTTTATCGCCAGCCGGCGCAAGCGCGCCCACCAGATCGAGCACTTCGCCGGCAAGGGCTACAGCGACGAGCGCCTCGCGGCCATCCACGCCCCCGCCGGCGTCGATATCGGCGCGCGGACGCCCGAGGAGATCGCCCTCTCCGTCGTCGCTCAGCTCGTCGAGTGGCGCCGTTGCGGCGTCGCCGGGCACGAGGTCGCCACGGACACGCAGCGGGCGGCCGGGCAGGCGCCCGCGCCCGAATGATCCCCAGGGGGGCGGGGCAGTGGCCTCGATGGCACCATCGACGCGGCTCCAGGCCGTTTGGGTCGACGGGCCCATGACGCTCGCGCGAACGGGCCGGGTGCAAGCGATGGGCGCGGCCAGCCGTTGCGGGGCGGCCGTGGTCAGGCGCCCGTTTCGAGGGCGAGCCCGGCGACGATGAAGCCGATGCCGGCGACGAGCTGCAGCGCGGGGACCCATCGCGGCAGCGGGGCGTCGAGCGCCGCGTCCTGCGGAGCCCCGGGGTTGTAGCGCACCCGCAGCGAGCTGCCGACGGGATGGCGCGCCACCAGCCGCCGGGCGTTCGCGCCGGACATGGCGACGCTGCCGTGCGCGTACAGCCGATCGGATTCGTGGCGCGTCCCGCGGACCTCGTAGCGGTAACGCAGCACCGGGCGTTCGTTCGGATCCATGTTCTTGTCGAGGTCGGTGTCCGGCGCGACCCGGGACGCGATCACGTTGGCATCGATTCGTGGCCAGCGCGCGGCCTGCGCGGTGCGGTACAGCGTCCATGCGAACGCCAGGAGGCCGATCGCGCCGAGGCACTCGAGCACGAAGCCGGGTGTCAGGTCGATCATGGGCGATCCACGGCGCGGGATACCCGTTCACAAGGGCGGGTCGCAAGTGTAGCGCAGGGGCCTGGACGGCTCGCGGGTGGCGGGGCATCGGCGGGGTGGGCGCGGGCCGGTGGCTAGGTGCCGAGCAGGGGAAACGTCACCGCGAGGGCCCATGCGAGGATCAGTGCGTTGGCGAGACCGGCCACCAGCGGGTGGCCCGTGTGCCGGTAGCTCCAGCGGCTGAACAGGCCGAAGATCACGAATACGCCGACCATCGCGGGGGCGATGATCAGCAGGAAGAACAGCCGTTGCGGATCGAGTGCCACCGCAAGCCCGAGCGAGGCGAGCAGCAGGAGCTTGGTGGCAGGGTAGGCCCCGCGCGCGGCCCGCGGCCCGCGCGTCAGCCACTCGTCGGCGAGTGCCCAGGGCACGGTCCCGGCGAGCATCGCCGCGAGCAGGACGCCGCGTTCGGGCGTGGGCAGGAACGCCATGACGAACCGGTCCAGCGCCAGGCCCACGGTGCCGAGACCGTAGCCGGTCACCAGCAATGCGGCGATGGCCAGCGCCGGCCACGACACCCGCGCCCCCGGCGCGCTCGGATCCCGGTGGGTCAGCCAGAGGAGTACGGCCGCGGTCAGCAGGCCGTACAGCGCGAAGTGCGCCGCGAGGTAGTCGGCGACGAGCACCGGCAGGAACCGGGGCTGCACGAGGTGCAGCACGAGGGGCGTGGCGATGGCCGGTCCGAACAGGGCCGGCCAGCAGCGCCGCCAGGGTCGGTTACCGCCGACCGCGGGCGCGGCGACCCGGGGGAGCAGTGCCGCGGCGACCCAGGCGAGGGCGACGATGCCCGCGAACAGCAGCGCGATCCAGGGGCCCCGGTTCGCGACGTCGCCAGTGCCCGGGTGGCCGAACACGGCGTCGAGCCAGTCGCGGGACGCGGCAAGCGCTTCCGGGCTGAAGAGCACGCCGATGTGCTCGACCCCGTCGGCAAGGACCATGCTGCGCGCGGTGCCCGCCGAGTGGCGCCCGTGGGTGTGGTTCTCGGCGACCGCATCGGCGCCTGGTGCACCGGGCGCCATCGCGACCGCCTCGCGGGCAACGCGTTTCAGGGCGTTCGCCTCGAGCGCGCCGACGATCACGAGCAGGTTGCGTGGCGAGGCCGGCTCGAGGCTCGGCGCGAACATCGATACCGCGACGGTGGCAGCGACATCGTGGGCCTGGGCGTAGCGCACCACGACATCGGAGGCCATCGAGTGACCAAGTAGCGCGAGCCGGCCGTCGCTCCGCGGCAGCTCACGCGCGAAGCGCGCCACGCGCCCCAGCTCCTGCAGCAGGGTCCGGGTCGCGCCCTCGACCTCGGTGACATCGCCGGTCAGCGCGCGCGGGTTGCGCCCGTGGCCGCGGAAGTCGAACGTCACGGCGAGGAAGCCGTTGCGCGCGAGCGTGATCGCGAACGGCTGCATCAGCTGGCGCGAGCCGGCGAAGCCGTGCGCGATCACGACCACGGGGGCCGGCCCGCCGTCCGCGGGGCGATACACGGTCGCGGGCGTGTCGCCGACGGCGACGTTCGTGATGCCGAGTGGTGCGGTCTGCTCGAGCAGGCGCGCCAGCGCCAGCGCGATGGCCGCGAGCGCGACAGCGGCGAAGACCCCCCGGCGCACGCCGGCCTTGCCCGCGAGGCTCGGGATCATGCGCGCGGACCGTGGCGCGGTTGCAGTCGCATCGCCTCGAAGATTACCAGCGTCGGTCGCGGTCGTCGCTCGTCCGCGCGCCGTGGCGCGCGGCCCCGGAACCCGCGCACGGAACCCCGGGTCAGCGGAAGCCGTTGCGCGCCGCTTTCGATGGGCCCCGGGCGTGATCCCGGGGGCGATTCACGGATGGCGTGACGGCGAATGGCCGCATCGGCGCCCGGTTCGGCGACGCCATGGAGGCAGTGACCATGGGCCTCCCGGCTGGCGGCGCTGGCGCCCTGGCGCGGGTGGCAGTCCCGGTATGCACCCGCACGGTCGTCGTCATTGCCCCGCGGCCTCGCGTGCTCACCGCGGTACACGTGATGGCGCTCGTGTGCACGTCCGCGCCCCGCGCCGTGCGCGTAATGCCGGGCCTTGCCATGTCCGTCGCGGGCGGAGCCGATCTCCAGGTGCAGCGTGGCGCCGCCGTCCCGGCGGCGATCGTCGTGCACGTCACCGGCGAGGACGGGTACGGCGGCGATCGCCAGTAGGGCCGCGAGCCCGAGGGAGATCATCGATTGTCGTGTGCTTTGCATCGCCGCGGCTCCGCTGGTCTCGACCGGATGGCCGGGCCGACGTCGGCGGGCCACCGGGCCATCGTTAAGCGGTCGTTCCGGAGGTCGCCTGAACACCGTGACTGGCGGCAGGGGAGGGAGGAACACGCGCCCGGGCTTCGGCTACAGCCGCCGTCCTCGAGCGGGCTGGACGGGCGGGGCGCGGCCGGTGCAGCGGCGCGCCCGGTGCCCGGCATCGCGTGTCAGTACTCTCGCGAGACCGAGCGTTCGGGGAGGACGACACGAAAGACCGTGCCGTGCGGGCCGGTGCGGCACAGCTCGATGCGGCCGCCGTGGTTGCAGGCCAGCTCCCACGCGATCGCGAGCCCGAGGCCGACCCCCTCGCGCCCCGCTCTCGAAGGCTTTTCGCTGAACAGCTGACGCTGGATCGACTCCGGCACCCCGGGGCCGTCGTCGGCGACGTCGATCGCGGTGTCACCGGCGTGCTTTTCGGCGCCGATCTCGATGTGCCCGGCCCCGGCGGCCAGCGCGTTGCGCACAAGGTTCAGCAGGATGCGAAAGACCTGGTCGAAATCCGCATCCAGGTTCACGGCGTCGATCCCGCGCGTGCGCAGCGCCGCACCGGCGACATCCTCGGGCCCGATGGCGGCGATCACCTCGTCGACGGCGTCGCGCAGCGGGAAGCGCTCGCGGTGGGGCGCGCGTTCGCGGCTGGTGCCGGCGCTCAGGGCCTCCTCGCACATGCGCACCGCGCGGTTCACCGAGCGGCTGATGAGCTCGGCACTGCGCTGGACCAGCGGGTCGTCGTGGTGCTTGAGCCGATCGCCCATCAGGCGCGACGCCACCATCGTGTTGCGCAGGTCGTGGGTGAGCTTGCGGATGGAGCGCCCGAGCTCGGCGAGCTGTTCCTCGCGGCGATCGCGCACGATGGCGAGGATGTAGCTGCGCCCCTCCAGGGTGATCAGCGATGCGCGCACCTGGGCCGGGATCAGGCCCCCGTCCTTGGAACGGCAGGAGAGCTCGTCGGTGGACCAGCGGCTGTTGCGGGTGACCGCGTCGAGAAAGGCATCCAGGCGCGGGATCTCGTGCGGGTGGACGTCCGACGGCGTCAGCCGGCGCAGCTCTTCGGTGTCGTAGCCGAGGAAGCGGCTTGCCGCCATGTTGGCGCCGATGAACCGGCCCTCCTGCGGGTCGATCAGGAAGGCCGGGTCATAGAGTTCCTCGAAGACCTGTTCGGCGCCCCGTGGGGCGTTGGCAACGGGATCAAGCAGCATGGGTCGGTCGCCTTGCTGTGCCCGGGCCCGGTTGCGGGCCCCGGCCCACGTTCACGCGTGGGTCGAAGGTTGCACAGCGGATGGACCGGCGCAAGGCAGCGAACGGGCGCCGCGTGCCCGGCCGCGACGTTCCCGCCAGTCGTGTCAACGGGGCGTCTCGCGCCCGGCGGCCGTACCGGCGGGCGCGAAGGCGTCATCGGGGGAACGCGCACTGATCGGCTGCGCCCGGAGACTGCGCAGGCGGTACTCGATCTCCGCGATCATCCGCGGTGCAGCGCCCGGCGCGGAGTCGAGGCGCCCGAGCGAGCGGAGATACCGAAAGGGCGGCTCCCGCGCCCGGATCGCGATGCGCGCGCGACGCTGCACCGGGCATCGGTGACGCAGCGCCCCTGGCGGCGTCCCGGTCCCATTCGCGGCTTCATCTGCCGCCGGTTCCCTTGCCGGATGGACGCACGCGCGGGCGACCCGCGGCACCAATGCCGGACAGCGCTCGGTATCGGCCCCAGGGTCGAAGGCGGCTGCGCGGGGTTGGCGCAGCCGGCGCCCGCAGTTGATTCGCGCTATCGCCTTCGGCCACTATTGCGATCGCTGCCGCGGGTAGCAACGGATCCGCGGTCCCACCGCGGAGGTCGGGCGCTGGTTCCCGGGCGTTTGCGCTGCGAGCCAGCCATCCCCGGCGGATTGGGGGCGGGCCACCGGTCACCGCGCTGACACGGGGAAGTCGAGAAGCCATGAACGCTCCGACCGCGGTTCTGTTGGGCACGGCTCGCCCCAATTTCCTCCTGTTGACACCGGTGAGCGTGTTTCTGGGCGCGGTGGTGGCCGGCGCGGAGGCCGTCACGAGCGCTCACCTCGGCTGGCTCGTACTGGCGCTCGTGGGTGCGGTCGCCGCGCACGCCAGCGTGAACATGCTCAACGAGTACGAGGACTTTCGCAGCGGCCTCGACCTGCAGACGCAGCGCACGCCTTTCAGCGGCGGCAGCGGCACCCTGGCCGCACGACCCGCAGACGCCGCACACGCGCTGGCCGGCGGGCTCGCCACGCTCGCGCTGACCATGGGCATCGGGTGCGTGCTGGCCTATTTCCGCGGCTGGGGCCTCTTGCCGCTGGGGGCACTCGGCGTCGTGCTGATCGCCGGCTACTCTACCCGCATCGTTCACTGGCCGCTCGCCGCGCTGGTCGCTCCGGGGCTGGGCTTCGGGCCGCTGATGGTGCTCGGGACGGCGTACGTGATCGTCGGCGAGTTCACCGCGCAGGCGCTGCTGGCTTCGCTGGTCCCGTTCTTCCTGGTCAACGGACTGCTGCTGCTCAACCAGTTCCCGGACCTGGAGGCGGACCGCCGCTTCGGGCGGCGCAATCTGCCCATCGCGATCGGCCGGCGGGCCAGCGCCGGGGTCTACGGGGCACTGGTCGCGGGCGCGCTCGCGGCGCTGGTGGCCGGACTGCTGTCGGGCGTATTCCCCTCGCCTGCGGCGCTCGCGCTGATCCCCTGCCTCGCGGGGCCGCTGCTGGTAGTGCGCGTCTACCGGTATGCCGACGACATCGCGCGGCTGCGGCCCTGGCTGGGATGGAACGTGGCGTTGACGCTGGCGACGCCGGCGCTGCTCGGCGCCGGTCTCCTCGCCGGCTGACGTCGGCGCACGAGCGCCGCCTGGGACCGGGCCCTGCGCCGCGCGAGCGGGCGTGGCGGAGCCGGAGCGGGCTGTCGGACGGATCGGCGACATGAGTGGCGCAATGACTCGCACCCAACCGGCCCCCACGCGCCTGCAGGCGGTCGATGACCGGGATGCCGAGGGCTTCTGCGCACACTCGCACAGCCGGGCCGTGTTCCGTTTCGATAACTGCCGGCCGGCCCGCGGTCAGGAAGCCATTCGCCCGGCCCTGATCCGCTTCTTCGCAGTGATCGCCGACGTCGCGCACACAGTGGAGGCGATGTGGGACACCGGCGATGCAGTCATCACCCAGGGGCGTGTGCCCTGCACGAGGAGCGATGGCAGCGAACGCACGGTGCCGCTCGCCCACATCTGGCACATGGAAGGCGATCGCGTGCGGGAATACCGGTTTTTCGGGGATGTCTCGGTGCCGTGATGGCAACTGGCAAACATCCGCGGCGCTTCGGGCCTGCTCGGCGCGGCGACCGATCGCCTCGGTGATGCCGTCGAACAGGGTGTTGCGGAACGGGACCAGGTTGTAGCAGCAGAGGATGCCGGGCGGCACCGGCGGGCCACCGGTAGGCGTTGGCAGTCTACAGCGTGCGACCATCCGCGCCGGGGCAGCTCGAACCCGAGCCCCCGCGATCCCGGTGCTTTCATCCCGGACGCGAGCGCCAGTCCGCTCTCCGCCGCGAGGCCGATGACCGTCCACGAATCGACTCGATCGGCAACGGAGAGCCACTCCGGATCGGTGCGTGCGCGGTGCAGCCCCCAGCCGCCCGCTATCCGCTCGGGCGCATCTGCCATGGTTGCCATGGGCCGTCCTGGTTTGGCAGGCATGATCATGGCGTCGCTCGTCAATGGAAACCCCCTCCACCCATTGCCGCTGGTCCGGTTCCCGCCGCTCCGCCTCGATGAAGCGCGTGCGACGCGCCGCTGAACGCTCCCGGTATCCGCGTTCGACGAGGAAGGGTACGAGGTGGCGGCCGACGTGGCCACTGGCCCCGAGAATGGGATTGCTCCAGGACCAGCCCGCGGGCCCGATCATCGGTTACCGTGCCCCGATGCCAAGGGGCGCCGCAGCAATCGGGAAGCAGGGCCTGAGGGGAGTGCAACGCCCGGAAGCGGGACAGTGGCCCATGGCCGGCGGACGGGCCCGAAGCCGACAGGCGTGCCTCGATCGAGGGCAAGGCCGTACGGATCGACCGCACGGTGAGCGAACGCAGCGGGCAACCGCACGCGTCGCCGGCGGCGGATCCGGGCACGGTCCCGACGGGGGACAGGCTCATGCGCCGGGTCCGGCTCGATGCAGACCGGCACCCGGCTCGAGTGCGGCAACCGTGACCACGGCATCGCATACGCCGAACCCGCCCGCGAGAGGTGATATCGGTGGGGCGTACCGTTTCTTCGATCGTCGCGCTTTCGCGGTCGCGGCGATGAGCGAGGATGATCTCGTCGAGGGCCTGCGGTCGGGCGCGAGCGGTTTCCCGCAGCAGACGCCGGTCGTGGACCGCGCGCTGGGCGCGACGCTGTTACGCCTGGGCGGCGAGGCCGCCGGTTCTTTGTAGTCGGGCGGATGGACCAGCGGCGGACGCGGGGCCGATCGCGTCCGCCGGGCACGGAACCGCGCACCGCAACGCGCCCCGTGTTCCGCAACCGCCAGTGGTGCCGGCGGAGTCGCCGCGCGGCGTTATGGCAAATGACACGTGATGTAGTGGACGTGGACCTGGTCACCGAATTCCTCGTTGCGGGGCAGGTAGGGCATGGGGCCCGACACGTCGAATCGCGCGAAGACACCCGCACCCCTTAGCTGCTGCAGCATTGTGCGGAAGCCGCGCTCTTCCATGAGATCGCTGCGCTGGGTGAGCACCATGCAGCCGCCTGGTTTGAGTACGCGCGCGAACTCGCGAAGGGTGCTGTCGCCATCCGGCAGGTAGGTCATTACCCCGACGCAGGCGAGGCCGTCGTAGCGGTCATCCGCGCCGGGAATACCGGATTTCTGTAGATCGACGGTCGCCGTTTCGCGATAGACACCCGTGCGCTCGGCGATCCGCACGGAGCGGGGCGATACGTCGATGCCGTCGATCGTCGCGAATCCCTCCTGCGCGAGTGCCTCGCCGCTCAGGCCGGTGCCGCAACCGGCGTCGAGTACGGCAACGTCCGTACGACCGAGCGCGTCGTGCAATCGCGCGGCGGTCTGTTCAGGCGCCTCGTAGCCCCAGTCGCGCAGGTTCTGGTCGTAGGCATCGGCCCAGTCATCGTAGTGCCGCGCGACGTCCTCGCTGTCACGCGACATGTTGCGCAGGCCGTCCTGGTCCGGGTGTTCGCGCTGTGTCACGCAGGCATCCCGTTCGTTTGACGCGGTCGCTTGCTCGCGCCGCAGTGTAACAAATCGCTGGCGGCCGGCCTGGTCTCCGCCCGCGGCGGAAGCCCCCCGCGACCCGGCCCCGGTGCACGGGCCGCGTGCACCCGTCGACCCGGGTCGGCCGTTCATGCGTGCATCGTCGCCCTTCGTGGAGGCGTCCGAGCAGAGCGCGGCTCGCACGCGCCCGGGGCACCCGTGCCCTGGCGGCGGCCCGGACGCGGCCCGCGCGAGCCACGGTGGCTCTGCCCCAGCGACTTCGTCGGCACTTCTTGCTAATCAACAATCAATCGTTGACAGATAAGATCGGGGCGCGATGCCGGTCGTCCGGTCGCGGTATTCGCCGGCGACCCCGCCGCGCGCGTCACGGGCCGCGAAACGATCGCGCAGCCGCGAACGAGTCCCACCGGCGGACCAGGAGGGATCCTGGAGACCGGCGGCTTCCGCCAGATGAAAGACGGCACAACGGCCGACCACGGATCCCTGGGGCGACTCGAGCAGCAGTTCATCGACCAGCTGGCGGAGCGGATCCTCGACGCCCTGCGGGCGCTCGACGATACCCTCGGCGGCTACCCGGTCACGCGCCTGGAGCACTCGCTGCAGACGGCGACGCGCGCCGAGGCCAACGGCGCCAACGAGGAGATGGTGCTCGGCGCACTGCTGCACGATCTGGGCGACGACCTGGCGCCCGAGGATCACTCGCAGTACGCGGCCGTGATCATCCGCCCGTACGTGCGCCCCGAGGTCACGTCGGTGGTCGAGCACCACGGCCTGTTCCAGAGTGTCGACTACGCACATCACTGCGGCGAGGATCCCTACGCCCGCGACATCGACCGGGATCACCCGTACTCCGATTCGTGCGTGCGCTTCTGCGAACGCTGGGATCCGGCGTCGTTCGATCCGGACTATCCGACGCAGCCGCTCGAGCACTTCGAGCCGCTGGTCCGCCGGCTCTTCTCCCGCGAGCCGTTCGACCCGGAAGTAGTCGGTCGCACCGAGGCGCTTCGCGCGGGCGAAACCGCCTGCGGGGGCGCGCAATGGCGCACGATCAGCCGACAACGAGCGCGCGCAGTTCGAAGACGCTGCCTGAACGACCCGGCCGGAGCCCGCGCTGCCAACTACTGAATTACACCCTTAAAGGGACACAACCCGACGGATGGTTCCCGCCGAGACGCGGAGCACCCCCGAGCGCGCAACGGCGCGCGCGCCACACCGGCTTCGGCCCGAGCCCCGCCGGAGCGCTCGGGGGATCCTGCGCAGGGCACACCCGGGGGCCGGGGGCTTCGACCCCGCTTGGGGTACTCCGCGACTCCGCGCGAAGCGCCTGACCCGGCAAGGCGCGACGAAGCCAAAAGAAGGGGTTGCGGTGTCGTGAAGCAGGCGTGTGTCCGCCGCTGCGCGGTGAGCCGCCTTGCGCGCCCTGCCAATGCCGCCCCTGCAGGGGCGGGGCGGCCGTGTGTCGGGCACGGCTGGCCGGACGGGCGACGGGGTTGACCGGTGCCCTGTCCGCCGCGCGATAGTGCGACCGCGGTGAACCGTCGACGGGAGCGCCATGATCGCGATCCATCACGTCACGGAGGCGATGCCGGAGGCCGAGCGCAACCAGCGGCTCTACGACGGCACGATCCTCGTGTTCCGCGGCTTCGGCGCCGTCGCGGAGCTCGTCGACTGCCTGGCCGAGCGCTGCCGGGCGCACCTCGGCGACGATCCGGAGGCGGTCCACGATCGCCTCTCGGAGGAGGCGGTCAACCACGGCGCGGAAAGGCTCCGGCGGGCGGTGCTCGACGACCGGGGCATCGCGGAGCGGCTCAACCGGGCGTTCGAGGCCATCGGCATGGACCTCGGGGCCACCTACGGCGACGGGCTCAAGCAGCGCGTACAGATGGCGGACAGCCGTAGCGGCAAGCGCATGGTCAGTCCCCTGGGGGCGCACCGCGACACCTGGGGATCGAACATCATGGCGCAGGTGAACTGGTGGGCGCCGGTCTTCCCCACGACGCCCGAACGCACGATCGCACTCTTCCCGAGCCGGTTCCGGCGTCGCGTGGCCAACGACAGCGACGGCTGGGACTTCGCCGAGCTTCTGCGCCGGATGAAGGCCCAGGGCTCGAACCCGGACTATCCGCTGCTGCCGCTGGCGAGCGAATCCTTGCCCCCGGAGGATGCGTTGCCCGTCAGCCTCGTGCCGGGCGACCTGATGTGCTTTTCGGGGGCTCACTTGCACGCGAGCGTGGCGAACACCACCGATCGAACGCGCCTGTCGTTCGAGATCCGCACCGTGAACGCGGCAGACGCAAGGGCGGGGCGCGGCGCACCCAACGTCGATGGTGCCGCGGTGCGCACCACCTGGCAGATGTTCCGGCGACTCACCGACCGCGCGAAGCTGGGCGAGATGGCCTGACGCGCAACCGGACCTCGCGGCATCGGCTCCCGCTCGGGGTCGTCGAGGCGGCAGGTACCCGGTGGCATCCGGGGGGCGCCTCGCGGGCAGGACTCGACCGGGACCCGGCGGGCCGGCCGGCGGCGCCAGCCACGGGCCCGCACGCACGAAGGCCGCCGGGCCCGCGCCGACAAGGGGTCGAGGGCGCGAGCACCGGCGGCGGGTCGGCCGCGTCGAGAACTCGCCGTCGGCGAGGGTGTCGGCCGTCGCGGCGGGTGCGCTCAGGCGGCACCGTGTGCGCCCGAGCGCACCTGCGCCAGCGCCCAGAGCGCGTCGATCGCAATCAGGATCCCGAGGATCCAGTGGCTCCACGCCGCCGCCGCGACCCCGGTGAAGCCGAGCACGAACGGCGACAGCAGGAGGAGCACGGCGAGCACGACGTTCACCCACTCCGCCCACTGGCCCGGCTTCGCCACGGCGATGCCGAAGACGACGACGGTGCCCACGCCGATGATCCAGGCGCTGGCCGCCGCGGCCGTGACGCCGGCGAAGCCGGCGATCCACGGCAGCAGGAACAGGATCACGCCGAGCACCACGCCGACCTTGTCCTGCCAGCGCTGTGCCATGACAGATCACCTCCCGATACACGCCTTGGTTACGGGTTGCCCTGCACTGTGGGCTCTGGGATCGATGTCCCGCGCAGTCAACCGCTGCCGCCCCGGGGCAGGCGCTCGGCGGTCATCGCCGCGAAGCCGAATCAGGCCATTGGGGAGCGCGGGCGAGACGATCCGTTGCACGCTTGGCGTCGCATCGAGCTCGGGCCCGTCGTGTTGGGGCGACGGCGCAACGACGGACCCGCCCCGGCGGAGGCGCCGGGCGGATGGAGCCGCATGCGCGCGGCCCCTGACGATCGCCCCGAGGCCGACGGCTACAGGTTGCCGAGGGCGCTCGGACCGCTCGACTTGAGGTCGGGCTCGCCGCAGTGCTCGAGGATGAACGCACGCGTGCGCTCGCGCAGCTCGAGGGCGGCGTTCCAGTCGTCGCCGGCCGGCGTGAGTGGCTGGCCCACGATCACGTGTACCCGCGCGTGATTCGGCAGCAGCGAGCTGGAGCGCAGCAACCGGCGCGTGCCGCTCAGCGCGACGGGCAGGGTCGCCAGGCCGGCGCGAGCGGCCACCATGAACGGCCCGACCCGGAACCCGCGCAGGCCCTCGCCGTCGGCGAGCACGCCCTCGCCGAAAGCGACCACGCTCTCGCCGCCGCCGACCCGCGCCTCGATGCGCCCGAGGTCGGCCAGCCCCTGGCGGTGGTCGCTGCGCTCGACGAACTCGACGCCCAGGCGCTCGAGGAACACGCGCACCGGCCAGTAGCGGGCGAGCTCGCGCTTGGCGACGAACAACAGGCGCCCGGGGAGCGTCGCGCGCAGGAACAGGCCGTCGAGGTAGCTGGCGTGGTTGGCGACGATGACGCGCCGCGCCGCCGCCTCGTGCACGGGACCGGAAACGGACAGCGGCGTACCCGACAACGCGATCACGGCGCGCGACAGGGCGCGCGCGACCCGCGTGCGCGGGCCCCGCCCCGGCGTAATCACGACGATGACGGCCGCGGGCAGGCCGACAACGAGCCCGACCACCCAGCACCGGGCCGCGAACCCGTAGCGGGCGAGCGCCTCCGGCGTGCGCCGCAGGGACGCGCCCGCCCCCGCAGC
>CAZVFN010000015.1:0-32207 GCA_964626335.1 uncultured Ectothiorhodospiraceae bacterium
CGCCTGAGCCGCGCGCGGGCGCGCGCCATCGCGGCGCCGTTCAGCCGGGCACCTCCAGCGTTTCCACGGCGCCGTCGCGGGCGCGCGCGAAGCGGGCCGTGTCGAACCAGGCGGCCAGGACCCAGCGATCCACCGAGCGCCCGTCGACGTCCCAGCGGTCATGGGTGGGTCGGTGGGTGTGGCCGTGGATGATCCGCTCCGCCCGGTGCTTGCGGCAGAGCGTGCGCACGGCTTCCGGCTGCACGTCCATCGCGGCCACTGTCTTGCCCGACATGGCGCTGCCGCTGTCCTCGCGCAGGCCGGCCGCGAGGGCCCGCCGGTCGGCGAGCGGGCGCGCGAGGAACTCGCGCTGCCAGTCCGCCGCGCGGACCCGGGCCCGAAAGGCCTGGTAGGCGGTGTCGCCGGTGCAGAGCGTGTCACCGTGGCAGAGCACGGTGCGCCGGCCGCCGAGATCGATCAGTTCGATGTCCGCGAGGCCGATCGCGCCGGTCGCCTCGAGGAACGCCTCGCCGACCAGGAAATCGCGGTTGCCCGGCATGAAGTACAGCGCGATGCCGCGGGCCGTGAGGGCGGCCAGCGACGCCGTCACCTCGGCCCACGCGGGATGGTCGTCGTCGTCGCCGATCCAGGCCTCGAACAGGTCGCCGAGGATGTAGACGGCGCGCGCCTGGCGGGCCGGGCCGGCACAGAAGGCGTGAAAGGCCTGCAGCATGGCCGGTCGGGCCGGATCGAGGTGCAGGTCGGCGAGGAACAGCACGGTGGCGTCATCGGCGTAGGCCGCGCGCGGGGACAGCGCCATGGCGGTTCTCCAGCGTCGGTGGCGTGATCATACGGTCCCGCGCGGGGCGGGCGCCAATCGCGGCCGTGCGCGCGGCGCGCGAACTGCTACCATCGCGCGCCATGACCGCCGCACCCGCTGTCCGCACCCGTTTCGCCCCGAGCCCGACCGGCGCGCTGCACCTCGGCAGTGTGCGCACGGCCCTGTTCAACTGGCTCGACGCGCGCGCCCGGGGCGGCACGTTCGTCCTGCGCTGCGAGGACACCGATGCCGGGCGCAGTGACCCCGCGCTGCTCGAGGCCCTGCAGGCCCATCTCGAGTGGCTCGGCCTGGCCCCGGACGAGGGCCCGCGGGATGGCGGCGAGCACGGCCCGTACTGCCAGTCGGCGCGCGCGCCGAGCTACCGCGACGCGCTGGAGCGGCTCGCGGATGCCGGCCACACGTTCCCCTGCTACTGCTCGCGCGCGGAGCTCGCCGAGGCCCGGCGGCGCCAACTGGCCGCCGGCCAGCCACCGCGCTATCCCGGCACCTGCCGCCATCTCGGCGCGCGCGAGCGTCGCGAGCGGGAGGCCGCCGGGCGGCGGCCGGCGATTCGCTTCCGCGTGCCCGACACCGGTTCCGTGGCCTTCGACGACCGCCTGCTCGGGCGGCAGGTGAGCGACCTCGCGGACATCGGGGACTTCATCGTCGCGCGCGCCGACGGCAGCCCGGCATTCTTCCTCGCGAACGCCCTCGACGACGCGCACATGGGGATCACGGACGTCCTGCGCGGCGAGGACCACCTCACGAACACGCCGCGTCAGCTGCTGCTGCTCGAGGCGCTCGAGCTGCCGCCACCGCGCTATGGGCACTTCGGGCTGATCCTCGATGCGGAACGCCGCCCGCTGTCGAAGCGCCGGGGCGGCGCGATGCTGAACGAGCTCCGCGACGCGGGCGTGCGGCCGGAGGCGCTGGTGAACCACCTGGCGCGCATCGGTTTCGCGCCCGGCTCGGACGCGCTGCTGGGACTCACGGCGCTGGCGCGCCGGTTCATTCCGGAGCGGGTCGCCCGCGGCGGTGCCTGCCACGATCCGGCGGCGCTGGCGCACTGGCAGCGCCGCGCCGTGGACGGCCTCGATGCGGACGCACTCTGGGCCTGGATCGAGGCGCACCGACCCAGCGACGCCCGCGAGCTGCCCGTTTCAGGCTCCCGCTTCGCCGCGGCCGTGCAACGCAACGTGCTGTACCCGGGCGATGCCTGGGAATGGGCGGAGCGCCTGTTCGACCCGGATGCGGAGCCGAACGCCACGGCACGAACCGAGATCGCGGCCGCGGGACCGCTGTTCTTCCGCCAGGCCCGGGCGGTGGCCGAGCCGGCGCCGACCGAGGACTTCCGCGGCTGGGCGCAGGCAGTGGGGCGCGCCGCCGGTGTCAGCGGGCGCCACCTGTTCCGCCCGCTGCGGGCGGCACTGACGAACAGCGTCGACGGACCGGAGCTGGCGTCCGTGGTACCGATGATCCCGGCATGGATCGTGGACGCGCGCCTGGCTGCGTGCGCCGCGGACTGACGCCGGCGTGTCGATTGACCGGCCGGGGGGCATCGCCTAAACTGCCGCGCCTGCGCCCGAACGCGATCGAAAAGACCCGTTTCGGCGTCGGGGCATAGCGCAGTCTGGTAGCGCATCGGCTTTGGGAGCCGAGGGTCGGGGGTTCGAATCCCTCTGCCCCGACCACATGGCATTGTCCGCGCTTGTGTGGGCGCGGCGCGCCTCCGAGCGTTCTGCGCCCGTAGCTCATGTGGATAGAGCATCGGCCTTCTAAGCCGAGGGTAGCAGGTTCGAGTCCTGCCGGGCGCGCCAGTCAGGCATCGATGGTGACCGTAGCTCAGTAGGTAGAGCCCCGGATTGTGATTCCGGTTGTCGTGGGTTCGAGTCCCATCGGTCACCCCAACCGCTCCGCACTGCCCGTGTGCGGGGGCCAGCGGCCCGGCCGAGGCGCTGTGGAGAATGACGCGGGGCCGTTAGCTCAATGGTAGAGCAGTTGACTCTTAATCAATTGGTTGAAGGTTCGAGTCCTTCACGGCCCACCAACTGAAACGCCGTCCCGTGCGGCCGGGGCGCGCTGCATGCCGACGATGGCGTGCGCTACAATGACGACCGGCCGCAACGGCACGGCGGTCGGGCGAAAGTGGCGGAACTGGTAGACGCGCTGGGTTTAGGTCCCAGTGGGGGCCGACCCCCCGTGAGAGTTCGAATCTCTCCTTTCGCACCACTGGCTTCGAGGCCGATCCCCGGTCGTGGTCGCCCCGGCGAGACGGCCACGCGGGTGCACCGGGGGTGCCGGGCCGGACGGAGCGATCGACGGGTGTCGCCATACCCGCCGGTAGCCATCGGGCCCGCGGCCACACTCGCCGGCGGGCCCTGTTGTTTCAGCGGCTCGTGCCGGGCCGCGCGAATCCGGAGTATCCCGCATGCAGGTGTCGGTGGAACGACAGGAAGGTCTGGAGCGCACGCTCCGGGTCGACATCCCCGGTGAGCGCATCGAGCAGGCCGTCGAGGAACGCCTGAACAAGCTCAAGGATCAGGTGCGCCTTGACGGTTTCCGCCCCGGCAAGGTGCCGATGCGCGTGGTCCGCAACCGCTACGGCGGCCAGGTGCGACAGGAGGTCATGGGTGAGCTGATCCAGTCGACGCTGCAGGAGGCCGTCAGCGAGGCCCAGTTCCAGCCCGCCGGGTCGCCGCAGATCGGCGCCGTCGATGACCAGCCGGAAGACGGGGGCATGAGCTACACGGCGACCTTCGAGGTCTATCCCGAGGTCGAGATCGCCGACATCTCGGATCTGCAGGTCGAGCGCCCCGTGGCCACGGTCGAGGAGGGGGACATCGACAACATGATCGAGACCCTGCGCATGCAGCGCCAGGCCTTCGAGGAGGTCGACCGGCCGGCCGAGCGCGGCGATCGCGTGGTGATCGACTTCGTCGGTCGGATCGACGGCGAGGCGTTCGAAGGCGGCTCGGGCGAGGACACGCCCGTCGATCTGGGCGAGGGCCGCATGATCGACGGCTTCGAGGAGCAGCTCGAGGGCATCCGCGCCGGCGACACGCGCGAAGTCGAGGTCACGTTTCCGGCGGACTACAACGCCGAGCAACTCGCGGGCCGGGCGGCGACGTTCGAGGTGAAGTGCAAGTCCGTGCAGTCCGGGGCTCTGCCCGAGGTCGATGCAGAGTTCGCCCGCCAGTTCGGCGTCGAGAGCGGCTCGATCGACGAGTTGCGAGCAGGGCTGCGGCGCAACATGGAGCGCGAGCTCAATCAGGCACTCGAGGGCCAGGTGAAGAAGCAGGTGATGGACGCGCTGCTGCAGCGCAATCCCATCGGGGTGCCGGAGGCGGTCGTTGGCGAGGAGATCGGCCGCCTGCGCGAACAGATGAAGCAGCGCATGGGCGGACAGCTGAGCGATGAGCAGCTGACCGACGACCTGTTCCGCGACGAGGCGCTGCGACGGGCGCGGCTCGGGTTGCTGTTGTCGGAGCTGGTGCAGCGCAACGGCATCCAGGCGGACGAGGAGGCGGTCCGTGCCAAGGTCGAGGAGATGGCCTCCGCCTACGAGGACCCGGACCAGGTGGTCCGCTATTACTACGAGAACGAGCAGATGCTGCAGGGCGTGCAGGCGATGGTGGTCGAGGACCGGATCGTCGACTGGATCCTGGAGCGGGCGCAGGTTACCGAGATGCAGACGAGCTTCGACGAGATGATGCGTCAGCACAACGGCCAGACGGCCTGAGGAGATTTCCGTTGAGCGATAGCGAGTACGCGATGAACCTGGTGCCCATGGTCGTGGAGCAGACGCCACGCGGCGAACGCTCGTACGACATCTTCTCCCGGCTGCTCAAGGAGCGCGTCGTGTTCATGGTCGGGCCGGTCGAGGATCAGGTCGCGAACCTGGTCGTCGCCCAGCTGCTGTACCTGGAGTCCGAGAACCCGGACAAGGATATCTCGCTGTATATCAACTCGCCGGGGGGCTCGGTCACGGCGGGGCTGTCGGTGTACGACACGATCCAGTTCATCAAGCCGCACGTGAACACGCTGTGCGTCGGCCAGGCGGCGAGCATGGGCGCAATCCTGCTCGCGGCCGGCACGCCCGGCAAGCGCCACATCCTCCCCCACTCGCGCGTGATGATCCACCAGCCGCTTGGGGGTTACCAGGGCCAGGCCACGGACATCGACATCCACGCGCGCGAGATCCTGGCGACACGCGACCGGCTGAACCAGATCCTGGCGCACCACACCGGGCGGGCACTGGAGCAGGTCCGGGAGGACACGGAGCGCGATTACTTCATGAGCGCGGAGGCGGCCGTCGAGTACGGCCTGGTCGACCGGGTCGTGGCCAACCGCGACCAGGAAGGCGGGGCCTGAGACGGCCCTCCGGGGCCCCGCCGGAGGGTGCGACCCCTCCTGTCGGGGCCCCGGGCGCGCTTGCAAAACCCCCCTGAAATCGGCATTGTGAAGTCGATTCCACGCGAGCCCGCGGGGCCCTATTCTCCATGAGTGACCACGACGACAAGCAGGAATCGGGCAAGCTGCTGTACTGCTCGTTCTGCGGCAAGAGCCAGCACGAGGTGCGCAAGCTGATCGCCGGGCCTTCGGTATTCATCTGCGACGAATGCGTCGACCTCTGCAACGACATCATCCGCGAGGAGATGCAGGACGCCAATCGCGCGTCCACCACGCAGCTGCCGAAGCCGTCGGAGATCAACGGTACGCTCGATGACTACGTCATCGGCCAGGAGCGCGCCAAGAAGATCCTGTCGGTAGCCGTGTACAACCATTACAAGCGGCTCGAGTTCCGCCAGACGCGCGACGAGATCGAACTGGCGAAGAGCAACATCCTGATGATCGGCCCGACCGGCTCGGGCAAGACACTGCTCGCAGAGACGCTCGCGCGCCTGCTCAACGTGCCGTTCACCATCGCCGACGCGACGACGCTCACGGAGGCGGGCTACGTCGGCGAGGATGTCGAGAACATCATCCAGAAGCTGCTGCAGAAGTGCGACTACGATGTGGAGAAGGCGCAGAGCGGCATCGTCTACATCGACGAGATCGACAAGATCTCCCGCAAGTCGGACAACCCGTCGATCACCCGGGACGTCTCCGGCGAGGGCGTCCAGCAGGCGCTGCTCAAGCTGATGGAGGGTACGACCGCGTCCGTGCCGCCCCAGGGCGGGCGCAAGCACCCGCAGCAGGAGTTTCTGCAGGTCGATACCTCGAACATGCTGTTCATCGTGGGCGGTGCATTCGCCGGCCTCGAGAAGATCATCCGCGACCGCTCGGAACAGGGTGGCGTCGGCTTTTCCGCCGAGGTCAAGACGCGCGACGAGCGGGCCAATGTGGGCGAGGTGCTCCAGGGTGTAGATGCGCAGGATCTGATCTCGTACGGGCTGATCCCGGAGTTCGTCGGGCGCCTGCCCGTGGTGGCCACGCTCGAGGAGCTGGACGCGGACTCGCTGGTGCGCATTCTCACCGAGCCGAAGAACGCGATCGTCAAGCAATACGCCAAGCTGTTCGAAATGGAGGGCTGCGAGCTCGAGATGCGCGAGTCGGCCCTGTATCAGGTCGCGCGCAAGGCCATGGAACGCAACACCGGGGCACGCGGGCTGCGCACGATCGTCGAGAGCGTTCTGCTCGAGACAATGTACGAGCTGCCCTCGCTGGAGGGCGTCAGTCGCGTGGTGGTCGACGATGCCGTCGTGCGCGGCGAGGCGAAGCCGTACCTGCTGCTCGACGGGCAGGACGAGGAGGGCGGCGAACGACTGGAAGCGGGCCCGTACAAGCAGGCCGCCTCCGACAAGTGACCCGCGACGGGGCGGGCCGACGGCCCGCTTCCCGTACTTGAAATCCTCCCGCCCCGACCCCACTTCCCAGACGCAGCGGCGCTGTCTCACGGCGCCCGCTCCCCACTCGCTTTCAGGAGTCCGCGTTGGAGCACGACGAACAGAACCTGCCGGAGACGAGCATGAACGAGGCCAACCGCATGCCGGTGCTGCCGCTGCGCGACGTGGTGGTCTATCCGCACATGGTCATCCCCCTCTTCGTGGGGCGGGAGAAGTCCATTCGCGCCCTTGACGCGGCGATGAACGCATCCAAGGAAATCATGCTCGTCGCGCAGAAGAGCGCCGACGTCGACGAGCCGGGCAGCGACGATATCCACGAGCTCGGCACGCGCGCGACGATCCTGCAGCTGCTGAAGTTGCCCGACGGCACGATCAAGGTCCTGGTCGAGGGCGGTCAGCGGGCGCGGCTGACCGCGGTCGAACCGAGTGACGAGGAGTACTTCACCGCCGTGCCGGAGCCGTTGCGGGAACAGGTGCCCGACGAAGACCGCGAGCACGAGGTGCTCGTGCGCTCGGTAATCAATGTATTCGAGCAATACGTCAAGCTCAACAAGAAGGTGCCGGAAGAGGTTCTCAACTCCCTGTCCGGTATAGAGGACCCGTCGCGATTGGCGGATACCATCGCGGCGCACATGTCACTCAAGCTGGAGGAGAAGCAGAATCTGCTCGAGATGGCCGACGTGCGGGCTCGCCTCGAGCGGCTCATGGCACTGATCGAGGGCGAGATCGACCTGCTGCAGATCGAGAAACGATTACGCGGGCGCGTCAAGCAGCAGATGGAAAAGAGCCAGCGCGAGTACTATCTCAACGAGCAGATGAAGGCCATCCAGAAGGAGATGGGCGAGCTCGACGAGGCGGGCAACGAGGTCGAGGAACTCCAGGAGAAGATCCGCAAGGCGCGCATGCCCAAGGAAGCGCGCGAGAAGACGGAGAGCGAGCTCGCCAAGATGCGCATGATGTCACCGATGTCCGCCGAGGCGTCGGTGGTGCGCAATTACATCGAGACGATGGTTGCTGTGCCCTGGAGCAAGCGCTCGCGGGTGACCCATGATCTCGGCCGCGCCGAACAGATTCTCGAGGAGGACCATTACGGACTCGAGAAGGTCAAGGAACGGATCCTCGAATACCTCGCGGTGCAGGAGCGGGTCAAGCGTCTCAAGGGGCCGATCCTCTGTCTCGTGGGCCCGCCGGGCGTGGGCAAGACGTCGATCGGCCAGTCGATCGCCCGCGCGACCAAGCGCAAGTTCGGACGCATGTCGCTCGGCGGCGTGCGTGACGAGGCCGAAATCCGCGGCCACCGTCGCACGTACATCGGCTCGATGCCGGGCAAGATCATCCAGACGCTCAGTCGCGTCGGCAAGAAGAATCCGCTCTTCCTGCTCGACGAGATCGACAAGATGTCGATGGATTTCCGCGGGGATCCCGCGTCGGCACTGCTCGAGGTCCTGGATCCGGAACAGAACAACAAGTTCCAGGATCATTACCTCGAGGTGGACTTCGATCTCTCGGAGACGATGTTCGTCGCGACGTCGAACACGCTGAACATCCCGCCGGCGCTGCTCGATCGCCTCGAGGTGATCCGGATTCCGGGTTATACGGAGGACGAGAAGGTCGCGATCGCCCAGCGCTACCTCGTGCAGAAGCAGATGAAGAACAATGGTATCCGCGAGGGCGAGCTCGAACTGCAGGAGGATGCGGTTCGCGAGATCGTTCGCGTGTACACCCGCGAGGCCGGCGTGCGCAACCTCGAGCGCGAGATCGCCAAGATCTGCCGCAAGGTGGTCAAGGGGATCCAGAAGGGCGAGCACGAAGGCGCCGTTAGCGTGGGCCCGCACGAACTGGAGGCGTACCTCGGAGTGCGCCGCTATCGCTACGGCCTCGCCGAGGACGAGGATCAGATCGGTCAGGTCACCGGCCTCGCCTGGACCGAGGTCGGCGGCGAGCTTCTCAACGTCGAGGCCGCCGTCATGCCCTTCGGCAAGGGTCGGCTGAACCACACGGGCCATCTGGGCGAGGTGATGCAGGAGTCGGTCCAGGCGGCGCTGACGGTCGTTCGCAGCCGTGCCCCGCGGTTGGGCCTGCGGCCGGGGTTCCACGAGAAGCGCGACATCCATATCCACGTGCCGGAGGGTGCGACACCGAAGGATGGCCCGAGTGCGGGCGTGGCGATGGCGAGCGCGCTGGTCTCGACGCTGACCGGCATCCCCGTGCGCGCGGACGTGGGCATGACCGGCGAGATCACCCTGCGGGGCGAGGTGCTGCCCATTGGCGGTTTGAAGGAGAAGTTGCTGGCGGCGCACCGGGGCGGAATCAGGACGGTGATCATCCCCGAGGAGAACCGCAAGGACCTCTCGGAGATTCCCGAGAATATTCGGGAAGGCCTGGATATCCGGCCGGTGCGCTGGATCGACGAGGCACTGGAGATCGTGCTGCAACGCATGCCCACGCCGCTGACCGAGGAGGAACTGGCGCAGGCCGAGCGCGAGGCCGCGAGCATGCCTGCCGTGAGTCCCCGCGAGGAGGGCGACGAGGGCGATCCGACAGGGCCGTTGCGTCACCACTGACCGCGGTTTGCTCGGGTCGGCACGTGGAGTATACTCGGCCGCGCGTCGGGTTGTACCCAAGGGTGCAGTGCGGTTTGACACCCGGAAAACGGGCTTGCTGAACCCGCACTGATCCGCTCCGCGGCCCGCAAGCGTTGAGCGATGCAGGCGTCAACATTCGGGCGCCACTGCAGTTCGTCACCGGGGTATCGGGGTGCCGCGCCTCAATCTCGGGAGCGAGCGTCCGGACGCTCCAGACGGGAGAAGCAGCCAGGCCTCTTCTCTGCCTCCGGTAATCAAGAACACAGCTGAGGGATGATCCATGAACAAGTCTGAATTCGTTGAAGCGGTCGCCGAGCAAGCGGATATTCCGAAATCGACGGCCCAGAGGGCGGTGGACGCGATGGTCAACGTCATCGGCGACACGCTCAAGGAGGGGAATCAGGTGTCGTTGGTCGGATTCGGGACATTCCTCACGCGCAAGCGCGAAGCCCGCCAGGGTCGCAACCCGCGCACGGGGGCGACGATCAACATCAGTGCCTCGCGCGTACCCAGCTTCAAGGCTGGCAAGGCGCTGAAGGATACAGTAAACTAGCGTGCTGGGCGCGCCGGGTGCTTAGCTCAGCTGGGAGAGCGTCGCCCTTACAAGGCGAATGTCGGGGGTTCAAGTCCCTCAGCACCCACCAGGTTCCGGAGCGGTAGCTCAGTCGGTTAGAGTACCGGCCTGTCACGCCGGGGGTCGCGGGTTCGAGTCCCGTCCGCTCCGCCATTTCGTCGAACCGCGATCGGGGCGCCCTCGGGCGCCCCGATTCGATTCCGGTCATTGCCACGGGGACCCGACTCGGTCGATCATCGCCCATGCTTCAGTCGTTCAAGGATCGCATCCGCGGATCACGGTGGCTCGGCTACACCATCGTCGCGGTCATCTCGGTGCCGTTCGCGCTCTGGGGCATCCAGGCCTACGTCGGGGGTGGAAGCAGCTCCGCCGCCGTCGAGGTCAATGGCGAGGAAATCCCGGAGCGCGTGGTCGAGCGCCAGGTCGCCCAGCAGCGCCGCGCGCTCAGCGAACGCTTCAACGGGGAACTCCCCGACGCCTTCTCCGATCAGATGCTGCGCCGGCAGGTGATCGATCGTATGATCCGCACGCGCGTGCTCGAACATGCGGCGGCGCAAGCGGGCATGCGGGCGACGCCCGAGGCGATCGCCGACGAGGTCCGCGCCACGGATGCCTTCCAGCAGGACGGAGGATTCAACCGCGAGCGTTACCGCCAGGTACTGCAGCGTTCGGGCATGACGCCCGCCCAGTACGAGACCCGCGTCGGCCAGTCGGTGCAGGTGCAGCAGCTGCAGCAGGGCGTCGCCGCAAGCGCGTTCGTGCTGCGGTCGGAGGCCCGCCGGCTCGCCCGCCTGTCCGGACAGGAGCGCCACGTTCGGGTGCTCCGGCATCCGCGCGACGCGGCCCGCGCGCAGGTGGAGCTCGACGACGCGGCCATCCGGCAGTACTACGAGGCCAACAAGGACCAGTTCCGTGCGCCGGAACAAGTCAGGCTGGCGTATATCGAGCTGGATCTGGAGGGTCTGCGGCAGCAGGTCGAGGTATCCGAGGAGGCATTGCGCCGCGAGTACGAGGCCGCCGGTGAGCGCTATCGCGAGGCGGCCGCGCGCAGGGCGGCGCACATCCTTATCGAGGTCCCGGAAGACGCCGACGAAGCGGCCGTCGCGGCAGCGCGGCAACGGGCCCGGGAACTGCGGCAGCGCGTCCTCGAGCAGGGGACCGAGTTCGCCGAGCTGGCGCGCGAGTACTCGGATGATTCGGGGTCCGCGAAACAGGGGGGCGATCTCGGGTTCGTCACCCGCGGCATGATGGTCGAAGCGTTCGAGAAGACGCTGTTCGAGCTGCCCCGGGCTGGGGCCGTCAGCGAGCCTGTCCGCACGCGCTACGGGTTCCACCTGGTGAAGTTGAAGAAGATCCGCGAACGCGAGCAGAAACCGTTCCCGGCCGTGCGCGACCAGATCGAGCAGGAGCTGCGCACGCGGCGTGCGGAAAACCGCTTCTACGAGCGGGTCGAGGTGCTCAAAAACACCGCGTTCGAGAATCCCGACGGCCTCGAGGCCGTGGCCAATGCGACCGGTCTCGAGATCCGCGCGAGCGACTGGATCTCGCGGCGCTCGGGTGACGGCATCGGCAGCCACGAGGCCGTGCGCCGGGCCGCGTTCAGCAAGAAGGTGCTGCAGCAGCGTCGCAACAGCGACGTGATCGAGCTGGGCAAGCGCCGTGTGGCCGTGATCCGTGCCACCGAGTACCGCGAGTCGCGCCCGCGCCCGTTGACGGCCGTCGAGGACCGCGTGCGCAGCAAGCTGCTGGAACGGCGCACGGAGCAGCGGCTGCAGCAGTGGTCCGAGCGGGCGCTGGAGCAGTTGCGGGCAAACGCGGACCCCGACAGCCTGGCACGGGACGGGGTCGTCCTGGAACGCCACGGTTGGATCGGCTCATCGGCGTCCGACGTCGATCAGGCGGTGTTGCGCAGCGCGTTCGACCAGCCGGCGCCGACCGAGGGCGGGAACAGCTACGCCGCCACCGACCTGTCCGACGGTGCTCGTGGCGTGATCGTCGTGGGCGGCGTGCGGATCCCGGAGGTCGGTTCCGACCAGGTGCGGCAGACGCGTGAGAGCCGTCGCCGCCAGCTCTCGCAGGCCGAGTTCCGCGCCTGGGTGACCGCGCTGCGGCAGGCGGCCGACATCCAGCGGTTCGAGGGCGATGGTGTCGGCGACCAGGCCGGCCAAGAAGGCGGCGGGCAGGGCGGCGGTTGATCCCGCGGTGGCAGCCGCGGCGACCGGCTCAGGTCGTCACGTTCGCCGTGAAGTTGGCGCCGGCGTCGACGTAGACGATCTCGCCCGTGATGCCGGAGGCGAGATCGGAGCACAGGAATGCCGCCGCGTTGCCCACCTCTTGGAGCGACACGTTGCGCCGCAACGGCGCCGTCTTCTCGGCCTGTTCCAGCAGCTTGCGGAAATCACCGATGCCGGAAGCGGCCAGGGTGCGGATGGGCCCGGCCGAAACGGCGTTGACGCGCACGCCTTCCGGGCCCAGCGCATAGGCCATGTAGCGCACATTCGCCTCGAGACTGGCCTTGGCAACGCCCATGACGTTGTAGTTGGGCATGGCGCGTTCGGCACCCAGATAGGTGAGGGTGACCATGGCGGCGGTGTCGCTGAACAGCGCTCGCAGGGCCTTGCCCAGGGCAGCCATGCTGTACGCGCTGATGTCGTGCGACTGCGCGAAGCCCTCGCGCGTGAGGTTCTCCAGGTAATCCCCGTCCAGATGGTCGCGCGGGGCGTGGGCGATTGCGTGCAGGACGATGTCGACCCCGCCCCAGCGCTCCTCGATCCCGTGGGCGACGCCGGCGATCTGGTCGTCGTCGGCGACGTCGAGCGGCATGAGGAAATCACTGTCGACCCGCGCGGCCAGGTCGCGGACCCGGGACTCCAGGCGCTCGTTCTGGTAGGTGAAGGCGAGCTCGGCCCCCTGGGCGTGCATCGCCTCCGCGACGCCCCAGGCGATCGAGCGCTTGCTCGCCACCCCGGTGATCAGCGCGCGCTTGCCGTCGAGGAATCCCATGGTCGCATCCGCGTGTGGCTGGCAGGAGCGCATCATAGTCCACCGGGGTAGAACCTGACAAAGGCGACGCCGGTGGCCATTGCGCAGTCTTCGACTCGACCACGGGCACGGTCCACGCCGCGGCGCCAGTGCCACCGGGGCTGTCGATCCGGTGATCGCGCCTCGCTTGCCCCGCACACGCTGCGCGCCGGGGGGGGCGTCCGGGCCCGTCGGTCACCCGCCTGCGCGCGGCCCGTCCGCCGCACGCGGGTCGTGGCGGCATCCGCCCCGGCGCGCGGCCACGCTCGCGGTGGCCGCGCTACTTGGTCTCGTGGGTGAACACGCCGTCCCAGTCGTCGGGCGGCGGGTGATTGCGGCAGTACATGATCCGGTCGAGATACATCGCGTAAACCTGATCATGCGGGAAGTCGCGCGAGAGCGAGAACAGCTCGCGTTCGGCAGCGTCCCAGTCGCGCTCGCGATAGCGCTCGAGCGCGGCGTGATAGCGCTTGAGCACCTTGCGCGTCTCGCGATCGATCTCGTCGACCGGCGCGACCGGTTCGAAGATGTGCACGGGCCGGTCCTTGCCCTTGACCCGCACCAGGTCGAGCTCGCGATACTCGAACTCGGGGACCGCGTGGCGGGTCGTCTCGTTGACGATCAGATCGACACCGTAGGTGCGCGTGAGCCCTTCCAGCCGCGAACCCAGGTTCACGGCGTCGCCCAGTGCGGTGTACGCCATGCGGAACTCGGAGCCCATGTTGCCCACGTTCATGACGCCGGTGTTGAGGCCGATGCCGACCTCCAGGGGTGGCCAGCCCTGGCGCTCGAATTCCGGTTGCAGGGCCTTCATGGTCTGCTGCATATCGCGGGCGGCGAAGAGCGCGTGGCGTGCGTGGTCGGCATCGCTCAGGGGCGCGCCCCAGAAGGCCATGATGGCGTCGCCCATGTACTTGTCGATCGTACCGCGGTGCTGATGGATGACGCGGGTCATCGGCGTGAGGAAGGCATTCATCAGGCTCGTGAGCTCCTCGGGCTCGAGGTTCTCCGAGATGCTGGTGAAACCGCGGACATCCGAGAACAGGACGGTCATCTCGCGGCTTTCCCCGGCGAGCGAGACCTCCTCGGGTGCCTTGTCCATCTCCTCGACCAGTTCCGGCGGGATGTACTGGCCGAACAGCTTGGCCAACTGGCGCTTGCCTCGCGTCTCGACGAAGAAGCCCCACGCCACGTGGAAGACGAACAGCAGCAGGATCAGCATCAGCGGCGTGGCCAGCGGCAGCACGAGGTCGGCATGGCTCCACGCGATCATGTTCGTCGCCACCACCGCGGCCGCCGTGCCCAGGGTCGCCGCCGACAGCCACAGCGGCGACAGCCGCGGCAGGAGGAAAGTCAGCAGGAGGCCGATGAGAACGAGCAGGATGAACTCGTAGCCGACGAGGTACGCCGGGCGGTGCTTGATGCGCCCGTCGAGGATCCCGGAGATCACGTTCGCGTGGACCTCCACGCCGGGATAGACGTTCTGCACGGGGGTCGAGCGCAGGTCGAGCAGGCCGGCGGCCGTCGCCCCGACCAGCACGATCCGGTCCTCGAGCACCTCCGGATCGGCGGAGCCGTCGAGTACGTCCTTGGCCGATACGTAGGGGAAGCTGTTCTGCGGACCGCGGTAGGGCACGAGGACCGCCCCGCGCTCGTCCACCGGGAGGGTGCGTTCGCCCATCCGGACCCGCTCGACCGCCTGGTAGTCGCTGCCCTCGGTGGCCACCTCGAGTTCGATCTCGGGCCAACCGAGTGCGGCGCGTGCGGTCTCCAGCGCGAGCAGCCCGTAGAGATCGCCGCCGTATGACTGGACCAGCGGAACACGGCGGAACACGCCGTCGCGCCCGACCAGCGGGTTGTCGAAGAAACCGCCCCCGGCCGCGGCATCCTGCAGCAGGGGCAGGTTCGAGCCGTAGCCCTCGGGCTTGACCAGCGGCAGGGACTCGACCGTTTCGTCGCTTGCGCCGCCCAGGGGCGAGGGCAGCTTGCCGACCGTGGCCTCGGTCTCGGTGTCCACCTGGTTGCGGAAGAAGAACCCGAGGACGACGTTGCGCCCCTTCATGGCGTCGGCGAACGCACGATCACGGTCGAGCTCGGGGGCGAGCTCGCGATACGCGCGCTGGAACTCGGGATTGTCCGACAGGCGACCACGGGCGAGGTCGCGAAGCACGCGCAGGCCCGAGCTCTCGTCGCGCTCCGCGAACACGACATCGAAGCCGAGGGCGCGAACATCGTAGTCCTGGTAGAGTCGATCGACCATGCGCCCGAGGATGTCGCGCGACCAGGGCCAGCGTCCGATCTCGTTCAGGCTGGTCTCGTCGATCGCGACCACCGCGATGCGCTCGTCGACCGTGTCCGGCAGCGTGAGCTGGAGCCGCGTGTCGTAGGCGATGTTCTCGAGCTGCTTGAGGAAGCCGAAGGGGAACAACCCCGTCGCATGCAGCAGCAGCGGCAGGATCAGCACGATGCTGATGACAAGACGGATGATGCGTTGCGGTGACACGTCAGTGGCGATTCCCGCTGTTGCGCGCGGCTGCCGGATCGATTGGACGGCGGTGCACTCGGCCTTGAGGCAGTGGCGGCCCCACGGCGAGGCGTTGTCACCGCGGGCCGGAGGTCGGTGGTCGGCCCCGGAGGCTTCGGAGCGCCCGGTCGCTGATTGTTATCGCTTTGGCTCGACGATAGCAGAAAGGCCAGGGGGCCACTACGTGTTGCGGGCCGGGCGCGCGGGCGCTGGCCCGCACGGATCGGGGGCTGCTAGTGTGCGTCGAGTGAATCCCTGTCTCCCGCGGCTCGGGCCGCCGCCGCGCGCGGACCGGTCTCGTCGGGGTCACCACCGGAGAGCACGACCGTGACCGAACCGATCCGACTCGGCGTGAATATCGATCACGTCGCCACCGTGCGCCAGGCGCGTGGCACATCGTACCCGGATCCCCTGCACGCGGCTTTCCAGGCCGCGGAAGCGGGCGCCGATGGCATCACGATGCATCTGCGCGAGGACCGGCGACACATCCAGGATCGCGACGTCGAGCACGTGCGCGCGCATGTCATCGTGCGGCTGAACCTGGAGATGGCGGCGACCGAGGAGATGGTCGCGATCGCCGAGCGCGTCGGGCCGGATGATTGCTGCCTGGTCCCGGAGCGCCGCGCCGAGCTCACCACCGAGGGCGGGCTCGATGTCGCCGGCGCCGATTCTTCGCTGGCCGCCACGTGCGCACGCCTGGCGGATGCGGGGATCCAGGTGGCGCTGTTCGTCGATCCGGAGCCGCGACAGATCGAGGCCGCCGCCGCCTGCGGGGCGCACGCGGTCGAGATCCATACCGGGCGCTATGCCGATGCGGGCGGCGATGCGCAGCGCTCCCGGGCGCTCGCCGTCGTGGCGCGGGCCGCCGAGCTTGCCCATGGCGCCGGGCTACTCGTGCATGCCGGCCACGGGCTGCATTACCACAACGTGGGCGCGATCGCGGCGCTGCCGCAGGTGCGCGAACTCAACATCGGCCACGCGATCGTCGGCCGTGCGCTCAGCGTGGGCATGCCCGCGGCCGTGCATGCAATGAAGGCCATGATGCGCGGGGCACGCACGGCCGCAACCGGTGCCGATGACGCGCAGTAGCCCCGCTGTTCGAACCATCGGGGCGTGGCGAGCGCGGGCTGCAGCGGCCTGGACGCGGCCGCCGCGCGACACCGGCTGTCGATACCGGTTGCCCGGACCCGTTCCCGCCCCGCGGCCGGACCCGCTGCTCCCTCGAGTCCCGGATCCGGCCCGACGCGGGAACGCGGTGCGCATCCATGGTCGCAGCCCGCCGCCGGCGGGCCGGGCGCGGCGGCCCCCGGGCGCATCAGCCGTTGCGCCCCGGCGACGCAGGCAACTCGGGCGGGGCCGGTTCCAATGTCCGCAGCGCCTCGATGGTCGCCAGTAGTCGATCGAGGGCCGCATCCGTGTCGGCTTCGGCGTCGACGGCCGCCTCGAGGCGCTCGAGGTCGGCGCGCAGGCGCGGTACCCCGCAGTAGGCAGCCGCCCCCTTGAGGCGGTGGGCGGTGCCGCGCAGTCGCGATGGATCGGCCGCCGCGCGGGCGGCGGCCAGGTCCTCGAGCGCTTCCGGCAGATGGCGCTGCAGCATGGCGAAGAGCTCGCGGGCCACCGCGTCGCGCCCCCCGGCGCGGCGGACCGCGTCGTCGGAGTCGTGCAACGGCGGCCCGTCGCCGGCGGTCTCAGATTCGAAGGGCGGCCGGTGGCGATGGTCCACGCGCTGCGCCAGGACGACGGCGAGGCCGATTGCTGCCGCGCTCAGGGCGAGGTGGGCACCGGGGCCCGCGGGCCGCCCCGCGGCGAGCCACCAGCCCCCGAGGGCCGCTCCGAGGGAGACCACCGGGAGCGTCGCGGCGACCAGCAGCCGGGCGTGCGAGCGCGCTGCGGTCATCGCCGTCCATTCACCAAGCCCGCTCCACTAGTCGCACGGAAGAGGGACACGCGGCGGGCCCGTGCTCAGGCGAGCAGGAATTCCATCTTCACGCCGGCCACCTCGATCACCGATTCGTTGCCGAGTTTGACGCCGTCGCTGCCGACGGAGCGGCCGTCGACGGTGGGATGGCCGCCGTCCTTGGCCTCGATCTCGATGAGGAAATAGCCCTTGGGGCGGCGCGTGATCGCCGCGACCTGGACCCCGGGCTTGCCCAGCGTCGTGAGTGCCTTGGTCAGCGTCAGCTCCTTGCCGGCGTTGGCGCCGCTGATCACCCGCACGAATGCCCGCCCGGCGTTCTCTTCGGGCGTCTTGTCGGCTTCCGCGGCGATCTCCTGGCCGAGCGCCTCGACCGATCGATCCATGGACGCGCTGCCTTCCTTTTCCGGCATCCCCTTCGCGTCGGGGCGGATGATCATGGTGCGCTCGAAGTCGTCGCCGCCCCCCTGTGTGGCCGCCTGGTTCGAGTAGGTCAGCGTGTGCTTGCCGATCGCGATCACGTCACCGTTCTGCAGGGCATGCTTCTTGACCAGCGAGCCGTTGACGTAGGTGCCGTTGGTGCTGTTGCGATCCTCGAGGAACGAGTCGTTGAGGATGGTGAGAATGCGCGCGTGATGACCGCTGACAGCCAGATTGTCGATCTGGATGTCGTTGTCCCCCTTGCGCCCGATCGTCGTCTGCTCCTTGTCCAGTTCGAACTCGGAGACGAGCTGCTCGTTGAACGCCAGTGTCAGCATGGCCATGATCGATGCGCCCCGGGACGTGGCGTCGGCCCGAGCCCTGCCCGCCAAGGGCAGCTCCCGGGCCGCGTCGACTCCCTATTGAAACCAGTCGACAAACCGCCTGAACCAGCTCCGGCGGCTGGGGAACGGCTTGAGGACGCGCGCCAGCACCACCGACACGTTGTCGTGGCCGCCGTTCGCGTTCGCCACCTCGATGAGCCGGTCCGCCGCGCCGCCGAGATTATCACCAAACTCGGTGAGCGTTAAGCGGATCGTGTCGTCGTCCACCATGTCGTTGAGACCGTCCGAGCAGAGGAGGTAGACATCGCCCGGCAGGGCGATCTCCTCCTGCAGATCGACCGTGACGGAGTCCTCGATGCCAAGGGCCCGCGTGACGATGTTGCGGTTGAGCGACGCCCTGGCCTCTTCCGGCGTATAGAAGCCGCGCTCGATCAGTTCCTGCATGAGCGTGTGGTCACGGGTCAATTGCTCGAGGGTGTCGCCGCGCAATCGGTAGGCGCGGGAATCGCCGACATGGCCGATGGACAGGCGGTCGTCGTAGAGCAGCAGCACGACAACGGTCGTGCCCATGCCCTCGTACTGCGGCTGTGTGCGCGCGGTCTCGTGGACGATGGTGTTCGCGTGCTCGATCAGTTCACGGGTGAGCACGCTCTCCGGCGCATACGCCGCGTCGTCGTTGTCGTGGCCGACACCGTCCAGGCGCTCCGCGCAGCCCTGGATGATGGTCTCCACCGCCAGCCCGCTGGCGACCTCGCCCCCCTTGTGGCCGCCCATGCCGTCGGCGAGCACCGCGATGCCCCGGCTCGCTTCCGTGCCCACGCGATCCTCGTTGTGCGATCGCCGGCGCCCGGCGTCGGACCGGGCCGCCAGGGCCACGACACTGCTCAGATCGCTGCGGCGGGCGGCCACGCCGATCATCCCCGATCCAGCTGTTCGGCACAGCGACGCAGGTCGGCGGCCATCTCGCGGCCGTCCGGGTAGCGCGCCTCGGGGTCCTTCTGCATCGCGCGATCGATCACGTCGGCGACACAGCGGGGCAGGTCGGGCTCGAGCTCGTGCACCGGTTGATGCGCCTCGTTCGCGATCTTGTACATCAGCGTGGCCATGCTGTCGGCGCTGAACGGCAGCTTGCCGGTCACCATCTGGTAGAGCATCACGCCGAGCGAAAACAGGTCCGAGCGCCCGTCGACCTTTTTGCCTGCGAGCTGCTCGGGCGACATGTAGGACGGCGTCCCGAGCACCATGCCCGTCTTGGTGCGGCTGGAATCGGTAATGCGGGCGATGCCGAAGTCGGTGATCTTCAACGTCTGCGTATCGGCGTCGTACATGATGTTGCCGGGCTTGACGTCGCGGTGGACCACGTTGTGCTCGTGGGCGTACGCCAGCGCCTCGGCCGAGTCCGCGACCATGTGCAGCACGCGCTCGAGCGCCAGCAGGTTCTCGCTCTTGGTGTAGGGCGTGAGGTCCTTGCCCTTGAGGTACTCCATGGAGATGTAGGCGAGGTCGTGCTCTTCGCCCGCATCGTAGATGGTCACGATGTTCGGGTGGTTCAGGCGGCCCGCGGTCTCGGCCTCGCGGAAGAAACGCTGCTTGACGTCCTCGAGCTCGTCCTCCTCGAACTCCTGCGAAAGCGCCAGCGTCTTGATGGCCACGACGCGATTGATCTTTGGATCCCGGCCCTGGTAGACGGTGCCCATGGCGCCCTTGCCGATCTCCTTCTCGACGTCATAGCGGCCGAGCTTCGGCTTCTCGACGTCGCCGCCGTCGAGCACCATCGTGCCGTCACTCGAGCTGCCCGCCCCGCCAAGCACGACCGTGTCCTCCATTTTCTTGGCTCGCTTGCGCCGCGTGGCGACGTCGCGAAAGTCGTCGTCGTGGCGCGCCATGTAGTCGTACACGTTGGCCGCCTTGTTGAACTGGCGCTTGCGCTCGTAGTCGAGGGCCAGGTTGTACAGTACCTCCATCATGGAGTCGTCGAGCGGGCACTTGCGGTATTTCTCGAAGGCGGTGTCCAGCTGGCCCTGGCTCTGGAACGACAGGCCGAGCATGCGGTTGCTCTCGGCCGACTCGGCATCCGAGGCCATCTTGCCGCGCTCGGTCGCGAGGAAGCGCTTGGTCATCAACAGGATGTAGCCGACGACGAGCAGCGCCGCGGGCGAGGCCAACGGCACCCAGAGCTGCTCGCTGACGAGCAGGGCGAACTCGGTGGCGCCCGCGGCGGCGACCAGGACCACCCCGAGGGCCGCCGCCATGCCGCCCTTGAGGAGGGGGACGAGCACGATCAGATACAGCGCGATCAGCGCGAACGCCCCCAGGCGGCCCCACTGGGCCCAATCCGGCTGGATGAAGAAATCCTGTTCGAGGATGCTCGAGACCGCGTGGGCGAGGGTGATCACCGGAGCGGTGTTCGCGCTCGCCGGCGTAACCTGCGCGTCGCCCACGCCGGTGGCCGTCGCCCCGACGAGCACGATCTTGTCCTTGTACTTCTCGGCCGGGATGTTGCCGGTGACCACGTCGTGGAAAGAATCGACCGGGAAGGGACGCCCGCCGCCGCGCTCGTCGTAGAAGAACATGTTCATTTGCAGCGAGGGGTCGGTGGTGATGTCGAGACCGCCGACGCGAACGCCCTGGCCCGGGCGTACCGTGATATCCCCCACGCCGAGGTTCAACCCGCGCGCGGCCACCATGAGGGCGAGTGCCGGATAGTAGTCGCCGAAGTAGTCGACCACCAGCGGCTGCGCGCGCACGGCACCATCGATGTCGGGATTGAAGTTGAGATGGCCGACTGCGCTGGCGGCGGAACCGAGGCGCTCGATCGGCGGCAGCGCTTTCTGCGCCGGGAGGCCGACGAAGCGAGGGGCTCCGCCGCGCCCGGAGGAGATGTTGCCGAGGCGGTTGCTGCGCACGAATCCGGGCAGTTGCTCGTCCGGCTTGCCCATCGGCCGGCCGAGGCGGAACGGCATGCCGAGCACCACGTTGTTCGCGCTGGCGAGGGCATCGGCGAGCGCGCGGTCCGTGTCGAGCTCGGTGGCGGCCTGTGCCAGCCGGTCATGGAGGCCCTGCAGGCGCTGGTCGACATCGCCGGCGAATCCGGACCGCTCGATCAGTTCGGGGATGCGCCCGATATCACGCGCCTCGTAATAGTCGAGCAGGTCGCGGATGTGCCGCAGGCCGGGATCCACCTGGGGCTCGAGGAAGAACACGGTGTAGCCGATCGCAGCCGCCCCGCCCTGGGCGAGGCGCTCGATCATGCGCGCGTGGCGGTCGCGCGGCCAGGGCCAGCGGCCCTGGTTCGCGATGCTCTGGTCGTCGATCGCGATGACGGCGATGCGGTCGCTCGGCGCGGCCTGCGCGGCCTTGACACCCCAGTCGTAGAAGGTGCGTTCCAGCCCCTGGAGCAGCGCGGTTCCCGAAGCCCCCAGGAACACGAGGCTGATCACCACGCCCAGGAACCAGTCCGATCGCCAGAAACCGCCTCTCATCCGTGTCCTCCGCGGCCGTGAGTGGCGCCGATCATACTACAAGTGACGGTCCGCGGAAGGGGCGCTCCGCCGCGGGGCCTGTGCTATGGTCATGCCTCGGCTGGGCCCATCGCGGGGAGCGGCCCTTGAACGATGACGAAGCAACTCGCGATCTCCTGCGTCGCATCGAGCGCCTCCACGAGATCGGCGTCGCGCTGTCGTCGGAAGACGACCCCGATCGCCTGCTCGAGCTCATCCTCGACAGTGCGCGCGAACTGACCGGCGCGGACGGCGGCACGCTCTACCTGGTGGGCGAAGACGACACCGTCGCCTTCGAGATCATTCGCAGCGAATCGCTCGGATTCGACCTGGGAGGGCGCTCGGGCGAGCCGGTCCCGTTTGCCCCGCTTCCACTGTACGTCGACGGCGAACCCGATCTCAGCATGGTCGTCACCCGCTGCGTCCTGCAACGCCGCACCGTTCGCATCGAGGACGCGTACGCCGCGACGGACTATGACTTCAGCGGCACACGCGCGTTCGACCGATACACCGGCTACCGCACGCGCTCGCTGCTGACCGTGCCGATGAGCGATCATGACGGCCGCATCATCGGCGTGCTGCAGTTGATCAACGCAACGCACGACGGGGTCACGGTCGCTTTCGATCCGGCGGACGAACGCCTGGTGGAGTCGCTCGCCTCGCAGGCCGCGATCGCGCTGAGCAACAAGCGCCTGATCGATCAGCAGCGGGCGCTGTTCGAAGCCTTCATCCGCCTGATCGCGCAGGCCATCGACGAGAAGTCCCCGTATACGGGCGCTCATTGTCGCCGCGTGCCGGAGCTGACCATGATGCTCGCGGATGCTGCCGACGCGACCGACCAGGGGCCGCTCGCGGACTTCCAGCTGGGTTCCGACGACCGCTACGCGCTCTACGTGGCGGCCTGGCTGCATGACTGCGGCAAGATCACGACCCCCGAGCATGTCATGGACAAGCAGACCAAGCTGCAGACGGTTCACGACCGGATCGAGGAGGTCGCGACCCGGTTCGCGGCGCTGCGCCAGGAGGTACGCGCGGACACCGGGGTACGCGCCGCCGCGGCCCGCGCGGCGGGGCGCGAGGATGAGGCGGTCAGCGCGGAGCGCGAACGCGATGCACGCCTCGCCGAACTCGCCGCGGACCTCGACTTCCTGCGCAGCGTCAACGCGGGCGGCGAATCGATCGATGCGCACGAACACGCGCGCATCGATGCCATCGCCGCGCGTTCCTGGAGCGACGCCGCCGGTGCCGCGCAGCCACTGCTGAGCACCGACGAGGTCGCCAATCTGGGCGTCGCCCGGGGCACGTTGAATGACGCGGAGCGCGAAATCATCCAGAACCACGTCGTGGCAACGATCAACATGCTGGAACAGTTGCCGTTCCCGCGACACCTGCAGAATGTCACGGAGTTCGCGGGCGGCCACCACGAACGCGTCGATGGCGGCGGCTATCCGCATGGTCTCACGCGCGAGCAGATGTCGATCCCCGCCCGGGCGATGGCGATCGCCGACGTGTTCGAGGCCCTGAGCGCGGGGGACCGCCCCTACAAACGGGCCAAGCCGCTGTCGGAGTGTCTCGGGATCATGCGCGCGATGCGCGACGAGGGCCACATCGATCCCGATCTGTTCGAGGTCTTCGTGAACGAGGGGGTGCTCGAGACCTACGCCCGACGCCACCTGGCGCCGGAGCAGGTCGAGACGATCGAAACCCGGTGGCCGACGCCGCGCAGCGGCGAGTGAGCCGCGCCCGGGATCAGGCGCTCGCGTCGCGCACGATCCGCTCGCCCGGTACATGCTCGAGACCGCCGCGCAAGACGCGTACGTCGAATCCCCGCTCGCTCAGGATGAAGGAGGCCGCGGCGCTCCGGCGCCCGGTGTCGCAATAGATCAGATACGTGCGCCGCGGATCCATCTTCTGCGCCTTCATGCGAAGCACGAACAGCGGCGTGTTGGTCGCACCGTCGATGTGCCCGCTCTCGAACTCGGCCGGCAGGCGCACGTCGATCCAGTCCGCGTCCAGCGTGTCGGCGGCCTCGAGGTCGACCCATTCGAGCAGCGGATCGTTCAGCAGCGCATTGAAGTCGCTCTTGGACATGCGCATGAGGGTGCCGCGCGAGAGCATGGTGACGCTCGCGTTGCGGGCCTTGTCGGAGATCAGGGCTTCCTCGCCGAAGCTCTCGCCCGGCCCGAGCTCGGCCAGGCGGATGCCGTCCGGCCTGGAGCGGGTCCGGCGCGTCACCAGGCAGCGACCGTCGCGGATGATGTAGAAGTAGTCGCCGCCATCGCCCTGGCGGATCACGACGTCGCCGGCCCTGAATCCGACCGGCTCCATGCGCATGAAGATCGCCTGGATATTGGCCGGCGGGATGCGGCGAAAGCATTCGGTCTGCAGCAGGCGGGTCATCCAGTCCGCTTCACCCGGGTCGCCGCCGCCATCGGAGAGTTCCTCGACGCGGTAGCTGCCCGTCTGGTCCCAGGTGAGCATCAGGTCGAGCAGATCGCGATCGACCGCAACCGCGACGGCGTCCGACCTGGCGCGTGCCGCGCGGGCGCGGGGGGCGATCGACTCGACCGCGCTGCGGGCCGAGGGCGTACCGCCCTCGACGGTCTGCTCGACGCCCGCGGCGCCGTACAGCTCGATCCGTCCCTCGAGCAGGAAGAGCTGCGCGCTGCTGCGCTCGCCGTCGCGGAACAGGTAACGCCCGGCCGCGACGTTGACGCAGCGTGCCTTCCGGGCGATCTCCTTGAGGTTCTCCGGGCTCAACGCGTCGAGCGGCGAGAACTGCGCGAGCTCGCGTGCGGTCACGGTAGCGGCCATGGTGTCGCCAGCCGGTCGGTCGGTGAAGGAGCGTCTGCTGGATTGAAACTACCGACTGCCCCGGGAGAAGGCAACCTGCGTGCCCGCGCGGGACGCGTGTCCCGAACGACCCCGTGGCCGCGGTGCGCCGGGCACGGCAGCGCATGACCGGCGCGCGCGAGCGGATCCCGGGGGCGCGGTTCGCTGCCCGGTTTGCGCGGTAATCGCCGTGCAAGCGCCGTCCGGACGCCGCTATAATGCGCCCGGACACGGCCCCGAGGAGCCCGTGCATGCAGCGTTTCGA
The DNA here is from genome assembly GCA_964626335.1 of uncultured Ectothiorhodospiraceae bacterium. Lineage (GTDB taxonomy): Bacteria > Pseudomonadota > Gammaproteobacteria > XJ16 > Halofilaceae > Halofilum. The sequence continues at coordinate 24,626 of CAZVFN010000015.1, forward strand.
GCGCAGCCCGCCGATCGACTGGACGCCCGCGGTGGGCGGACTGCGGGCGTGGTACGCATCCCCGCAGGGGCGCGCACTGCACACTCGGATCGCCGCTCGCCTGGAGTTCCTGCTGCGCGATCGCTATGCCCTGCACAGCCTCCAGCTCGGGGGGACGCGGCACGGGGTCGATCTGCTGTCGGGGCGGGCGCTGATCCATCGCATTCACGTCACCGGCGATGGCGCGGACAGCCTGCGCACGCGCCCGTGGGCACTGCCACTGGCCTCCGGATCCGTGGATCTGGCGCTGTTGTGCCATGCGCTCGAGTTCAGCGACGACCCGCACGCGCTGCTGCGCGAGGTGGATCGCGTGCTGGCCCTCGACGGGCGCGTGGTCGTGGTGGCGTTCAACCCGTGGAGCCTGTTCGGACTGCGCCGGGTCCTGCGCCGCGATGCCCCGCCGTGGTCCGGTTGTTTCTACAGCCCGTCACGGGTCGCCGACTGGTTCGATCTGCTCGGTTGGCGCGTCCAGCGGCGCGAGACCCTGGGCTTCGCGCCACCGGTGCGCAGTGCCCGCATGCGGCGCTGGTGCGCCGCCCTCGAGCGGCTGCAGCCGTGGCTGCCCGCGCAGGGCGGCATCCAGGTCATGGTCGGGCAGAAGCACTCGATCCCGTTCACGCCGGCGCCGGCATCACGGCTGCGCGTCAAGGCGCCGGTGGTCGGCGGTGCCGTGCGCCCGACTCGGTGTGTCGAGCGGCGACCATGACGCGCCGCGTGCTGATCCACACCGACGGCGCCTGCCGGGGCAACCCGGGACCGGGTGGCTGGGGCAGCGTCCTCGAGCAGGGCGAGCATCGGCGCGAGCTCTACGGCTACGAAGCGGAGACGACGAACAACCGCATGGAGCTGACCGCCGTGATCAGTGCCCTGGAGGCGCTCAAGCGCCCGTGCGCCGTCGCGGTCGTCACCGACTCGCAGTACGTGATGAAGGGGGTGACCGAGTGGATGTCCAACTGGAAGCGCCGCGGCTGGCGTACCGCGGACCGCAAGCCGGTGGCCAACCGCGATCTCTGGGAGCGCCTCGACCGCGCGCTCGCGTGCCACGACGTCAGCTGGTCCTGGGTACGCGGCCACACCGGCCATGACGGCAACGAGCGCGCCGACGAGCTCGCCAATCTTGCAATCGACGAGCGCGGGGGGAATGCGTGATGCGCCAGGTCATCCTCGATACCGAGACCACGGGCCTAGAGCCCCAGCAGGGCCATCGCATCATCGAGATCGGTTGCGTCGAGCTGCTCGATCGCCAGCATACGGGCAACCGCTTCCATCATTACATCAACCCCGAGCGCGAGATCGAGGACGGGGCCGTCGAGGTCCACGGCATCGCCAACGATCACCTGGCGGACAAGCCCCTCTACGGCGACATCGCGGCTCCGCTGCTGGAGTTCCTGCGCGGTGCCGAGCTCATCATCCACAACGCGCCGTTCGATGTTGCCTTCCTCGATGCCGAGTTCGAGCGTCTCGGCGCGGAGTGGGGCGGTGTGGGGGATCACTGCGCGCGCGTCATCGACACGCTGGCCATGGCGCGCGAGCGCCACCCGGGCCAGCGCAACAGCCTCGACGCCCTGTGCAAGCGTTACGAGATCGACAACGCCGGGCGCGAACTGCACGGGGCGCTGCTCGACGCGGAGCTGCTGGCCGACGTCTACCGGATCATGACCGGCGGGCAGACGGCCCTCGGCCTCGACGCCGCCGAGCGCTCGGTGGCGTCCGGCGGTCGCGAGCGCGGGCGCGCGTACCGCAGCGGCAGCGTGCCGGTGGTGCGGGCGGGCGAGGCCGAGGCGGCCGCGCACGAGGCCCGCCTCGGCGAGATCGCCGATGCCAGCGACGGCTGCCTCTGGCGGGCGGACGTCGCGGGCGGCGAGTGACACCGCAGCGCGGCCCCCGGTGTCACACGGCGTGGCGCATCAGGCGCTGACGCTCGCGCTCCCAGTCCTTTGCCTTCTCGTCCTGGCGCTTGTCGTGCTTGCGCTTGCCCTTGGCCAGGCCGATCTCGAGCTTCGCGCGGCCGCGTTTCCAGTAGAGCTGCAGCGCGACGAGCGTGTAGCCGCGGCGCTCGGTGGCCCCCACCAGGCGGTCGATCTCGTGGCGGTGCAGCAGCAGGCGGCGGGTGCGCGTGGGATCGGTGACGATATGCGTCGATGCCGACGGCAGCGGCGGGATGTGCGCCCCCAGCAGCCAGCACTCGCCCTTCTTCAGCACGACATAGGCCTCGGCGATCTGGGCGCGGCCGACGCGCAGGCTGCGGACCTCCCAGCCATGCAGCTCGAGACCCGCCTCGAGGCGATCCTCGATGAAGAAGTCGTGACGGGCGCGCCGATTGACCGCGATGAGGTTGCCGGCGGTCTTGCCTTTTTTGCTGGGCTTGCTCACCGCGCCAGTATACGGCACGCGTCCAGTCGTCGGGGAGCGCGGTCGGCATCCCGCGCGCCGGGCCGCCTTGAGTAGGCCGACGCCATTGGCGACAATCGCGCCTCTGCCACGGCCGCCGGCCGGTTGCAGCCACCCACCGCCCCGGATTCGCCGTGCCCCGAATCAAGCGTACCGCGACCGTGCCGCACTCGCCCCGGCAGATGTTCGACCTCGTCAACGACGTCGAGTCGTATCCGCGTTTCCTGCCCTGGTGCCGCAGCGCGCGCGTGCTGGCGAGATGGGACGACGGGATGCGGGCGCGCATCGAGATGGCGAAGGGGGCACTGCACCGCTCGTTCACCACCCGCAACGAGCTCGAGCCGGGGCGCCACATCCGCGTGCGCCTGGAGGATGGGCCGTTCAGCCGCCTCGAAGGCGACTGGGCGTTCGAGTCGGACGGGCAGGGTGGTTGCGTGGTGTCGCTGGATCTCGATTACGAGTTCGCGGGGCGAGTGCTCAGCGTTGTGATCGGGCCCGTGTTCAACCAGATCGCGCAGACCATGGTCGATTCGTTCGTACGCCGCGCGAACGCGCTCTACCTGGGCTGAGCGTGCGCGTCGAAGTCGCGTATGCGCGCCCGGATCGGCAGCGGCTGATCGCGCTCGAGCTGGAGCCGGGCGCCACCGCGCACGAGGCCGTGGCGCGCTCCGGCATCCTCGACGCATGCCCCGAGATCGACCGCGACGATCTGCGCCTGGGGGTCTTCGGCGAGCCCTGTGCACACACCACGGTGCTGCGGTCCGGTGACCGGGTCGAGATCTACCGCCCGCTGCAGGTCGATCCCAAGGAGGCGCGCCGCCGGCGCGCCGGTCGCTGAAGCGCTACTGCGGTCCCCGGGGGCCGCCCCGATCGTCGTCGCGCACCGGCAGCTTGCCACCCGTGTCGACCTTGGGGACCACCTCCGTGTCCTGCCCTGCGAGCGGATCCTCGGGCACGTCGTAGCGGTTCTCGATCCGGCTCACGCGGTCGCGCTCGTCGAAGTGCAGCGTCAGGCGCTGGCGGGCGTCGGGCTCGCGGCCGGCCTCGCTCCGGTAGTAGACGTAGTCCCAGCGGTCCGGGCGGTAGGTCGGCGCCAGGATGGGCGCGCCCACGCGCTCGCGGACCTGCGAGCGGGTGAGCCCCGTCTCGAGTTGCGCGATGTCCCCGGGCGAGAGCAGGTTGCCCTGCTGGACCTGGATGCGTTCGGCGTCGGGGACCATGGCCGCACAGCCGGCGCCGAGCAGGGCGGCGCAGAAGGCGGCCACGAAACGGGGGCGCAGGATCGTCAAAGCCGGTTCCATCGGTTAGAATAAGTCTAAATCATATCGCGCGCAGCGGTCGCGCAGCGGGGCGTTCCCTTGGAAAACGAAAAGCTCAGGAAAGCCGGTCTGAAAGTGACGCTGCCCCGAGTCAAGGTGCTGGAGATCCTGGAGCAGGTCCAGCAAACCGACGAGGCCCATCATCTCACGGCAGAGGACGTGTATCGACGGTTGATCGAATCCGGTTCCGAGATCGGGCTCGCGACCGTCTATCGCGTGCTGTCGCAGTTCGAGACCGCCGGGCTCGTGCAGCGCCACCACTTCGAGGGCGGGCAGGCCGTGTTCGAGCTCGCGCGCGGTCGCCACCACGACCACATCGTCTGCGTGCAGTGCGGCAAGGTCGAGGAGTTCGTCGACGACGTCATCGAGCGCCGGCAGGAGAACATCGCGCAGCAACGCGAGTTCGACCTGCAGAAGCACAGCCTCGTGCTGTATGCCAACTGCCTGCGCTGCGACCACGAGGAAGAGGACGATGGCAACGGCTAGGCCCGCGGACGACCAGACGCCGTCCGGGAGCGCTACAGGGGGGCGCCTCTTGCAGCGGTGCGGAGCGCACCGGGAGAGCGGCAAGAGAAGCGTTATGAAGCGACGTTCAGGTTAGGCGGAACGCCGTCGCACGGCCTTGCCATCACCTCCCGCGCGCCCTTGCGTCGCTGCGAGGAACGATCAATCGGCCGCGGGCCCGGTGTCCCCAAGCCCGTCCCCGGAAACCAGTACCCGTTCCCGGCGGCGCTCAGGTCCCGCCGAGCAGTTCGCGCGCGTGGGCGCGGCTCTGGTCGGTGATCCGGCGGCCGCCGAGCATGCGCGCGATCTCCTCGACCCGTTCGACATCGGCGAGCGCCCGCAGCTTCGCCCGGGTGTCGTCGGCCTCGGCCTGCTTCGAGACCTGCAGGTGATGGTGGGCGCTCGCTGCCACCTGGGCGAGGTGCGTGACGCACAGGACCTGCCGCTGCCCGCCCAGGGTGTGCAGGCGATCGCCGACCACCGCGGCGACCGAGCCCCCGATCCCCGCATCGACCTCGTCGAAGATCTGTGTCGGGATACCCGCCCGGCGCGACCCGATCATCTGGATCGCCAGACTGATGCGTGACAGCTCGCCCCCCGACGCCACCCGCCGCAGCGGCGCCAGCGGCTGGCCCGGGTTCGCCGTCACCCGGAACTCCACGCTGTCGAGCCCGACGGGGTTCGGCCGCGCATCGTCACGGGCCTCGACCCGGCACTCGAACGATCCGCCCGCCATGCCGAGCTCCTGCATCGCCGCGGTGACCTGTTCGGCGAGCTGCGCCGCCGCCGCGCGGCGCGCCTCGTGCAACGCCCGTGCCTGTTGCCGCCACGCCTGCTCGTGCGCGGCCGCCTCGCGCTCGACCTCGGCGGCGCGCTCGTCGGCATGCTCGAGCTCGTCGCGTTCCGTGCGCAGGCGCTCGAGCACCGCGGGCAGCTCGCCCGGTTCGACCCGGTGCTTGCGCGCGAGGTCGTATACTGCCGACAGCCGCTGCTCCACCGCGGCGAGGCGCTCCGGGTCGAGCTCGGCATCGGCGACGTAGTCGCGCAGCGCGGTCGCGGCCTCGTCGCACTGGATCAGCGCGTTCTGGATCATCTCGGCAGCCGGAGCCAGTCGATCGTCGTGGCGCCCAAGCTCGCCGAGCGTGTCGTCGGCGCCGGCGAGCAGGCCATGCGCCGAGGTGTCGTCGTCGTAGAGCCTCGCCAGCGCCCCCTGGCAGCCCTCGATCAGTTGCCCCGCGTTGGCGAGGCGCCGCTGTTCCTGGTCGAGCGAATCGATCTCGCCCTCCGCCAGCTCGAGTCGTTCCAGCTCGTCGACCTGGTAGCGCAGCAGGTCGAGGCGCTCCGCCCGATCGCCCGGATCGCTGCCGAGGCGCTCCAGGCGCGATCGCGCCGCGTGCCAGTGGCGGTGGGTCTCGGCGAGCGCGGCCAGCTGTTCGGCGTGCTCGCCGAAGCCGTCGAGCAATGTCCGCTGGGCCTCGCGGCGCAGCAGCGACTGGTGCTCGTGCTGGCCGTGGATGTCCACCAGCTGCTCGCCGAGCTCGCGCAGCAGGGCCAGCGGCGCCTTGCGCCCGTTGATATAGCCACGCGAGCGGCCGTCGGCCCCGACGACGCGGCGCAGGCTGCACTCGCCGTCGGCATCGAGATCGTGCTCCGCCAGCCATTCCTCGAGGCCGGCGCCCTGCGGCAGCGCGAACTCCGCGTCGACCTCCGCGCGGTTCGCCCCGGGACGCACCGCCTGGCTGTCGGCGCGGTCGCCGAGCACCAGGCCGAGCGCATCCAGCAGGATCGACTTGCCCGCGCCCGTCTCGCCCGTGAGCGCGGTCATCCCGGCACCGAGCTCGAGCTCGAGCTCGTCGATGATGGCGAAGTCGCGGATATGGATGTGCTTGAGCATGTTCGCCGGTTCGGGGCCGAAGAATTCGGAATCTCGCAGAGCCGCTCAGAACGCGGAGCGCACGCTCCGTGGAGCCGGCCGCAAGAACCTAAACAATCATTTTAAATGATACCGATATCAATCCGTTTTTATTAGGTTTTCTACCGTTCGCCGAGCCGGGTTAACAGAACCCTGTTCCTCCGGCTTTGGCGCCCTCGGCGACGCCGCGGGCGACCCGATGGTGCGGCGGCATGGACTGGCTATCCCCAGTGGAGCTTTTCGCGCAGGATCGAGAAGTAGTCGTAGTCGGCCGGGTGCAGCAGGCGGATCTTGCGGGCGCGGCGGCGGATGCGCACGCGGTCGCCGGCGGCGACGTCGATGTTGTTCTGGCCGTCGCTGACGACCTGGCCCGTCTCGCGGATGTTCTCGCGGATGCGGATCTCGATGTCGCTGTCGGCGTCGACCACGATCGGGCGGCTCGACAGCGTGTGCGGGCAGATCGGCAGGATCAGCATGGCCTCGAGCGACGGGTGCAGGATGGGCCCGCCGCCGGACAGGGCGTACGCCGTCGAGCCGGTCGGTGTCGAGACCACGAGCCCGTCCGCGCGCTGCATGTTGACGAAGGCGCCGTTGACCCAGGTCTCGAACTCGATCATGCGGACCACGTTCTTGATCCGCAGGACGACGTCGTTGAGCGCCACCGCCGTCTGCACCACCTGGCCGTCCCGCACGATCTCGGTCTCGACCAGGAATCGCTGCTCCTCCGTGTATTGCCCGCTCAGGATCTCCTCGAGGCGGTCGGCCATCGTCTCCGGCGACACATCCACCAGGAACCCCAGGCGCCCCAGGTTCACCCCGACGATGGGCACCCCGGAGGCGGCCAGGGAGCGCGCGGCGGTCAGCAGCGTGCCGTCACCGCCGACGACGATCGCGAGATCGCAGTGCGCGGCGATCTCCCGCCGGGGGACCGTGTCGTCGATCCCGAGGAACTCGTCGGTCGAACGGTCGAGGCTGATCTCGAGTCCGCGCTCGACGAGCAAGCGATGGATGACGCCGAGTGTTTCGCGGACCTGGCCGTCATTGTCGGTCTTGGCGATCAGGCCGATGGAGCGGAAGCGGTACATTCGGGCGAAGGTAGCACGGGGTCCCGGGTGCGTCACTCGCGCGTCGCGGCGCCGGCGGGGCCCCGCCGCGCGTCAGTGATCGTCGTCGGGCGGCAGCAGCGCGCGCAGGCGATAGAGCGCTTCCAGGGCCGCGCGCGGCGAGGTCGCATCGGGGTCGATCGACGCCAGCTCGGCATGCACCGGATCCGGGGCGGTCACGGGTTCCGGCGCCTCGGCCTCGGCCTCGGCCTCGGCCTCGGACGTCGCCGTCGGCGTCGCCGGCGGCGGGTCGAACAGGCCGAGCTGGGGCTGGCCGGCGGCCGGCTCGGCCGCCCGGCGCTCGAGTGCCTCGA
>CAZVFN010000016.1:0-32101 GCA_964626335.1 uncultured Ectothiorhodospiraceae bacterium
GCAAGTCCCTGCACGAGGACTTCCACGCCATGACCGGGGTCGACCTCAACCGCGCGGGGACCCCGCTGCTCGAGATCGTGTCCGAGCCGGACATGCGCTCGCCCGCCGAGGCGGTCGCCTACGCCAAGAAGATCCGCACGCTGGTACGCTACCTCGGCATCTGCGACGGCAACATGCAGGAGGGCTCGCTGCGCGTCGACGCCAACATATCGATCCGCCCGGCCGGGGCCGACGCGTTCGGCACGCGCGCCGAGATCAAGAACGTGAACTCGTTCCGCTTCCTGGAGAAGGCGCTGAACTTCGAGATCGAGCGCCAGCGCGAGCTCCTCGAGGACGGCGGCACCGTGGCGCAGGAGACGCGGCTGTATGACGCCGAGGCCAACGAGACGCGCTCGATGCGCACCAAGGAGGAGGCGAACGACTACCGCTACTTCCCGGATCCGGACCTGTTGCCCCTGGAGGTCGACGCGGCCTTCATCGAGGGCGTGCGCGCCGCCCTGCCGGAGCTGCCCGACGAGAAGCGCGATCGCTTCATCGCCGACTACGGCCTGCCGGGCTACGACGCCAACGTGCTGACGGCCTCGCGCGAGCTGGCCGACTACTACGAGGCGGTGGTCGCCGCCGCCGGCGGCGCGCCCAAGGTGGCGTCGAACTGGGTCATGTCCGAGCTCGGCGGCGTGCTCAATGCGCAGGGGCGGGACATCACCGAGAGCCCGGTGTCGGCCGGGGCGCTGGGCGGCCTGGTCCAGCGCATGGAGGACCAGACCATCTCCGGCAAGATCGCCAAGCAGGTGTTCGAGGCGATGGTGGCCGGCGAGGGCTCGGCCGACGAGGTCATCGCCGCGAAGGGGCTCGAGCAGATCACCGATGCGGGGGAGATCGAGCGCATGATCGACGACGTCATCGATGCCAACCCCGGCCAGGTCGAGCAGTACCGCGCGGGCAAGGGGAAAGTCCTCGGCTGGTTCGTGGGCCAGGTCATGAAGGCCTCGCGCGGCAAGGCGAACCCGGAGCAGGTCAACCGGCTGCTGCGCGACAAGCTGGACGGCTGACGCCGCCCTGCCGCGCGCGGCACGCTTGGTGCATACTGGGGTGGAGCTCTAGAGGGAGGGGTTGCAATCATGGTGCGCAGGAAGATTCTCGCAGGGGCCGTGCTCGCGCTCGGCACCGCTGCATTCGCGGGCGCTGTCGGCGCCGCCGACTACGTGGCCTATTCGGTATCGGAGGACGGCCGCAAGCCGCTGCCCAAGCGCATCGCCGAAATCGAGTCCCAGGCCCTGGTCAACGTCGAGTGGGGGGCCTACACCGGACCGAAGAAACGGATCGCGGTGCTCGAGGTCGAGAACAAGTCCAAGCAGCGGGTGGTCACCGTCGACTTCGGCAGCGGCTCGGCCAAGGCCACGGCGGCCGAGAAGGGCGTGCCAGTCAACGGCATCGAGGCCATGATGACCGACTCGCTGTTTCGCTCGGGGCGTTTCCGGGTGATGGAACGCCAGAAGATCCAGAAGGCGCTCAAGGAGCAGGACTTCGGGGCCAGCGGCCGCGTCACCAAGGAGTCGGCTGCCAAGATCGGCAAGGTGATCGGGGTGGAGACGCTGGTGCAGGCGGTCGTGACGCACTACGCGCCCGACTTCGAGGGCAAGAGCGGCGGTCTCGGCGGGATTACCGACGGCCTGCTCGGGGGCATCAAGCTGGGCAAGAAGAGCTCGCTGGTCGGGATGAATTTCCGCATGTTCAATGCGAACACCGGCGAGATCCTGTTCACGAAACAGGTCAAGGCGGTCGTCTCGGACACCAATTTCGGCATCGGCGCGATCGGCTGGGGCAGCGGCGGCGCGGCCGGCGGCGCCTTCGAGAGCTTCTCGAAAACGCCCATCGGCCGAGCCGTGATCGCCTGCGTCAACAAGGGCACCTTCGCCCTCGTCAAGGAAATCGGCGCCCGGCCGGCGAGCGGCAAGATCGTCAAGATCGACGGCAACCGGGTCTACGTCAACCTCGGCAACGACGCGGTCAGCGCGGGCGAAACGCTCACGGTCAAGGCGATGGGCGAGGAGCTCGTCGACCCCGAGACCGGCGTCTCGCTGGGCGCCACCGAAACCACGGTCGCGCAACTGCAGGTCGCGAAGGCGACCGACAAGTTCTCGATCGCCAGCGTGCGTTCGAAATCGGGTAATTTCGGCCGCGGCGACAAGGTCGTCTCCGACAAGGCGCCCGAGCCGCTGCGCTACGCCGACAACTGGGAGGGCGGCGGCAGCAGTTCCGGCGGTGGCTCGTCCAGTGCCTCGAGCGGTCGTCCCTGACGCCCGCCGCGCCCCTTTGCGCCCCGGCCGGTCGTTGCCGGCCGGGGCGTCTCATTGTCCACCCACGGGAGCAGCCATCGCTCGATGAATGTCAGCCTGACACAGCACGAATACCGCCTCCTGCTCGACCTGCTGCTGGCCGCCGACTGGGTGATCCACGGTCATCGCGAGGAGGAGCCGCCCGAGGCGGAGACCTACCGCATGGTGATCCAGAAGTTCCTGTCGCTGGCGCCCGAGTTCGGACTGGGCGACCTGGTCGAGATCGACCAGCAGCGCAACCAGTACCGCCCGACCCGCAAGCTCGAAGACCACACCGGCGCCTGGAAGCTGCTCGACGAGTACGACGATCGGGTGTTCTGGGAGGAGCTGATCGTGCGCCTGGCGGAGCGTGACGTCGCCGCGATGCCCGGCAAGGGGGACGTGAGCAGCATGTCGCAGGACGAGTACGACCGCCTGGTCGGGCCGCTGGAAGAGAAATACGCCGGCGAGTTCCACGCCAACGGCCTCGATCGCCTGATGCTGCGCAATAGCTGACCTGCGTCGATGGCCCCGCCGGCGCTCGCGCAGCGGGCGCCGTGCACGGTGCGGGCGACCACGCGCCCGCGTGCGCGCGTCGGCTTCGCAGCCATGCGTCGACCCTCCCTGCAGCGACGTAGGCCCGCCGGCGTTCGGCGGGAGTCGACCGGCTTGCCGTTCGCAGGCCGCGACCAAGCAAAGCGCGCTCCCGGCGACCGGCTTTCGCTCGCGGACATGCGCGCGGTCGCCGCCGCGGGCCGGCCGGCGCTTCGCCGCTTTCCAGGGTCCCCGTATCCTGCGCGCTTCCGCGTGCGGAGTCTCCCCTCGTTCGCGCCCGGCGCAGCCCCCAACAGGCACGTTCGGCCGCCGCGTTCAGCCCGGTGCCCGGGCCGAGGTGACGCGCGCCAGGCCGGCCGCGTCCGGGTGGATCTCCACAGAGGCCAGGCCGGCGGCCGCGAACAGGGCGGCGACCGCCTCGCCCTGATCCGGGCCGTGCTCGACGGCGACGCAGCCACCGGGCTCGAGTTGGCGCAGTGCGCCCGCCGCGACCGTGCGCAGGGCGTCGAGGCCGTCCGGCCCGCCATCGAGGGCCTCGACCGGCTCGAAGCGAACGTCTCCGCGGACGAGGTGCGGATCGCCCCGCGCCACGTACGGCGGATTGCAGACGATGAGGTCGAACCGGCGCGGGCACAGCGGCTCGTACCAGGCGCCCTGCAGGAAGGCGACGTTGACGAGGCCGTGGCGCTCGGCGTTGTGCCGGGCGACCCGCAGCGCGGCGGCCGCGCTGTCCACCGCGGTCACCCGGGCGTCCGGTCGCTCGTGGGCGAGCGCGATCGCGACGCAGGCGCTGCCGGTACCGAGGTCGAGGACGGCCGGGGCCGGGGGGCCCGCCGAGCGCAGATGCGCGAGGGCGACGTCGACCAGGGTCTCGGTCTCCGGGCGCGGGATGAGCACGTCGGGCGAGACAGCCAGCGCCAGCGAGCGGAATTCGCGCTCGCCCAGCAGGTAGGCGACGGGCTCGCCCGCGGCGCGACGCTCCAGCAGTCCTTCGTAGTCCGCGCGCTCCGCCGGTGTCAGCGATGCCTCCGGCCACGCGTGCAGCCACGTCCGGCGCTTGCCGAGCGCGTGGGCGAGCAGGATCTCCGCGTCCAGGCGCGCCGTCGGCGACTCGGCCAGGCGCGTGCGGCCGGCGGCGAGGGCGTCGCCGACGCGGCTCACTGCTCACCACCGAGCGCGGCGAGCTGCTCGGCCTGGTGCTCGCCCCACAGCGGCTCGATCACAAGGTCGAGGTCGCCGGAGAGGATGTCCTCGATACGGTGGAGCGTGAGGTTCACACGGTGGTCGGTGACGCGGCCCTGGGGGAAGTTGTAGGTGCGGATGCGCTCGGAGCGATCGCCGGAGCCGACCTGCAGGCGTCGCTCGGACTCCTGCCGGGCGGTCTGCTCGGCCTGCCTGTCCGCCGTCAGCCGCGCCTGCAGGAAGGCGAGCGCCTTGGCGCGGTTCTTGTGCTGCGAGCGCTCGTCCTGGCACTCGACGACGAGGCCGGTGGGCAGGTGCGTCATGCGCACGGCCGAGTCCGTCTTGTTGACGTGCTGACCGCCGGCACCCGCCGCCCGGAAGGTGTCGACACGCAGCTCCTTGGGGTCGACCTCGGCCTCCTCGATGGCCTCGGGCACCGGCAGCACGGCCACCGTCGCCGCGGAGGTATGGATCCGGCCCTGCGACTCGGTCTCCGGCACCCGTTGAACCCGGTGGGCACCGGACTCGAATTTGAGGTGGGAGAACACCCGCCGCCCGGAGAGCTTCGCGATCAACTCCTTGTAGCCGCCTTGCTCGCCCTCGTGCGCCGACAGGATCTCGACGCTCCAGCCCTTGCGCTCGGCGTAGCGCAGGTACATGCGGTAGAGATCGCCGGCGAACAGGGCGGCCTCGTCGCCGCCCGTGCCGGCGCGGATCTCGAGGTAGACGTCCGCGCGATCGCGCGGGTCGCGGGGCACCAGCAGGCGCTGCAGCTCCCCCTCGAGCTCGGCGATGCGCTGCTCCGTGGCGGCGACCTCGTCGGCCGCCATGGCGCGCATCTCGGGGTCGTCCTCCGCGGCCTGCATGTCCTGCGCGCTCTCGAGGTCGGCCTGCGCCTGCGACCAGGCTTCGAACCGCTTCACCAGCTCGGTGGTCTGGGCATACTCCTGCGACAGCTCGCGGAAACGGTCCGTGTCGTCGATCACCGACGGATCCGCGAGCAGCCGCTCGATCTCCTCGTGGCGCTCGCGCACCTGCTGCAGGCGCTGGCGGATCGACTCCCTCACCCGTCGTCCTCGTCGAGACCGAGCAGGACGCGCGCGGCGTCGATGCGCTCGGTCTGCTCGTCGCGGCCCGCGCGGCGCAGGGCGACCGTCGGCGGGTGGATCAGGCGGCGCGTGAGCGTGCGCGCCAGGAACTGCAGCGCGTCCTCGGGGGGCTGGCCCTGCTCGATCATGCGCCGGGCCTGCTCGAGGGTCCGGACGCGCACGGCGTCGGCCTGCTCGCGGAACTCCCGGATCGTGCCCACCGCGTCCAGCGAGCGCTGCCACGCGAGGTAGGTCTCCACCTGGCGCTCGATGATGTTCTCGGCGTCGGACGCCGCGGCCCGGCGCGCGGTCATGTTCTCCTCGATGACCCCGCGCAGGTCGTCGACGGTGTAGAGGAAGATGTCGGACAGGCGCCCGATCTCGGGCTCGATGTCGCGTGGCACCGCGATATCGACCATGAAGATCGGTCGCCGGCGGCGGCGCTTGAGTGCCTGCTCGACCGCGCCCTTGCCGAGGATCGGCAGGGTGCTGGCGGTGGACGAGACCACGATGTCGGCGTCGTGGAGAACGTCCGGGATCTGCGCCAGGCCGATCCCGCGGCCGCCGAAGCCCTCGGCGAGACGCACGGCGCGCTCGACGTCGCGATTGGCGACCGTCAGGTGACGCACGCCCGCGGAGTGCAGGTGTCGCCCGGCCAGCTCGATGGTCTCGCCCGCGCCGATGAGCAGCGCGCGCCGTGGCTGCAGGTCGCCGAAGATCTGCTGCGCGAGCGTGGTCGCCGCATAGGCGACCGAGACCGGACTGGCTCCGATCGCCGTCTCCGTGCGAACTTCCTTGGCGACCGCGAAGGTGTGCTGGAACAGCTTGCCGAGCTCGGAGCCGATGGCCTCGTGCGCGACGGCCGCGCGATAGGCGTCCTTGAGTTGGCCCGCGATCTGGGGCTCGCCCAGGATCAGCGAGTCGAGCCCGGAGGCCACGCGCATGATGTGGCGCACCACATCGGCGCCGCGGCGCTGGTAGAGGCAGGGCGCTACGGCGGACGGGTCGGCCCCGTGCCAGCCGTGGAACCAGTTGATGATGGGGGTGGTGTCGGCGTCCGGGCTGTCCACCGCACAGAAGAGTTCTGTACGATTACAGGTGGAGACGATTGCCGCTTCCTCGACCCCGTCAAGCGCGGTGAGCCCCCGCAGTGCCTGCAGCAGCCCGCTCGGGTCGAACACGACGTGCTCACGGATCTCGACCGGGGCGGTCGTGTGGTTCAGGCCGATGGCAAGCAGGGGCATCGCGTTCGGGTCGACCCACAAACATGCGATTCTCGATCATCGGCCACCCGGTGACAACCAGATACGGTCGTGGCCGGCAATCGACGACACTGGATTAACCCCATGGCGATACGCCCGCTGATTCTCAATCCCGCCGCAGCGCTGGCGGTCTGCGTGCTGCTTGCCGGTTGCGCGACGGCCCCGACGCCGGACGCCTCCGCCCCGCAAGGGTCCGAACCGGAGGGGTCCGCACCGGAAGGGCCCGCGCCGGAAGGGGCCGCGCCGGAAGGGGCGCCGGCGCCGCAACAGCAACAGCAGGAGCAGCAGCCCGCGGATGCGAAGCCGGCACAAGAGCCCGCCGCGGACGAGCCGGCGGCCGATGCCAGGGGCGGCCAGGCCGCGAAGCGCGAGAGCGAGATCGACGGAGAGCTGAAGGGTGACAACCTCTACCGGCTCCTGGTGGCCGATCTGGCCGGGCGCAAGGGTGACGTCGGCACCGCCCTGCAGGGGTATCTCGAGACCGCGCGCGAGTCGAGCGACCCGCGGGTGGCCGAGCGCGCGACGCGGCTGGCCGTGTACGCCGGGCGCCCCGATGCGGCCCTGGAGGCGGCCCGGCGCTGGGTCGAGCTCGCGCCGGACAGCCGCGACGCCCACGCCGCGCTGGCGCGCATGCACCTGCGAAGCGGCGATTCTCAGGCCGCGCTGGAGCACCTGCGCCGCGTGATCGACGTGGCCGACGGTGGCCCCGAGGCCGGCCTGCGCGAGGTGGCCTCGCTTCTGAACGACACCGGGCAGCCGGGCGCGGCCCTGAACGTGATGGAGACGCTGGTCGCGGCGTATCCGCAGGTGGCCATCGGCCACTACACGCTCGCCCGGCTCGCGCACCGCACCGACGCCGACGAACGGGCCCTGCGCCACGTCGACCGGGCGATCACGCTCGATCCCGAGCTCACCCGGGCGCGCATCCTGCGCGCGCGCATCGCCATCGACCGCGGCGACGCGGGTGCCGCCCTGCGCCGCCTGGAGACGGCGATCGAGCAACGCCCCGACGACCGCGGGCTGGCAGTGGGCTACGCCCGGCTGCTGGTGGAGACCGACCGCGATCAGCACGCGGTCCGGGTCCTGCAGCGCACCTTCGAGCGCTTCGGCGACGACGCGAATGCCGTCTACCAGCTCGCGCTGCTCGCCATGCAGCTGGAGGCCTACGACGACGCCACCATCTATCTCGAACGCCTGGTCGCGATGGGCCAGCGCACAGCCACGGCACACTACTATCTCGGGCGGATCGCGCAGCAGCGCGAGCAGTGGACGCGGGCGCTGCGCCACTACATCAAGGTCGGCAGCGGTGAGCATCGCTTCGACGCCGAACTGCGCGCCGCGGTCTGCATGGCCGAGGCCGGGCGGCTGGACGAGGCGCGCGTGCATCTCGAGCGCCTCGCCTCGCGCTACCAGCAGACGCGGGCATCGGTGCGGGTGACCCGCACCCGGGCGCAGGTCGAGCGCATCGCCGGCAATCCGGAGGAGGCCCTGCGCGTGCTCGGCAACGCCGTGGAGCAAAACCCGGACAACCCGGAGCTGCGCTACGCGCGGGCCCTGATGGCGGCCCAGCTCGACCGCTTCGAGCTGGCTCGCGGCGATCTCGAGCGCGTGCTGCAACAGGAGCCGGACAATGCGCGTGCGCTCAACGCGCTCGGCTACATGCTCGCCGACCGCAGCCTCGAGCTGAAGCGGGCGAAGTCGATGATCGAGCGCGCCCTCGAGCAGAATCCGCAGGACGCTGCGACACTGGACAGCATGGGCTGGGTGCTCTACCGCCTCGGCCGCAACCAGGAGGCGCTCTCGTACTTGCGCTCCGCCTGGGAGCGCAGTCCGGATGCCGAGATCGCCGCGCACCTGGGCGAGGTGCTGTGGGTGAGCGGCGAGCGCGAACGCGCGCGCGCGATCTGGTCGCGGGGCGAGGAACTGGCGCCGGGCAACGACGTGCTGCAGGAGACCGTCGAGCGTCTCGCCCCGTGAGCCGGCGGTCGCTCGCGCGGTGCGCCGCCGCGGCGGCGCTCGCGCTCGCGCTCGCGGGCTGCGCCGGGCCGCGACCGGTGCCCGACGATCGCGCGGCGGCCTGGTCGGAGCTCAGTGAACGCCTGCGCTCGCTGACGCAGTGGCGTGCCGAGGGCCGGATCGCGGTGCGCGGCAACGGCGAACCGGGGACGGTGAACTTCACCTGGATCGAGTCGCCCCGTCGCGGGTTCAGCCTGCGCCTCGAAGGGCCGTGGGGCCAGAACGTCGGGCGTCTGGACGTCGAGCCCGCGCGCGTCGCGCTGACCACCCGCGACGGGCGGCGCTTCGTCGGCACCGATCCGGCAACGCTGGTCGAGCGCCTGTACGGGTGGCAGATCCCCGTGCGCGCGCTGCGGCACTGGCTGATCGGGTTGCCGGGCGACGGGCGGGACTACACGCTCGATCGCTACGGTCGGCTGGCGACGCTCGAGTGGCGTGGCTGGCGCATCGATTACCGCCGCCATCGCGGCGTCGATGGCCTCGATCTGCCCGTGGACCTGCGGGCGCGCCGCTCCGGCGATGGCACGGAGATCCGCGTCGCGGTGGATCGATGGCAGGTGGCGGACGACGACGGTGAGCCGGTGGAGGACTCGCCGGTCCCGCTCATGGGCGGCTGAAGGGGCGCGCAAGTGGCGAATCACGGTGCCCTCGGCGGGAGGGCCTGGAGTTGCGGCTGGCCCGCGCCCGCGAAGCTGAACCTGTTCCTGCACGTCACGGGCCGCCGGGCGGACGGCCACCATACCCTGCAGACGCTGTTCCAGTTCCTCGACTGGGGTGACGCCCTGGCGTTGCGCCCGCGCGCCGACGGCGCCATCCGGCGGATCGCCGGCGCACGCGGGATCGCGCAGGCGGATGATCTGGTCGTGCGCGCCGCGCACGCGCTGCAGGCGGCGACGGGCGCCGATGCCGGTGCCGACATCGTCGTCGACAAGCACATCCCGAGCGGCGGCGGGCTGGGCGGCGGCAGCTCCGATGCGGCCACGACCCTGGTCGCCCTCAACCACCTCTGGGGGACCGGGCTCGAAACGCGGGCGATCGCGCGTATCGGACTCGCTCTCGGCGCGGACGTGCCGGTGTTCGTCCACGGCCGCGCCGCGTGGGCGGAGGGCCTGGGCGAGGACCTGACCTTCGTCGAGCCGCGCGAGCCCTGGTACCTGGTCATCGACCCGGGCGTGCGCGCATCGACCGCGGCGCTGTTCAACGCGCCCGAATTGACACGTTCCGGTCCCGCCATGACAATGCACGACTTCTTTTCGGGGGCGGGTTCAAACGTCTTCGAAGGGCCCGTGACCGGGCGCTTCCCGGCCGTCGCCGCCGCCCGGGACTGGCTGGCCGAAAGCGGCGTGACGCCGCGCCTGACCGGCACCGGCGGCTGCATGTTCGCGGCATTCGCCGATGAGCGGGGTGCGCGGGCGGCGCGCGCGGACCTGCCGCGGCACTGGCGCGGTCATGTCGCGCGCGGCGCGAATCGCTCGCGCCTGGCGACGCGCCTCCGGGCCCTCGGGCAGCGGCACTGAAGGCACAGTCGGGCTGTAGCGGGGCCGCGGCTCGAGGCCGGCCGAGGAGTGACGGGACAGTTGGGCCGTAGCCAAGCGGTAAGGCAACGGGTTTTGATCCCGTGATTCGCAGGTTCGAATCCTGCCGGCCCAGCCAAAAGCGTACAGACCGGGTTGCGCGCGCCTTCGACCGACTCGCCGGGCGCGAATCGGGGCGCCCGCGAGGCGAGTCCGCAGGACACGGCGCATGGATGGGCCGCGCCATCCGGCGGCCCGGGAAGAACCACAACGAAGGCACAATGACGGGCCGCGCCCGGAGGCCGGCCCGGATCGGCGTCGCTCGTGAAGCGACGCGGCCGCGGTGGCGGCCCGATGGTACGTCGAAACGAGTCAGCGGCGCGCGGGATGGTGCGCGCCTGGCGGACGAATTCCTCGCAAGTCGGAAGGCCTGGCCGTGTCCGAATCGTCGATGATGGTGTTTGCCGGGAACGCGAACCCGGCACTGGCCTCGGAAATCTGCGAGCACCTCAACCTGCCGCTCGGCAAGGCCAACGTCGGGCGCTTCAGCGACGGCGAGAGCACCGTCGAGGTGCTGGAAAACGTGCGCGGCCGCGACGCATTCATCGTGCAGTCGACGTGCGAGCCGCCCAACGACAACATGATGGAGATCCTGCTGCTGTGCGATGCCATGCGGCGGGCATCGGTCGAGCGGATCACGGCCGTCGTGCCGTATTTCGGCTACTCGCGCCAGGATCGCCGGATCCGTCACCAGCGCGTGCCGGTGAGCGCGAAGGTGGTTGCGAACATGCTGTGCACGGCGGGCATCGATCGCTTGCTGACGGTCGACCTGCACGCGGATCAGATCCAGGGGTTCTTCGACATCCCCGTGGACAACGTCTACGCATCACCGCTGCTGCTCGGCGATATCTGGCGACAGAAGCACCCGGACATGGTGGTGGTGTCGCCGGACGTCGGCGGCGTGGTGCGCGCGCGGGCCGTCGCCAAGCGGCTCGACGACACGGACCTGGCGATCATCGACAAGCGCCGCCCGCGGGCGAACGAGTCCGAGGTGATGCACATCATCGGCGATGTCCGCAATCGGACCTGCATCATCATCGATGACCTCGTCGACACCGCCGGCACCCTTTGCCAGGCGGCGCAGGCGCTGAAGAACCATGGCGCGCGCGGGGTCGTCGCGTATGCGACTCACCCGGTGTTGTCCGGCCCGGCGATGGAGCGTATCGACGATTCGCTGATCGACGAGCTCGTCGTCACCGACACGATCCCGCTTGGCGACGGCGCGCAGGCGAGCCCGAAAATCCGCCAGCTCGGCGTGGCCGAGCTGCTGGCCGAGACGCTGCGGCGGGTCCATCGCGAGGAATCGGTGTCCTCGCTGTACGTCGATTGAGGTCCGGGCGCGCCGGCCGTGGCCAATGCAGGACCGGCCGGCAGGCGATCCACCGGTCGGGGCTCGACTGGCGATCGACCCGGGCGGCCCGGCGACACGCGTCAACCCGGTTTCACAGGCCGTCGCTGGTCGCGGCGGCGGCGACCGTCCCTTCCATGGGGGAAGCGGGCGGTTTTTCACGTAGAGAGAGAGTACTGCCATGAGTAGTGACATCGAGTTCACGCTGGAGGCGCAGTCTCGCGAGAACGTGGGGAAAGGTGCGAGCCGCCGCCTGCGTCGCGAAAAGAAGGTCCCGGCGGTCGTCTACGGCGGCGACAAGGATGCCGAGCCGCTGACGCTGAATCACAACGAGGTGTGGCGAAAGCTCCAGACGGAGGCCTTCTTCTCGCACATCATCACGCTGCGCATCGACGGCAAGCGCAAGCAGCAGGCGATCGTGCGCGATCTCCAGCGCCACCCCTTCAAGCCGCTGATCGGCCACATGGACTTCCAGCGCGTGTTCGCCGACCAGGAGCTGCAGGTTCGCGTGCCGCTGCACTTCCTCAACGAGGAAGAGTGCGAGGGCGTGCGCATGGAAGGCGGCGAGATGAGCCACGTCGAGACCGAGGTCCTGGTGGCCTGCCTGCCGAGGCACCTGCCGGAGTACATCGAGGTGGACCTCGCCGCGATGAACATCGGCGACACGCTGCACCTGTCCGACCTCGTGCTGCCCGAAGGCGCGCGCCTGATGGACCTCGAGCACGGCGAGGAGAACGACCGGGCCGTGGTGTCCTGCCACATGCCGCGCGTCACGACCCAGGAAGACCTCGAGACCGAGGAGCCCGAGGCCGAGGAGGAGGCCGCGGCGGCCGCCGGCGAAGGCGCCGAAGGCGAGGCATCCGACGAGTCCGAGAGCGGCGGTCCGGACGACGAGCAGGGTGGATCCGGGCCGGAGACGGGCTGACGGACAGCCCCGGCGGCCGGTCCGGGCGTGATCACGGTGGCAGGCGCACGCGCGAAGTTCCGGCTCGTCGCCGGCCTTGGCAACGTCGGTCAACGCTACGCCGCGACGCGGCACAACGCCGGGTTCTGGTATGCCGATGCGCTGGCCGAGCGCCTGCGGGTCGCGTTCCGCCACGACCGCAAGGCGCAGGGTGAGCTCGCCCGCACGCGCGTCGGCGAGCGCGACCTGCGCCTGCTCAAGCCGTCCACCCTGATGAACCGCAGCGGTCGCTCGGTGGCTGCGGTTGCGCGCTTCCACAAACTGGCCGCCGCCGACGTCCTGGTGGCCCACGATGACCTGGACCTGCCGGCGGGCACTGTCCGCCTCAAGCACGGCGGCGGCCACGGCGGTCACAACGGGCTCAAGGACCTCGATGCTGCCCTCGGCACACGCGATTACTGGCGGCTGCGCATCGGCGTTGGTCGCCCCGAGGCCGGCGGTGACGTCATCGATTATGTGCTCAAGCGGCCCTCGCCGGACGAGCGTCGCGCCATCGAGGAGGCGGTCGAGCGCGCCGTCGACGAGACCGATCGGCTGTTGGCCGACGGCGACGTCGAGGCGGTCATGAATAGCCTGCACGCCCGCGCGTAGGGCGGCGGTGCGGAAGGCGATGGCGCCACGCGGTCGTGGTGGCAGTGCTCGCGCGCGGATCCGGGCCCGGACTGCCGACAGCGTCCTCGGCCGGTCCGCCCTGCGTGCAATCGCGGTGACATTCGGTCGAATCCGGTGCCCCGGGACGGATGTCCCGGCGCCGGGGCATCGGGCGCCCGGGAGACTGACTCGCGGGCTATTGATTCAGGAGCGTGTCCATGGGCTTCAAGTGCGGCATCGTCGGCCTGCCCAACGTCGGCAAGTCGACGCTGTTCAATGCCCTCACCGCGAACGGGATCGCGGCGGAGAACTACCCCTTCTGCACGATCGACCCGAACGTGGGGATCGTGGCTGTACCCGATTTGCGCCTCGAGCGCCTCGCCGCGATCGTCAGGCCGAAGGCGGTGGTGCCCACCACGATCGAGTTCGTCGACATCGCCGGCCTGGTCGCCGGTGCCTCGAAGGGCGAAGGGCTGGGCAACCAGTTCCTCGCCAACATCCGCGAGACGGATGCCGTTGTCCAGGTGGTGCGCTGCTTCGACGACGATGACGTGATCCATGTCAGCGGTGGCGTCGACCCGATCAGCGACATCGACACGATCGCCACCGAGCTGTTGCTGGCCGACATGGACACGGTGGCGCGCGCGGTCGAGCGCGCGGCCAGGGCCGCACGCTCCCAGGACAAGGCGGCGATCGCCCGCCACAAGTTCCTGCAGGCACTGAAGGAGCACGTGGACGCCGGCGAGCCGGCGCGCACGTTCGAAGTGCCGGATGACCAGCGCGGCCACTTCCGCGAGCTGCACCTGCTGACGGCCAAGCCGGTGATGCTCATCGCCAACGTCGACGAGGACGGTTTCGACGACAACCCGCGCCTCGAGGCCGTGCGCGAGCGCGCGCGGGCGGAGGGCGCGGTGGTGGTGCCCGTGTGCGCCAAGATCGAGGCGGAACTGGCCCAGCTCGACGACGACGAGCGCGCGGAGTTCCTGACCGAGCTCGGTTACGCCGAGCCCGGGCTGAATCGCGTGATCCGCGGCGGCTACGAGCTGCTCGGCCTGCAGACCTTCTTCACCTGCGGGCCGCAGGAGGTCAAGGCGTGGACCGTGGCCCGCGGGGCGACGGCGCCGCAGGCGGCGGGCGAGATCCACTCCGACATGCAGCGCGGGTTCATCCGCGCCGAGGTCACGGCCTACGACGATTTCATCGCCCACGGCGGCGAGAGCGGTGCCAAGGAGGTCGGACGCTGGCGCCTGGAGGGCAAGCAGTACGTCCTGCGCGAGGGCGACGTCTGCCACTTCCGTTTCAACGTCTGATCGCGGGCGTGTCCCCGGCCGCGGCGGAACGTCGACCGCGGGGCCGTCCGTCGCCCCGCGGGTAACCGCCGCACTCGGTTGTTCCCCCGCCCCTTGAGCGGCTGAAGCCGTCCCCGACGGGACGCCGCGCCCGGCGCGCCGCCGGCCGACTGCGCGCGTGGTCGCCCCCGGCCGACCCATCCTCCCGGCGCGGCCCGCTGCCGCCCGCGCGTCTCTCCGTGCGCGCCATGCGCATGCCCGACTACCCCCACGTGATGCGCGTCATGGCGCGCGGAATGCGGCCATTCTCTGCACCCTCGGGCGGATTATGGTCCAAAACGACCACAAACCTGAATCCATGTGTAAATTGTGGGACGAATGGACCATTGACGAGCGGCGCGGAACGTCGCAATCAAGAGGAGGAGTACTCCGATGCAAGTACGCTCGATATCCCGATTGGCCCTCCTGGGCCTGACATCCGTCGCACTGGTCGCCTGCGGCGGCGACGGCAGTGACCCCAAGGCCGAGGTCCGCGTGGTGCATGCGTCCTCCGACGCCCCGGCCGTCAACGCCAGCCTGGACGGCGGCAACCAGGTCCAGGACCTGGCATTCGCCAACGCGCGCGGATTCCTCAAGGTCAGCCCGGGTGAATACGACGTCACGGTCGACGGCATCCTCCCGGACGGCGGCACGGCCACCGTGATCGACGCCCCCGGCGTGGCGCTGGCCGCGACCCAGGAGACCGCGATCTTCGCGATCGGCAACGTGGGTGACGACAGCATCGAGCCGCTGGTGATCACCGCCCCGGATGCGGATCCCGGTGCCGACCGGGTGCGGGCCCAGGTGGTCCATGCCTCGGACGCGGCGGCGGGCGCCGGCCCCCTGGACGTGTACGTGACCGCCCCCGGGGCCACGCTGACGGACGACGGCGTCGACCCGCTCGGCACGTTCGAGTTCAAGGGCAGCCTCGGCCCCGCGGAGATCGCGTCCGGCGACTACCGGATCCGCGTGACGCCGGAGGGCTCGACCAGCAACGTCATCTTCGACTCGGGCACGATCTCGCTGGACGGGGGCTCCGATCTGCTGATCGCGGCGATCGACAATACGGGGCCGTCCGCGAACACCTCGCCGGTGCGCCTGCTGGTGGCCCCCGAGGGCGCGGACAGCTTCGTCCTGCGCGACGCCGACAGCAACACCTCGCTCCGCGCCGCCCACGTCTCGGACAATGCGCCCAGCCCGGTCGATATCGAGGTCAACGGCAGCGTCCCGCCCCCGCTCGACGACTTCCCGTTCGCGGAAGTGAGCGGCTATCTGAGCATCGCCGGCGGTGCAACGGATATCGCCGTCCTCGACAGCGGCGGCAACGACCTGGGTGTCTCGGTGAGCGGCCTTCCCCTGGAGCCCCAGAGCTTCAACACGGGCTACGCCATCAACGATGGCGGCGGGGTCGAGCTGATCGCCACGCAGGATGATCTGCGCTCGGTCGCCACCGAGGTCGGCTTCCGCGTGGTCCATGCCGCGCAGAACGCCACGGCCGTGACCAGCAACGGCATCGTCGATGTCTACGCCCTGCCGGACGGCCAGGTGCCGGCCGATATCGGTGCCAGCGGGGCCGCGATCGAGGACCTGGGTTATCGCGACAATGTCCGGGCCGCGCTTACGGGCGGGCAGACGTACGACCTGTTCGTCACGCCGGCCGACAATCCGGGCAATGTCGTGATCGAGGTCCAGGACTTCCAGCCGAGCAACGGCGAGGTCTACACGGCCATCGCCCGCGACGACGGGGCCGGCGGCTTTGCGGCCAACCTGGAGAACGATACGCAGTGATGATGGCGCGCTACGCTAGCGCTCTCGGCCGGGCGGGGTTGCAACCCCGCCCGGCCTTTATGCATGCCTCGGCGCGGGCGCACGAAGAAGGTGCCGGCCGCTGCGCCACCATGGCGAGACACGCGCAGTCCGCGGGCCCGCCCGTGGAGATGCCTGGACACATCAGCGAGCGTGCGGTCGTCCCGGGCTCGAGCACAGGGGCGGGGCTCAACCGCCGCGACGCGCTTGCCGAATCAGGACGGGGTAGCATGCGCTCGGCGACGCGGCTCGGCGCGGGCGGAGGGCGTGGGCGCCCGTGAGCGGCCCGGCGGCACGGTCGCAGTGTCGCGGTTGTTACGATGCTGGATCGCGGTATCGCGCGGGCCGGCGGGCCCGCCGGTTCGTGCCGCGTGACGGGAGGCGGTGGAATCCGTGGCGAGTCACGAAAACATCATCGCGCGCGCGCTCGTCCGCCTGCTGCGGCCGCTGGCGCGTGTACTGGTGCGTTTCGGCGTTGCCTATCCCGTGTTCGAGGAGCTGGCCAAGCGCGCCTTCGTGGACGCCGCCACCGAGGAACCGCGCCTGCCCGGGCGGCGCCAGACGGCCTCGCGCGTCGCGCTGTTGACGGGGCTCAGCCGCAAGGAGGTCGCACGCCTGCGGCGCCAGCCGGATCCGGACGAGCAGGATCTCGTCGACGCCGGCCTGAACCGGGCCGCCCGGGTCGTGGCGGGCTGGGTGCGCGACCCCGACTTCCATGGCGAAGGCGGCGTGCCGGCCGATCTCGAGCTCGAGGGTCCGTTCGGGTTCGACGGGCTGGCGCGGCGCTACTCCGGCGACATGCCGTCGCGGACGGTGCTGGAGGAGCTCGAGCGGGCCGGTGCCGTGGAACGCACGCCGGCGGGCGGTGTGCGGCTCGGCAGCCGCAGTTACGTGCCGGGCGCCGACACCGCGCAGAAGCTGCAGATGCTCGGCACGGACACGCGCGACCTGATCGAGACCATCGATCACAACCTCGCCAGCGATCCGGGCGCTGCGCGCTTCCAGCGCAAGGTGGTATATGACAACGTGCCGGAGGAATTCGTCGGTGCGTTCCGCGAAGCCCTCGAGACACGCGGGCAGGCGTTCATCGAGGAGTTCGACCGCTGGCTGGCCGATCGCGACCGCGATCGCACGTCCGGCGTCGGCGGCAGCGGGCGGGTCCGCCTCGGGGTGGGCGTTTATCTGATCGAGGATCGCGAGGACGAGCCGGGCGACACGGAGCAGCAACCATGAGTCGGTATCGACAATGGATGGCGGTCGGGCTGATGTGCGGCTTCGTGCTGATGGGCTGTGGCGGTGGCGGCGGGTCCGTGTCGGCCGACGGTGGCACGAGCGGCACCGGTATCGGCCGCGGGCCGGTCACCGCGCTGTCGAGCATCACGCTCAACGGGCGCACGCTCGACACCAACGGGGCGGAGGTCCGCATCAACGGCCAGCCCGCCCAGCTGGCGGAACTGGCCGCGGGCCAGGTCGTGCGCGTCGAGGCGGACTTCGGCCGCGGTACCGCCGAGCGCATCGAGTTCAATCCCCAGATCGTCGGCCGCGTCGATGCGGTCTCGCTGTCGGGCGACACCGGCACGCTGACCGTCATGGGCCAGCCCGTGGCGGTGCAGCAGGATACGCGCATCGCGGATTTCACCGATGCCGGCGACATCGCGGTGGGTGATCGGATCCGGGTCAGCGGCCTCGTCGGGCCCGAGGGGGGGCTGATCGCCACGCACATCGGGCTCGCGAGCGGCGCCGACGATCGGCTGATCGCGACCATGCACAGCCCCGGGATCGCGGGGCAGGACACGTTGCGCATGGGCGGCATGACGGTCGATCACAGCCAGGCCCTGAGTGCCACGTTCCCGGGTGGCAGCCCGAGCGCAGGGGACCGCCTGCTGGTGGTCGGTCAGCGCACCCCGAGCGGCGTGCTGGAGGCCGATCGCATCGAGCCCCACGAGCCGCTGGGCGCGGCGGCCGGCGAGGCCGTGCAGCTCACCGGTGTCCTGGCGGGCCTGGCGGGCAGCGACCGCTTCGCGATCGAGCAGACCCCCCTCGAGCTCGAGGGCGCGCGCATCGACGACGGTCCCCTCGAGGCGGGCGACCGTGTGCGCGTCATCGGTACGCTCGACGAACAGGGCGCCATCCGGGCGTCCTCGGTGCGGGTCGACCCATGACGGACGCGCCGGGGCCCGCGGCTTTGCCCCCGGCTGCACCCGGTCGGCGATGCGGCGGGGTCGCCGGGGAGGACTTCCTGCTCCGGCGGGCGGCGGCTTGCTTGACAGTGCCGGGGGCGCGCGACAGAATCCCGCGCCTCCGCGTGGCGATGTAGCTCAGTGGTTAGAGCACAGCATTCATAATGCTGGTGTCGCTGGTTCGAGTCCAGCCATCGCCACCATTCTCCGGTTCCGCCGTTTCATCCCCGTCCGCACCGCGAGCGCGGCCCGGACTGTCCCCGCGTCGCCGCTTCAGCGAGGAATCGCCCGGTAGGCGATCGGCTGCAGGCGGAAGCGCTCGTGCAGGGGCCCGTTCATTGCGTACAGGCGGGGTAGGCCGTCCCGGCACTCGAAGACGCGGTAAAGCCAGAAGTGCTGGCGGTGGATGGCGGCCATGGCGATCTCTTTGGCCGTGATGAAGAAGGGGGTCTCGCGACGGTAGCGCGTCGTCTTGACCTTGATGTAGCGGTCGCCCCCGTCGGCGTCATAGGAGTGGATGTCGTAGCCGCCGGCTCCACCCTGTTCCGCGGCCACATGCTCGACCGCATCGGCGTGGACGGGTGCACCGGCGTCGCGCAGCCGCTGAATCTCGTACTCGACCACGAACCGTTCCCCGGAGCGCGCGAGCGCGCGGTTGCGCTGCTCCCGCGCCAGGAAGTCGGTGCCGGAAACGTTCGCGCGCGCGCTGCTGTCGGCGGCGATCTCGGGGATCTCGCCCGGTTCCGGTGCGCGGCTGGCGATGGTATCGACACCACGCCGTCCGACTTCCGGGACCGGTCCCGACGACTGGTCCACGTCGGCCTCCATGAGCCGGAACAGCTCGGGGTGATTGCGCAGGTAGGCCTCGACGGCGCCACGCAGGCCCTGGCTGTAGTTCAACAGCGGGCGATAGCGACTGTGGAACGGCAGGCCCTCCTCGACCAGGATGGCGGCGATCTGGCGGTGGGTGTGCTCGCGCTGAGCGTTCGCCGCATCGTCGCGGGCCCCCCAGAAACCGCCGCCGCGCGAGGCGCGGCCCCGCAATTCGCCCTCGAGCATGGAGAAGTAGCGGCGCACGTGCGCGCGCAGCTCGCGGTCGGTCGGCGTACGCGGCGCCGCGTCCATGTCCGTGCGGTCGTTGCTGACTGCAGCCATGCGCTGCCTCCGGGATGGATGGGTGCGGGGTTGGGCGATAGACACGGCGGTTGTCGCCTCACACATAGGCTAACGCGAACGCGACCGGGGCCTCATTCGCTGCGCTCGTGCCGGCGCAACCCCAGATGCGCGCTCGCGGGGGATCGCGAGTCCGGTTCCCGCTGCGGCGCAACGCCGCTCTTGCCCCCGGCATGGGCCCGCCGAGAGGCAACCCGGGGGGAAGCCCACCTGCGGCCTTGCGCTGCCTCGACCGTGGCGTCGCCATGCCTGAGCGAAGGCGCCTTGCAGGTGAGCTTCCCCGGGCTCCGCATGAGGCCCGGGTCGCGTTCTGGCCGGTCCGGACCGTACGGTCCACGGGTCGTGGCGGGGGCGGCGCTCGACGGACCCTCGGCGCTGCCCGGCCGCGGCCGGCTCATCCGGTCGGGGCGTGGCGACGAACACGCACGCACTGGTGTGTTGCCGTATCATCACGGCCGCGGGGCGAAACCTTGGCCGCATCGCGCTGCGCGTCGCGGCGCCCGCTCGGGCGCGGGCGCGCCCAAGGGGCGGGTACGCCGGGGGCGGGGGGATTGTCGCTCCCTGGCCGGATGCCGGCACGTGCGGCGGTCGGGCGGGTCGCTCGCGCCGGGGCGGCGATGCAGCGATCGGTTGCGGTGGCACGCACGCCGGGGATCGACAGGGGCCGATAGAGACAGCGCCGCGGGAGAGAAGTGATGGAGCAGGATTCGACCGAAGTCGTCGGCGAGCATCTCACCGTTCGAACAGTACCGCCGGCGCGCCACGTGCCGTCGCTGGCCGAAGACGTGATCGACGGCTTCGACCGCGATCCCAGGTGCCTGTCACCGAAATACTTCTACGACGACCGTGGTTCGGAGCTCTTCGACCGCATCTGCGACACGCCGGAATACTACCCCACGCGCACCGAGCACGAACTCCTGCGGAGGCATGCGGACGACATTGTGCAGCGTGTCCGGCCCGAGCACATCGTCGAGCTCGGCAGCGGTACCTCGCGCAAGACCCCCGAGCTGCTGGCCGCGTGCGAGCGCGCCGGCCTGGCGCCGGCCTACTGGCCGTTCGATGTCTGCGAGGGTGTCCTGCGCTACGCGGGGCGCCACCTCCTCGAGCGCTTCCCGTGGCTGCAGGTGGAGGCGCTGGTGGGAGACTATACGGCGGGTCTCGATCACCTGCCCCGGTTGGAGGGCCGCTGTCTGTACGTGTTCCTGGGTGGCACGTTTGGCAACTTCGAGGCCGACGCGGGCGGGATCCTGCTGGGCGAGCTGGAACGGCGCATGGGCGCGGGCGATGCCCTGCTCCTGGGCGTCGACCGGGTCAAGGACCCGGCCGTGATCGAGGCCGCGTACAGCGATGCGGGCGGCGTCACGGCCGCGTTCAATCGCAATGTGCTGCGCGTGCTCAATCGCGAGCTCGACGGCGACTTCGAGCCCGATGCCTTTCGCCACGAGGCGATCTTCAGCCGCGACCGCGGCCGCATCGAGATGATCCTGCGCGCCGACCGGCCGCAGGCAGTCCACCTGGCCGGTCTGGGGCGGACGTATCGCTTCGCCGCGGACGAGCCGCTGCTCACGGAGATCAGCCGCAAGTTCACCGCCGAGCAGCTCGAGCGCGAGCTGGCGGCCGCGGGCCTCGTCCACGCCGCCGCGTACGTGGCGCAGGGTGACTACTTCTCGCTCGAACTGGTGCAGCCGGCCGCGCGCTGACGCGCGCCGAGTGGCCGCAGCAGGGTTCCGGGTTGCCTGGACAGCCTCCTCGCGCCCTGCGACGAGAGTTTGCCGGCTTTGCGCCGGCCCTCGCGGCGCCGGGCGGCGTTGCCCCTACTCACCGATGGGGTGCGCCATGCCGCGTCGGCGCGCCTTGCCCGCCGCCGCGATGCCTCGCCGAGAAACCGCGGCGAACTTCCGGTCTCGGAGACTAGTGACGCTGGGTGCGGCTCACGTAGGCGCCGTTCTCGAACCGATCGAAGAACTCGCCGAGTGCGGGATGGTCGATCTGCTGGCCCGACGGATCCGCCTCGAGGTGGCGTTCGGCCACGTAAGTACTGTGCTGGGCCCCGTGCACCAGTACGTGATACCAGGGCGCATCCTTCGGCGGGCGGCTCTTGGCCACCAGTTCGTACCACTCCTCGGAACCGTTGTATTCCGCGTCGACGTCGACGATGACGCCGCGATAGTCGAACTTGCGGTGGTGGACCAGCTGCCCGATGGAGAACTTCGGCGTGGCCATGGCGTCGCCCCCCGGTGCGTCGGCCCACGATTGTAGCAACCGGGTCCGCGGCCTGTCGGGCCGGCCGGCCTTGACGGCGATCGCGCGGAAGGGCCAGCCGCTGCGTCGCGCGCACGGGGGGATTGCATTGGGTGCGCCAGGGCGGCGAACCCGCCCTGGGACAGTGTCGTCGACCGCGATCGTCGCGGTGGTGCGCGCCGGCTTGCCATCCCCGGCTGGCACGGGCCGCCGCCGGCACCGCAGCGAATCCGGGTGGATTCAGTACCGGTTGGCGACGAACTCGAACGCCGACACGAGGCCGTACAGCTCGGTAACGGCGACGGCGGCCTCGTCGGGCGGCTGCAACGACGGCCACGCCGCTCCGAGCGCCTCGAAGCGATCGACCATTTCCGCGTAGGCATCCGGGTCGGCCGCGCGGAAAGTCTCCGCGTGCCGATCGAGGAGCTCGCGGCCGACCTGCAGGAAGCCGTGGGCGTCGTGGTACTCGTGCGCCGCCACGATGCGCCCGTCCTGGACGGCGGCGTCATACTCGTTGCGCGCCTTGTAGGCAATCGCCATGAGCACGCGGGCGAGGAATGCCGCGTCGCCGCGCTTGGCCTCGTCGACGTCGTGCATGGCCTCGCGGATGGCCTGCTCGGCGCGCGCGTGGGCGTCCGCCACGGCGGACCAGTCGCCGCCGTCGCCGGCGCGCTCGGCCAGCTCGCGCACTCCGGTCGTCACGGTGTCGAGCCCGCGCGCGGCAAGCGCCGCCTCGAGCGCGGGCAGGTGCTCGCCCGCGGGATGCCCCAGGTGGCGCGCGCCCGTGTCGCCATCGCCCGCCTCGTAGAGTTCGCGCGCGACCCGCATGTGGCCGAGCATGAACGCGAGCTGGCTGTAATAGACGCCGGCGCTCTCGGTGGCCGCGGGGGAGCTGCTGCTGCCTTCACCGCCTTCGCCACCGCCTTCACCGCCTTCACCGCCGCCTTCGCCGCCCTCGCCCCCTTCACCGCCGCTGAAGACGCTCATTGCACCGCCGCCGCCTTCGCCGCCTTCACCGCCCCCTTCACCGCCGGCGGAGGCGAGCAGGAGCGCCTCCGAGGCCTCGGTGGTCGGCCGTTGGGGGGCCGACTCAGCGCCCGCGGCGCCGGTGCCGCCGAGCAGTACACAGGTGCCGATACCGACCCAGAGCTTGCGACGTTGCTGCGTCATGACGTTACGACCTCTTTCCGTGGACAGGCCATAGCAATGTGCCCGTCCTGGACAACGAATGCAAGTCATTCTCATTTCAGGTAGGATCCACGTTATCCGGCAGAAGGGGGGAGACCACTGTGATCGTCTGCATCGGCGATGTGCTTGCGGCGGATGCGGTGGGGCGCATTCGCCGCGAGCTCGACGGGGCTTCGTTTCGCGACGGGCGCGAATCGGCCGGCTGGCACGCGCGCACCGTCAAGCGCAACGAGCAGGCCGACCGCGACGACCCGCTGGTGGCCGAGCTGCGCGACGAGGTCGACGCGGCCATCCGCGCGAGCCCCCTGTTCCAGATGGCCGCGCGCCCGCGCCGCATCATGCCCGCGCGTTTCAGCCGCTACAGCGAGTCGATGGAATACGGCAGCCACGTCGATGACGCGATCATGAGCGGCCCGAACGGGCCGCTGCGCACCGATGTCTCGTTCACGCTGTTCCTGTCGCAGCCGGACGAATACGACGGCGGCGAGCTCGTCACGGACACGAGTGCCGGCGAGGAGACCTACAAGCTCCCGGCCGGCTCGATGATCGTCTATCCCTCGTCGACGCTGCACCGCGTGGCCCCGGTCACCCGCGGCACGCGCGTCGCCGCGATCGGCTGGGTGCAGAGCGAGGTCCGGGACCCGGCCCGGCGCGAGATCCTGTTCGATCTCGACACCAGCCGCCGCCAGCTCTTCGACCGCCACGGCAAGACGGCGGAATTCGACGCGATCACCAAGAGCCTGTCGAACCTGCTGCGGATGTGGGCGGAAGTCTGACGCGGCGGCTCGGGATCACGCGGAATCGCGGAGAAGGGCGAAGCGCAAAGGGCAAGGACGACCGGTGACGGGGCGGCCGGAACGTGTGGAGCGGGCATGCGGCAACGCGTAGGCGCGTTCGCTCCGCAAGACGCGCCTGCCCGATTCTCGCGCCTGTGCATGCCCGGGCGAGCGGCATGCGGTTATCCGCGTTCTCGGCGACGCAGTGTGAAGCCGCATTTCAGGCCCCGAGCACGGTCTTGTCGTACAGGTCCTTGAGGCGCCGGTCGGGGTCGTAGCGGTCCTTGAGGCGTTCGTAGGCATCGCGGTCGAACTGCGCCCAGAACTCATCGCGGCCGTAGTAGGAGCTCGAGTAGAGTGACTTGAGCCCGCCGAGCTCGCTGACCTTGCGCTCGACGAGGCGGTTGAAATGGCCCTCCGGGTAGTCCTCGCGGGTGCGGATCACGTCCCAGAAGCCGAAGTTGACGTAGAGGGTATCGGGATCGAGCGGATAGAGGTCGAAACGGCGGTCGCGCCGCCACGCCCGGATCGGGCAGATCCACACGGGCTCGATGCCGATCTCGCGCTGGAAGAAATCGAGGAACTCGCCGGCGCGCTCGATCGGGATGTCGACATCCTGGATCACGGACTCGGTGTGCAGGCGGCGCAGGCGATTGAGCCAGCCGGTGACGTTCCAGCGCGCGTTCCAGCGCATGATCTTCTGGTAGGTCACGGAATTCAGGCGCTCGCGACCGAGGAGGCGGCGCACCAACGGGTTCTGGGCGTAGACGTTCTTCGAGCACCAGAACCAGTCGGTGTCCCAGCGCCAGATGAAGTCGCGCGCCGACAGGTAGTCCTCCTGGCGTTCCCGGATCGAGCGGTAATAGATGTTCTCGAAGCCGTAGTCGCTGGCCCACGGCGCGTCGTCGACGAAGCTGGCGAGCGTCAGGTAGTGCTCGCCGGGGCGGAAAATGGTGCCGTCGATGAAATCGACGGCGCCTTCACGGCAATGATGCGCGACGGCGTCGAAGAAGGCCTGCGGATCGTCGAACCGGATGTGGCGCAGGTGCACCCAAGGGCGTACCGGCACGGCGAGGGTCTTCAGCCGCAGGATGTAGCCGAGCGTGCCATAGGAGTTCGGGAAACCGAAGAACAGGTCGGCGTGCTCGTTGTCGGCCCGGGCGGTGACTACGTCGCCGCCGCCGGTGAGGATCTCCAGTTCCTGCAGCGTGTCGTGAACCAGCCCGTAGCGGAAAGAGGAGGCCTCGATGCCGACACCCGAGACGGCGCCGCCGATCGTGATCGAGCGCAGCTCGGGCACGACCGCCGGCATCGTGCCCTCGGCGAGGCACGCGTCGACAACGGCGTCGTAGCGCGCCATCCCCTCGGTGTCGAGCGTGCCGGCCGCCGGATCGACTCCGAGCACGTGGCGGAAATCGCGCACGTCGAGCGGCCGCCCCTCGTCGGGGCGATCGCGGAAGAGGTTGGAGGTGTCCTTCGACAGGCGTACCCGGCCGGCCGCGGCGCGGTACTGCTCGAGCAGCCGCTCGCGCCGGCGGCGATGGTCCTCCGCGGTCGTCACCACGGCCCCGGGCGTCGCGCTCACGAGCCCCCCTCCGCCTCGTCGACCGCGGTCTCGGCGAGTGCGTCGTGGAAGTCGGGCGCGTACAGGTAGGCGCGGCTCATCGGGTAGTCGTAGCCGACGTTGCCCTTGCTGTAAATGATCTGGAACAGGTGCGTGTAGCCGCTCGGGGCGCGGAACATCTCCGCGCAGCCGTAGAGGTAGACGCGCCAGTTGCGCCGGAAGAACTCGTCGAAGCGCTCGGGATCGATGCGGCGGATCTCGTCCCAGTGCCGGTCGAAGCGTTGCGCCCAGGCATCGAGTGTCAGCGCGTAGTGCCTGCGCAGGTTCTCGATGTCCAGTACCTCGAGCCCGTTCTCCTCCATGATGTCGAGCGTCTGCGTGAGGCTGGGGATCCAGCCGCCCGGGAATACGTGCTTGCGGATGTAGAATTCCGTCTCGAACCGGCCGACGTGACCGATATAGTGGAGCACCCCGAGGCCGCCGGGCTTGGTCGCGCGCGCGAGCGCCTCGATGCCGGGGCGCAGCTGGTCGCGCCCGCAGTGCTCGAGCACGCCGACGTGCGCCACCTTGTCGAACTGCCGATCGACCTCGCGGTGATCCGCCTCGTGGACGGACAGCACTTTGTCGAGCCCGTCCCGCGCGATGTCGCCGCGCAGCGCCTCCACCTGTTCGGTCGTGGTGTTGTAGCCGGTCACGCGCGCACCATACTCGCGCTGGGCGTGGTACATCAGCCCGCCCCAGCCGCAACCGATGTCGGCCATCTCCTCGCCGGGCTCCAGGCGCAGCTTGCGGCAGACGTGCTCGAGCTTGTTGCGCTGCGCCTGCTCGATCGTGCGTGTGCCCTCCTTCCAGTAGGCACACGTATAGGTCAGCGTCGGGTCGTCCAGCCAGTACTCGAAGAACTGCCTCGGGAGCCCGTAGTGGGCGCGCGCGTTGTCCTTCGCCTGTAGAAATGTGTGGTTCGAGAAGCGGTGCTCATGCCAGCGGTTGCGCAATCGCACGAGCGGATTGGGGCGCGAGAAGTTCGTGTCGTAGGCGGCCCGGAATACCGCCCGCAGGTCGCCGTCGATGTCGATCTGCTGGCGAAAGAAAGACTCGACCAGGCCGATGTGACCGAAGCCGATCGTCCGCCATTCGGCCGCCGGTTCCCGGAAGCGGACCGTGGCGGCGGGTTCGCCGTCGGTATTCGCCGCGTCGTTGCCGTCGGTGAAGACGAACCGCAGCCCCATCCGGGTGCGCGCGAGGACGGGTTCGACCCCTCGGCGGAGAATTCTTGCCGCGAGCATTCCCTTCTCCTCTTTTTTGAATCCTGTACCGACTGGATACGGACGCGGGACTGCCGCGTCAACCCTTGGCAAGGCCTTGAAGCCGGTCGGTTTTCGCGGCAGATTGTCGGCAACGGTGTTCGCAGGCCCCGACGAGCGGGGCCCCGGGGAGGTGCCTGATGCCGGAACCCATGAGCGACGAGGAACGCGAGCATTTCCGCGGCGTGCTCGAGCAGCGGCGTGACGGGGTCGAGGCGGATCTGCGCGCAGCGCTGGAGGATTCGGACGAGGCCCGCTATGTCGACCTGGCCGGGCAGGTGGGCGATCTCGAGGACCGGGCGCTGGCCGATCTGCTGGTCGACGAGAACCTCGCCTCCATGCACCGCCACATCCGCGACCTGCGCGAGATCGACGCGGCGATCGCCCGGGTCGAGCGCGGCGATTACGGCGAATGCGTGGATTGTGGCGAGGCCATCGGGGCCGAGCGGCTCGAGGCGTATCCGACCGCCGAACGGTGCATCGACTGCCAGGCGCTGTACGAGCGGACGCACGCGCACGAGGGGCACCCGACCCTGTGACGCCATCCCGTCGCGGCGCTCGGCGCGCCCGCGACGGGCCCGACGCGGGCGCACCGCCGCGTGGCGGTCGACCGCTCCATCCGGGCGGCGAGGCCGGGAGCCTGCCCGAGAAACCCTGCACCGACTGCGCAGGCACCACAGCGGCATCTTCTGGCGTTCGCTCGACTCACATGGGAACCATCATGTGCGTCTCACGATCGCCGAGATCGGCTCGCCGTGCCCCGCGCTCGACACGGCGCAGATTCCTCGCACAGCCTCCTGGGGCGGCCCTAGCGGCCCTTCTTCGGCAGGTAGAGGTCCGTGATCGTGCCCTCGGCGATCTCGGCGGAGAATGCCACCGATTCCGACAGCGTCGGGTGGGGGTGGATCGTCAGCGCCACGTCCTGCACGTCGGCGCCCATCTCCAGGGCGAGCGTGGCCTCGGCGATCAGGTCACCCGCGTGCGGGCCGACGATCCCGGCCCCGAGGATGCGCTGCGTTTCGGGATCGTAGAGCATCTTGGTGACCCCCTCCTCGCGGCCCATGCCGAGCGCGCGCCCGGACGCCGCCCAGGGGAACGTAGCCTTCTCGTAGGCGGTGCCGTTGGCCTTCGCGTCGGTCTCGGTCAGCCCCATCCAGGCGACTTCGGGGTCCGTGTAGGCGACCGAGGGGATCGTGCGCGCGTCGAAGCCCGATTTCTTGCCGGCACAGACCTCGGCGGCGACCTTGCCCTCGTGCGTCGCCTTGTGCGCGAGCATGGGCGCACCGACGATGTCGCCGATGGCGTGGATGTGCTCGACGTTGGTGCGCAGCCGGTCGTCGGCGGCGATGAAGCCGCGCTCGTCGACCGCGACCCCGGCGTTGTCGGCGCCGATGTCGTGCCCGTTCGGCGTGCGCCCCACCGAGACCAGCACGCGGTCGAAGACGTCGGTCTCGGGGGGCTTGTCACCCTCGAACCACACCTTGATGCCCTGTTTCTGGGCCTCCGCCTTCGCCACTTTCGCCTGGGTGTAGATGTTCTCGTAGCGGCCCTTGATGCGCGTCTCGAGGACCTTGACCAGATCGCGGTCGGCGCCCGGCATGAGCACGTCCGCCATCTCGCAGACGGTGACGCTCGAGCCCAGCGCATCGTAGACGCAGGCCATCTCCAGGCCGATGATCCCGCCGCCGATGACGAGCAGGCGCTTCGGGATCTCGGCGAGATCCAGGGCCCGGGTCGAGGTCATCACGCGCTCGTCGTCCCAGGGCAGGCCGGGGATCTTTGCCGCCTGGGAACCGGCGGCAATGATCGCGCGCTCGAAGCCGATCGTCTTCGTGCCGTCCGCGGTCTCGACGGCCACGCTGCTGGGCGACGTGAACGCGCCCGTGCCGTGGACGACGGTGACACCTCGCTGCTTGGCCATCGACTTGAGGCCGCCGGTAAGCTTGCCGACGACCTGGTCCTTCCAGGCGCAGAGCTTCGCGTTGTCGATCTTCGGCTTGCCGAACTCGACGCCGTGCTGCGCCATGCGCTCGGCCGAGGTGATCACCTCCGCGACGTGCAGGTAGGCCTTGGAAGGGATGCAGCCCACGTTGAGGCAGACGCCACCGAGCGTGTCGTAGCGCTCGATGAGGACGACCTCGCGGCCGAGGTCGGCGGCGCGGAAGGCGGCCGCGTAGCCGCCGGGTCCGGAGCCCAGCACCAGGACCTGGCACTTCAGGTCGGTGTCCGCGGGGGCCGAGGCCGGTGCCGGCGCGGCCATGGCCGCCGGCGTTGCTTCCGCCGCTGCCGGCGCCTCCTCCTCGCCGGCGCCGCTGTCGCTCGCCGCGGCCTCGTCGCTGCCCTCGGCGGCGGGCTCGAGGGTCAGGATGGTGTCGCCCTCGGCGACCTTGTCGCCGACCTGGATCCTCACCTCCCTGACCGTGCCGCCCTCGGGCGCGGGGATCTCCATCGAGGCCTTGTCGGACTCGAGCGTGATCATCGAGTCCTCGGCCTCGATGGTGTCGCCGGGGGAGACGAGCACCTCGATGACCTCGACCGAGTCGAAGTCGCCGATGTCGGGTACGGGGATGTCCTTGGTCTGGCTCATGAGCAGCGTCCGATCGTCAGGCCGGCGCGCGGCGCGCGAGGCAAGTCAGCTTCGGGAATCACGAATGAACACGAATGCACACGAATGGGTTGACCGGGACATCCAGCGGACGGTGGAGCTGCGCTGAGACGCTGTCCTGTCCGATCCGCTGTCCGCCAAGCGTCATGGTCCGCGATGCGATCCCACGAACATTCGTGCTCATTCGTGGTTCCAGGAGCCTGTCCGGGCAACCTGTGCCGTCGCGAGCCCGTGGGACAGCGAGCGGTTTTGGGCGATCGTGGAACGAGCA
Source organism: uncultured Ectothiorhodospiraceae bacterium (assembly GCA_964626335.1). Lineage (GTDB taxonomy): Bacteria > Pseudomonadota > Gammaproteobacteria > XJ16 > Halofilaceae > Halofilum. Next base: position 29,335 of record CAZVFN010000016.1, read on the forward strand.
TGGTGATTCCCATGTGAGTTGAGCGCTCGCCCAAAGAGGCCGCCGTGGCACGTGCGCAGTCGGTACATGGTTTCCCAGACAGGCTCCGCATGGCCCACCAGGTCCTAAAGCAGCATCCGGCGCATGTCCGCCAGGAGGCGGCCGAGGTACGTGGTGAAGCGGGCGGCGTCGGCGCCGTCGATGACGCGATGGTCGTAGGACAGCGACAGCGGCAGCATCAGGCGCGGCACGAACTCGCTGCCGTTCCACACCGGCTCGGTCTGTGCGCGCGAGGCGCCCAGGATCGCCACCTCGGGGGCGTTGACGATCGGGGTGAACGCAGTGCCGCCGACGCCGCCGAGGCTCGAGATCGACATGCAGCCGCCCTTCATCTGCTTCGGGCTCAGCTTCTTGTCGCGCGCGGCCTTGCTCACTTCCATCAATTCGCGCGCGAGGTCGAGCAGGCTCTTCCGGTCGAGGTCGCGGATCACGGGCACGACCAGCCCGTCGGGCGTGTCCACGGCGACACCGACGTGGAAGTACTTCTTGAGGATCAGGTTCTCGCCCGCGGCGTCGAGCGAGCTGTTGAACCGCGGGAACTCGCGCAGCGCCGACTCCATCGCCTTCAGCAGGAACGTCACCAGCGTGATCTTGATGCCGCTTTCCTTGTACTCGGCGTTGAGCTCCTTGCGAAACGCCTCGAGATCGGTAATGTCGGCCTTGTCGAACTGCGTCACGTGCGGGATCGTGACCCAGTTGCGGTGGAGGTTCTTGCCGGTGAGCTTGTTGATCCGGCTCAGTGGCTGGGTCTCGATCTCGCCGAACTCCGAGAAATCGATGTCGGGCATGGGCTCGACGCCCAGGCCACCGCTGGTCGCCGGCTGCTCCAGAGCCTTCTTGACGAACGCCTTGATGTCCTCCTTGAGGATCCGACCCTTGCGCCCGCTGCCCGTCACCTGCAGCAGGTCGACCCCGAGCTCGCGGGCAAAGCGCCGCACGGCGGGCGGGGCGTGCGCCTTGCGCTGGCGCTCGGCGCTGATGTGTGCAGTGGGCGAGGGCCGCGGCCCGTCGCCCTCCTCGGGCGGCTTCGCCGGCTCCGGATCGGCCGCGACGGCCCCGCCGCCGGCAGCCGCCGCTTCCTGCGGCGTCCCCGACTCCGGCGCCGGCGGCGCCTGCGACTGCGCGGCGGCCGCCGCTGGCGTTGCTTCCGCCGCTGCCGGCGCCTCCTCCTCGCCGGCGCCGCTGTCGCTCGCCGCGGCCTCGTCGCTGCCCTCGGCGGCGGGCTCGAGGGTCAGGATGGTGTCGCCCTCGGCGACCTTGTCGCCGACCTGGATCCTCACCTCCCTGACCGTGCCGCCCTCGGGCGCGGGGATCTCCATCGAGGCCTTGTCGGACTCGAGCGTGATCATCGAGTCCTCGGCCTCGATGGTGTCGCCGGGGGAGACGAGCACCTCGATGACCTCGACCGAGTCGAAGTCGCCGATGTCGGGTACGGGGATGTCCTTGGTCTGGCTCATGAGCAGCGTCCGATCGTCAGGCCGACGCGCGGCGCGCGAGGCAAGTCAGCTTCGGGAACCACGAATGAACACGAATGGAAACGAATGTCCGTTGTCTCGTACTGCCCTTCGGGGCGCCACCCGGACAGCACGTCACGGCGCCGAGCGCTTCAGCGTTGTTCCGATCGAGCATCCGACATCCCCTGAGCCCGTTCGCGTGCATTCGTGTTCATCCGTGGTCCTTCGATCCGCCTGAAGCAAGCGGCCAAGCCGGTCGGCTACACGGTCAATGGATTCGGCTTGTCCGGGTCGATGCCGTATTTCTTGATGGCCTCATTGACCTTCTTCTTCTCGATCGTGCCGGCGTCGGCGAGCTCCTTGAGGGCGGCCACGCTGACCCAGTAGCGGTCGACCTCGAAGAAGCTGCGCAGGGCCTCGCGCGTGTCGCTGCGGCCGTAGCCGTCGGTGCCGAGAACGCGGTAGGAGGCCGGGACGAAGGGCCGGATCTGGTCGGCCACGGTCTTGATGTAGTCGGTCGAGGCGATCACCGGCGCATCGCTGTCGGCGAGGCACTGCGTCACCCAGCTGGTGCGCGCCCTGCGCGTCGGGTGGAGCATGTTCCAGCGGTCGCAGTCGAGGCCATCGCGGCGCAGCTCGCTGAAACTCGGCGCGCTGTAGAGGATGCTGGCCACACCCCAGTCGTCGCGCAGCAGATCGGCCGCCGCGATCACCTCGCGGAAGATCGTGCCGCTGCCGAGCAGCCGGACCTCGGGATGGCTGCCCTTGCCGCCCGGCTCGACCGTGTCGTAGTGGTACAGCCCCTTGCGGATGCCGTCCTCGGCGCCCTCGGGCATTGCGGGGTGATGGTAGTTCTCGTTCATCACCGTGATGTAGTAGAAGACGCTCTCCTGGTCCTGGTACATCCGGCGCAGTCCGTCCTGCAGGATCACGGCGAGCTCGTAGTTGAACGTCGGGTCGTAGCACACCGCGTTCGGCACGACCGTCGTCGTCAGCTGGCTGTGACCGTCCTCGTGCTGCAGGCCCTCGCCGTTGAGCGTGGTGCGCCCGGCGGTACCGCCGAGCAGGAAACCGCGCGCCTGCTGGTCACCGCCGGCCCAGATGAAGTCGCCGATCCGCTGGTAGCCGAACATCGAGTAGAAGATGTAGAACGGGATCATGTTGACGCCGTGCGTCGAGTAGGCGGTCGCCGCCGACAGCCAGTCGCAGTAGGCGCCCGCCTCGCAGATGCCCTCCTCGAGGATCTGGCCCTTCTTGTCCTCGCGGTAGTACAT
>CAZVFN010000017.1:0-31883 GCA_964626335.1 uncultured Ectothiorhodospiraceae bacterium
GGCCCGGCGAGCGCGGCGCCCGCCGCCAGCGCCGCCGCCACCGCGAGGAACAGCGGCAGCGCGATGTCCGGGCCCAGTTCGAGCAGGACCTCCTGCAGCGTCAGCGAGGCCAGGGCGGCGAGCACCACCGTGGCGAAACGATCGAGCAGGTCGCGCAAAGGCTCGAAGATCTGGCCCGGCCGCCCCTCGATGAAGCCGATGCCGATCGAGATGTCGCCGGCGATCGCGAGCAGGCGTTCCAGCGCGCGCGCGCCCACGTAGGCGCCGCCCGCCTGCAGCAGGGCGCGGTCGACGTAGGTGCGGGCCGCGTCGTCGAGCGGCGCGAGCACGGGATCGACCACGCGCTCGCCGGCGATGCCGGTGAGGCTGAGGGCGACGAGGGCCGCGAGGGCGAGGCCGATACCGGCGCGGTCCGTGCCGCGTGCGCCCCCGGATGTCGCCGGGTCGGCGAGCGCCGAGCTCGCCGGCAGGATCGGGGGGGCGCAGAACGCCGTCCAGGCCGGGACGGCGCCCGCCCAGCGCGCCCGGAGCGCGTGCCGGATGCGCCAGGCGCCGAGGGCGAGCCCGGCGACGATCACCCACGGGGCCCAGGCGACCGCCGGTGCCAGGAACCAGGCGAGCAGGTAGACCGCGTCGCCGGCCAGCGCGGCGGCACGCAGCGAGCGGCGGACGGGGCGGCCGCGGCGAGGCACCATGGATGGCTCAGTCGTTCGCCGCGCGCCAGCGGCCCAGGCGCCGGCGCGCGCGCTCGAGCTGGGCCGCGGTCATGTCGTTCTCGATCTCGGCGCGGGCCTGGTTGGCACTGTCGCGGAAGGCGTTCGCCCCGAAGCGCTCGGCGGCCACCGTGAGCCAGAACCAGGCCGCGACCGGGTCGCGCTCGAGCCCGGTGCCACCGCGGTCGTAGGTCAATCCGAGCGCGTACTGCGCATGCGCATTGCCTTCGCGTGCGGCGCGCTCGTACCACTGTGCGGCCTTCGACTCGTCCTCGGGGACCCCGTCGCCGGTGGCGTACATGTGCGCGAGATTGAGCCAGGCGCGTTGATCGCCCGCGGCCGCCGCGCGGCGATACCACGCAACGGCCCGATCGGGGTCGCGCTCCACGCCCCGCCCGGCCTCGTAGATCGCGCCGAGGCGAAAGGCGGCGCCCGCGTGGTCGCGGTCGGCGGCCCGGCGCAGGCGCTCGACCGCCTGCGCCGGATCGCCGCGCTCGAGTGCCTCGACGGCGCTCGCGTAGGTGGCCTCGGGCGAGCCCGGCGAAGGGTCGGCGTCCGCGGATGCGCCCGCCCCGCTGCGCTCGCCCCCGGGGATCACGTCCGGGCCCGTCCTGCCCGGCTCGCGCATGACAGCGGCCGCGATCCCGAGGGCGACGAGCACGAGCAAGAGCGGCACGACGACGCGTTTCATGGCGCGAGCATAATCCCGGCCAGCGGCCACGGGCTAGTGCCCTTCAACGCAAGTTCGCCGAGAGAATCGCGGGAACGTACGAGACAGGCCCCGGTCGCGAGCCCGTCCGGGCGACCCGGGCACGGATGCGCGCGCGGTGCAGGGGGGTGCTCCCGAGCCGGCTTCGCCCGCCCGGGCCGGCAAGCCCGCCGGCGCGCGCTCGCGCCACCCCGGGCACGGTGCAGGGGCGAGCGAGCCGGCCCGCGATGATTCGGCGGTGGCGCTGCCCGCGCGAGGCCACGCCGCAGGGGCGACGCCGGGGCGGCGCTGCCCCCGCGGCACCCGCTCGTGCCGCGCGCCCCATCGGCTGGCGCGTCACTACAGCAGGAAGAACGCGCCGTAGGCCACGATCAGCGCCGGCACACCCGTGTACAGCGTGGCGACGATCGCCGCGCGGGGCGCGAGGGCGATCGCCGGGAACAGGGCGTCGCCGTCGTTCGAGATCGCGTTGCCGAGCAGTGCGGCCATCGGGATCACGCCGGTGAGGTACAGGCCCGTGACGATGATCTGCGGCCCGCACCCCGGCAGGAAGCCCACCAGGACGGCGATCAGCGGCGCGAGCACCAGCCAGCCCTGGAACCAGCTGCCGAGGTCCGCCCCCGTGAAGTGCACGCCCAGCTCGAACAGCAGGAAGGCCGCGATCACCCACACAGTGACGAAGTTGGTGTCGTTGATCACGCGCGAGCGCAGCGTGGGCGGGTTCGCCACCTGGTCGTTCGGGTTGGCCGTGCGGCAGTGCGGGCCGTTGACCTGCCCGGGCTCGGTCGTCATGTGGGCGCTCCACATCAGCAGCGCGAGCATGCCGCCGGCGAAACCGAGCCAGGTGACGGGGTCGTAGGCGGCGAGCGGCCCGAACCATGCGTTCGGATCCGCCTGCGCGGCGATCGGCCCGGCGAACACGAGGCCGGGCGCCATCAGCGCGATCCAGACCGGGTCGAGCCCCGAGGCGGAGCGCGAGCGACGCCCCTTGCGCGCACGTGCACGCGCGGTCTCGCCGTCGGCGAGCGTCTGCCGGTGCATGAAATCCGGCCCGTGGAGGCGGTCCACGAGCCAACCGGACAGCGTGCCGACCGTCAGGCCGATGGCGAAGACCAGCAGCGCGGTCGTCGGCTGCTGCGACAGCAGCAGGAAGGCGGCGTCACCCATGGTCGCGGTCAGCACCGCGATCAGCGCGCCGAAGCCGACATGGCCGTTGACGTACTGCGTGACGACGACGATGGCGCCGCCGCAGCCCGGCAGGGCGCCGAGAAAGGCGGCGACCGGTACCTGGATGCGCGGGCGGGTCTGCAGCGTGTCGGCGAGGTCGAAGCGGAACAGACGCTCGACACCGTAGATCAGGATCAGGGTACCGGCGACGAACACGCTGACCTGCAGGTAGGCCTCGGCGATGGTGTCGACGACGATGCGCCCGGCCGCGGGGGCGAACCAGGCCAGTGCCGCCAGTGCGAGCGGGACCAGCACGCGCCAGGACAACAGCTCGCGCGCGGCACGGTGGAAATCGATCAGGCCGCGCTTGGCGGCCAGAATGGCTGCAGTCATGCCCGTCTACCGATTTAGACTCAGTCTAGACGCAGTCTAGGTATAGCCGGGGCTAATTTCAAGTCGCTGTGCTGAACTTCCGCGACCCGGCTGCCCCACCGGCGTTCAGCCACTCCGGCGGGCCTCGAACTCGACCCGCGGCAGGGCCGCGTCGAACCAGAACCCCTGGGCCCGATCGCAGCCGAGCCCTGCCATCACCTCGGCCTGGCGAGCCGTCTCGATGCCCTCGGCGATGACCGTCAGCCCGAGGCTCCGTCCCAGGTCGATGATCGTGCGCACGATGGCGCGCGCCGTCTCGGCGGCTTCCGGCCGGTCAAGATCGGCGACGAAGGCCCGGTCGATCTTGAGCGTGTCGATCGGCAGGTGGCGGAGATAGTTGAGCGAGGAATAGCCACTGCCGAAGTCGTCGATCGCCACGCGTAATCCGGGTGCGCGCGCCTTCAGGTCACTGAGCTGCCGGCCGGCGTACTCGGAGTCGTGCATCAGCACGCTCTCCGTGATCTCGATCTCGAGCCCGGATGGATCCACGTCGGTGCGTGCCAGGAGCCGTTGCATCACGTCGCCGAAGCCGTCGCTGTGCAGCTCGCGCGCCGACAGGTTCACGCCCAGCGAGAGTCGATGGCCCGCCGCCTGCCAGTCCGCGAGTGTCGCGCACGCGGTCTCGAGGACGAGGCGGTCGATCTCGCCGATGAGCGGGCCGCGCTCGGCCACCGGCAGGAAGCTGTCCGGCAGCAGCAGGCCGCGCTGCGGGTGCTGCCAGCGCACCAGGGCCTCGGCCCCGGCGAGGCCGCGGCCGGGCAGTGCGCGCTGGGGCTGGAAATGCAGCAGCAACTGATGCTCGTCGAGCGCGGTCCGCAGGTCGCTCTCGGTGCGCAGGCGGTCGCTGATGCGCGTGTTCATGGCTTCGGCGAAGAACCGGTAGTGGTTCTTGCCGGCGTGCTTGGCTGCGTACATGGCGGTATCCGCTGCCTGCAGCAGGGCCTCGGGTTCGCGCCCGTCGTCGGGACAGACGCTGATGCCGATACTGGGCCGCGCGTGCACTTCGTGACCGGCCACGCGCACGCTCGACTGCAGCGAATCGATCACGCGCGCGGCGAGCTCGGATGCGTGCTGGCCGCCGCCGAGGCGCACGACCAGGACGAACTCGTCACCGCCGAGTCGGGCCACGGTATCCCCGGCCCGCAGGTGGCGTCGCAGGCGGGCCGCCACCTGGCGCAGCAGCTCATCGCCGACGCTGTGGCCGAGGGTGTCGTTGACCAGCTTGAACTCGTCCAGATCGAGCAGCAGTACCGCGAGCTCCCCAGTCGTGCGCTCGGTGTCCCGCACCCCCTGCTCGAGCCGATCGTGGAGCAGGACGCGGTTGGGCAGGTCGGTCAATTCGTCGTAGCGGGCCTGGTGGAGCAACTGCTGTGTGAGCCGGTACTGCTCGATGGCGATGGCCGCGATCTGCGCCATCTCGTTGAGCAGCACGCCGGCGTCGCTCGTATCGCCGGCGTCCGCGCCCACGAACGCGGCGAGGACAGCCAGCACGACCCCGCGCTGGTCCCTCACCGGGGCGGCCATCACGCGCGCGTAGCCGCCCGCGCGCACGGCTTGGGCGAAGTCGGCCCCGGTCGCTTCGCCGTTGCCCGGAGCCACGGCGCCCCCGAGGGCGTCGCGGATGGCACCGCCGATCTCCGCCGGGCGACGGCCGTCGATGGCCTCGATACAGGGGACCGCGACCGCGGGCGCCGCCGCCGCGTACAGCCGATCGTCCTGCAGCCGCAGGACGGCACCCGTGAAATGCGGATACTGCGCCTCGACGATCCCCACGAGCTCGTGCAGCACGCCGGTCAGGGGCTGATCGCGGGCGATCATCTCGAGGATCTCGCTGCGCCGCTCGGCCAGGCGCGCCGCCCGGTAGCCGGCGGTGATGTCACGCACCGTGCCCTCGTAGTAGCGCACACCGCCGCTGCGGTCGCGGATCACCCGCACGTTCTCGCTCGTCCACAGGCGCTCGCCGGTGGCGCGGCACACCACCTCGGCCTCGAAATCCGTCACCCGGCCGTCGCGCTCGAGCAGCCCGAGCAGGCGCTCGCGCGCGGCCGGATCCACGTACCAGTCGGTGCCGGCGTCGTGTAGGTGGGCGAACAGCTCCGCCTCGCTCGCGTAGCCGTGGAGCCGGGCAAGCGCGGGATTCGCCCGCAGCAGCCGCCCCTCCGGCGTCGAGCGATAGATGCCCTCGGTGGCGTTGTCGAAGATGTCGCGGTAGTCCGCCTCCGCCCGCCGCTGCTCGGAGACATCGATCATCACGGTGCGTGAATGCCGCATCGCGCCGTCAGCGTCGTAATCGAGCGTCGCCGACAGCAGGATGTCGCGCGCCTCGCCATCCGCCCGGACGAGCTCCAGGGGCTCGTCGCGCACGTAGCCGCGCTCGAGCAGGCGCGGCATGTCGAAGCGCTCTACCTTGTTGCGCGAGGCCGCGGAGAGGAAATCGCGGGAGCGTGCGCCGATCACCTGCTCGCGGGCGTAGCCCATGTGCTGGAGCCAGAAATCGTTGACGTCGATGATGCGCCCGTCGGCGTCGATCGAGTGCATCATCACCGGCGTGTTGTGGTAGAGCGAGCGCAAGCGCTGCTCGCTGTCCGCGAGCTTGCGCTCGGCGGCCACGCGCTCGGTGACGTCGGCCATGACCGATACCGCCTGCACGACCTGGCCCGCGTCGTCGTACTGGCAGTCGGCCGACAGGAGCACGTCGATGACGCCGCCATCGGCCCGCACCACCTGGAACGCGACGTTGCGGCAGTAGCCGTCGCGCCAGAAGGCGGGCCGGACCTCCTCGAGCGCGCGGCGCCGCGATTCGGCCGTGAAGAAGTCGAGCGACGGGCGCCCGATGACGCTGTCGCGCGCGTAGCCGAGGTGCTCGAGCCAGTAATCGCTGACCGCCGTCAGGCGCCCGGCCCCGTCGATCGAGTGCAACAGGGTCGGCGTATGATGATAGAGGAATCGATAGCTGGCCTCGCTCGCGCGCAGCTCGGTCTCCATGGCCACGCGCTCCGACAGGTCGCGGATGACGGTCGAGAAGCGGTCGATACGCCCCGCGTGGTCGCGATGGCAGAGCATCGTCTGTGACACGGGGCGGCGCCCGCCGTACGCGGTGACCACGGCGGTCTCGCCGGCCCAGCTGCCGTCGCGAACGGCCTGCGGGACCGCCTCGCTGCGGATGCGCGCCCGGTCGTCCGGCGCGATGAAGTCGAGGAAGCAGCGGCCCGTGATGGCTTCCGCCTGTGCGAGCTCGAGCATCGCCCGTCCCCCCGCGTTGAGGTAGCGGATCGCGCCCGCGGGATCGGTCACGGCCACGCAGTCGGGTGTCGAGTCGAGGATCGCGTTCAGGCGCTCGGCCTCGTCGCTCGCCCCCCGCCGGTCGGTCACGTCCACGAGCAGGCCGTTGCAGAGGATGTCGCCGTCGGCCTGCGGCTGCGGGATCGAACGGGCCTCCACCCGAACGTACGGGCGCCGCTCGCCAGGCGGAATTCGTGCTGCAGCGGTTGCAACGTGCGCGCGGATCGGCGCATGGTCGCGATCAGGTCGCCGCGCTCGCCCTTGGGCACCAGCTCGAGAAATGCCCCGAGGTCCGCCAGTGGAGGCTCCTCGCTCAGCCCGCAGATGGTGTGCAGGCCCTCGCTCATGTACGTCAGCGCGTCGTGGCCATCGGCGCGGTGCAGGAACTGGTAGATGGCGCCCGGCAGCGACCCGGCGATGGCCTGGAGCCGGTGTTGCGTGACGGCCAGGCGCTCCTCCGTGCGCCGCTGCTCGGTCACGTCGATCATCAGCCCGCTCCACACCACCGACCCGCCTTCGAGCCGGTGCGGCTGCGAGCGCGCCTGTACCCAGCGCCGCCCCGCCGGTTTCCCCAGGGAGAACTCCTGCTCGAACGGCCCGAGCGCCCGGGCCGAGGCCTCCGCCGACGCGATGGCGCTGCTCGCGTGATCCGGGGGCAGGAGCCCGACCAGCGTCTCGAAGTCGTCGATGCGCGCGTCGGGGCCGAGCCCGGCGAGCTCGCGCAGGTCCTCGCTCATGTGCGTCACGCGGTACCCGCCCGCGGCGTCGCGGACCAGTTGATCGACGGCGCCGGGCATCGACGAGGTGATGTCGCGCAGACGCGCCTCGGCCTCCGCCAGGCGGTCCAGGGATGAACGGATGGCGGTGATGTCCAGCACTGTTACCAGGCGCATGCGCGTGCCGTCGGGCAGATCGATGCGGCAACTGCGGGTATCGATGTTCACCGCGCCGCCGTCGGCGCGCGTGAACATGACCTCGAGGGGCCGGCCCCGGGACTCGCCGCGCAGCGTCGCTTCGTGGTGTTCGACCATGGTCGCCCGGTCGGGCGTGCGGCAAGGACCAGCGCAGTGGCCGCCGAGCAGCGCGTCCGCCGGGGTCCCGTGGATGCGGCAATACGCGTCGTTGACGAAGCGGTGGATGCCCTCGGCGTCGACCGGCGCGAGCCCGGCGCCGGCCATGCGGACCATGGCCTGGGCCGCCAGCGGCGGCGGTGAGACGGGTTCGGCGGCCACCAGCACCCGCTCGTCCTCGAACCGCAGAGCGACGGCCAGCGGATGGCCGGTGCTTGCGCACCGCGCCGCGAATGCGGCGCGGCCGTCGCGCACGGCTGCTGCCAGGGCCGCATCGAGCGCGCCGGGTTCCGCCGTCGCGAGCCGCTCGCGGAGATGGTTCGGCGGCGCGTCGTCGGCGGGCACCCACCCGGCGGCGACGGCGACGGACGCCGGGCCCTCGATCGGCCACCGGGTCGCCTGCGGATCGTTGCCGAGGCCGGTTGCGGCGGATCTGTTCATAGCGGGGTTCCCGGCGCGCTGTGCGCGGTCGCCGACCGGCGCACCGCCGGGCAGGCCGCTGAGCCAAACGGGAACGATAGCACGGCGGGCGAGGCCGCAGCCGCGCCGCCGAACCGACCGGCCTCAGGCGACGGCGATCCCAACCGCGACGTGGCAGACGGCGACGATCAGCGTCAATCGCAGGCGCAACGGCAGGTACCATGGTGGCAGGGCGCGGGCCGGCCGGGCGTGTTCCCAGGCGAGCAGCGCGGCGAATGCCGCCAGCAACAGCACCAGCGCCGCGAAGGTCGGAAGCAGGAGGGCAACCCACGCGGCCAGCGCCGGCAGCACGCCCACCACCAGGCGCTCGGCGAGACGTTCGGTGTCCGGCAGCAGGGCGATGCCCCATTGCAGGCCGCCAAGGAACGCGAGGATCGCAGCGCCGTACCCGACGAAGGCCCGGCTCGCCAGGGCCGGGTCGATGGCCCCGGCCCACGCGAGGACAGCGCCGGCAAGGAAGGGCAGCAGGCCGCCATAGCCCAGCAGGCTGGCCATCGGCGGCGCAGCGCTCGCTGTGTGCATCGAGGTCGGCCTCCGCGAATACCGCTGGCCGCGCAGTCTACCACCGGTGGCTGCCGGCGGGCGGCGGCCGCATCCGCGTGGGTGCATCCCGCGGACCATGGCCGCGCCGAGGCGACGCGATGCAATACCACGACGCCCGGGCCGCGCTGCAGCGCGGTGCGCGCATGCGCGCGCACGCCGACCCCGGAACGGCCCGGGTACCGGCGGCCTGCGGCCAGCGGTTCGCCCGTTCACGGCGGCAGCGCTGCGGCAATCGGTGCGCTCGACCTGTGCGCCCGAGCCGGATTGCAACGAAACCCCGAAGGCGGTGAACGACCGCGACCAGCTCGCCGAATACCTCGCCGGCAGCGCCGACGCCGTGGCGTACTGCGTGGTCGACATCGACGGCTGGCCGCGCGCGCAGCGGCTGGTACGTGCGCTGGCGCATGACCATCCGCTGCCGCCGTTTCCGCCGCGCCCTGCGCCCGCTCCGGCCGCGGTGGCGTCCGAGCAGCGTCTCGCGGGCCCGGTTTCCGGCGACAACGCGCGGCGCTGTCGCTACGCCGGTCATGGGTCGCGGGAACCCGCGGCGCCGTTCGCGGTCGAAACAATTGAGCGTCCCTGGCGGGACGTTCGCCCGCCCCCTCCCTCGGCGGGTGTCCGGCACTGCGCCGGGCTGCCTTGCCCCGGTGTCCCGCGGGCCACCGGGGCTTTCCTGAGACCGGTTGCCGATCCCCGCGCACGAGGGTGTGTCACCCGCCGTTGCCGACGAGCCATTGGTCGAGCAGCCCGTGGATGTCCTCGATGCCCCGGCCGTGGGTGGCCGAGAACAACTGCAGCGTGGCCTCGACCCCCGCCTGCTCGAGTGCCGCACGCGTGCGCTCGAGCGTGCGCGTCGCCTGGCCCCGGCCCAGCTTGTCGGCCTTCGTGAGGACGACATGCAGGTGTGCCCGGGTCGGCGCGAGCAGTTCGATCAGGCGCCAGTCGAGATCCGTGAGACCGCGGCGGACGTCGACCAGCATGACCACGGCGACCAGCGAGCGCCGCTGCTCGAGATAGGCGGCGACCAGGCGCTCCCAGTTGCGCCGGGTCTGTTCGGGCGCGCGCGCGAAGCCGTAGCCGGGCAGGTCGACGAGCCGGTGGCCGTCGCCGAGCTCGAAGAGATTGATCAACTGGGTGCGCCCGGGCGTCTTGCCGACGCGCGCGAGGCCGCGGCGACCGCTGATGGCGTTGAGCGCGCTCGACTTGCCGGCGTTGGAGCGCCCGGCGAAGGCGATCTCGCGGCCGTCGTCGCCGGGCAGCTGCGACAGGCGCGCGACGCTGCCGCCGAATCCGGCGCTTGTATAGCGGTCGAACGATGGGGGCACGCGGGGCTCCACAGGGGTCGGCTGATTGATCGGACCGGGCACTCTGGTATAGTCCTCGCCGGTCCAGGGGCCCGTCCGGAAACGCGCGGCGCACGACCGCGGGACCGCGCGGCGGCCATCTCCGGTGATCCCTCGAACCGCGCGGCGCACCGCGTCGCCACGGACGGGGCGGCCGTGTCACGAGCCGGTCCCGGCATGAATCGTCCGGAAACGCTCCCGCGGGGTGGCCAACGCCGCACGCGACGCATTCTACGGAGTCGATCGAGCATGAAGAAGGCATTGACCGCAGTCGCATTCGCGGCGTCCCTGGCGCATGCCGGTCTCGCCTCCGCGGCCGATGACACGCCCCTGATGAAGGAGGGCGATCCCGCGAAGGGTCAGTCGCTGTCACAGACGTGCCAAGCCTGCCACGGGGCCAAGGGCAACAGCCCCAACGGCCAGTGGCCGAACATCGCGGGACAGCACGCCGGCTATATCTACAAGCAGCTGTGGGACTTCAAGCAGGGCGACGAGCGCAACAACGCCCAGATGACCGGCATGGTGGCCGGACTCAGCAAGCAGGACATGCGCGACCTCGCCGCCTACTACGCGAAGCAGGGGCAGAAGACCATGGGCGCGAGCGACGAGCAGCTCGTCGAGCGCGGCCGCGAGATCTACCTCGGCGGCATCCAGAGCAAGGGCGTGGCCGCCTGCGTCGCGTGTCATGGTCCCCGCGGACGCGGCAATCCGGCCGCCGATTATCCCGATGTCGGCGGCCAGTGGGCGCAATACCTCACCCAGCAGCTCAAGTACTTCCGCTCCGGCGAGCGCGCCAACGACCCGCAGGCGATGATGCGCAGCCTGGCGGGAGAGATGAGCGACGCGGAGATCCGCGCGGTCTCCGAATACATGGCCGGCCTCAACTGAACGCGGTCGGCGATGTCCGTGCACGCGCCCCTCGGACAAGGCCCACGCAGAGGGATACCCATGCGACGCCCGATTCGTATCGCCGTGCTGTTCCTGGCCGCGCTGGCCGGCACGCTGCCGGCGCAGGCGGCGGACTACCGGGTGCTCGACACCGGGGTGTCGGCGGGCGAGCCGGACACCATCCAGGTCACGGAGTTCTTCTGGTACGGCTGCCCGCACTGCTACCGCTTCGCGCCGTACGTCGAGGCATGGCGCGAGCAGAAGCCCGACGATGTGGCGTTCCGCCACATGCCGGCCGTGCTCTCCGAGCGCTGGGCCCTGCACGGGCGGGCCTTCTACGCCGCCAGGGCGCTCGGCGTGCTCGAGCAGTTCCACATGCCCATGTTTCGCGCGATGCACGAGGACGGCAAGCGCTTCGAGACCGAGGCCTCGATCGGCGCGTTCGTGGCCACGCTCGGTATCGACAAGGCGGACTTCATCGACGCAATGAACTCCCTGGGAGTGGACACGCGCATGCGCCGCGCCCGCGATCTGCAGCAGACCTACGGCGTTTCCGGCACACCCTCGGTCGTCGTCGACGGCCGCTATCTCACGTCGGGCAGCCAGGCCGGCAGCTTCGAGCGCATGATCCAGATCATCGAGGAACGCGTGGCGGCCGCGCGCCGTGAACGCGGCTGACGCCGCCTTCCCGCCGGACACCGCGGCGGGTAGCCGCCGCTTCCGCCTGCTGTCCTACAACATCCAGGTCGGCATCCGCACGGCCACTTTCCGCGAGTACGTCACCGGCGGCTGGAAGCACCTCATCCCGCACGGCGAGCGCATGCGCACACTGGCGGCGATCGCCGACCAGGTCCGCGGTTACGACCTCGTCGCCGTCCAGGAGGTGGACGCCGGCAGCCTGCGCACCGGCTTCCTCGGCCAGACCGAGTACCTCGCCCGGCGGGCGGGCTATCCCTGGTGGACCGAGCGCACCAATCGGCGCCTCGGGCGGGTGGCCCAGCACAGCATCGGTGCCCTCGCGCGCGCCGCCCCGGACGGTGTCCGGCGGTTCGCGCTGCCGGGCGCCGTGCCGGGCCGCGGCGGGATCATGCTGGACTTCGGCGACGGCGAGGGTCGCGTCAGCGTGGTCGTGGTCCACCTCGCCCTCGGGCGCCAGACGCGGCGGCGCCAGCTCGACTACATCGGGGAGCTGATCGCGGGCGCGCCCCACGCCGTGGTCATGGGCGACTTCAACGCCCCGCACGGGGCACCCGAGATGCGGCGCTTCTTCGACCGCACGGCCCTGGTCGAGCCCGTCGAGCGGTTGAACACCTGGCCGGCCTGGCGGCCCCTGCACAACTTCGACCACATCCTCACCACGCCCGGCCTGCGCGTCGAGCGCATGCGCGTGCTCGGCGACAGCCTCTCCGATCACCTCCCGCTCGCCGTCGACCTCGCCCTCCCCGAGGCCTGCCAACTGCCCGGGGCCTGATCGCCGCGCCAGTCGCATGCCGCCTTTGCAAACCCATTCGTGTGCACCCGTGTTCATTCGTGGTTCCCGCCGGCGACTGCATGCGGACGACGCGCCGTCAACGACACCTCGCCGGCTTCGACTCCGGTCGCGTTGACCGGCGATGCCCGATCAAGCCGGCGGCGTGCTCGATGCTGGCGTAGTGGATGGCGACAATGTCGTCGATGTCGTGCGCGTAACCGCCGGCCATGACGACGACGAGCGGGACGGCGAGCGCGCGGCAGCGCTCGACGACGCGGGCGTCGCGCTCGGCGAGGCCGGCCCGCGTCACCGACAGCCGCCCGAGACGGTCGCCGGCGTAGGCGTCGGCGCCCGCGAGATAGAACACGAGGTCGGGGGCCATCGCGGCGAAAGCGGCGTCGAGGCCGTGCTCGAGCGCATCCAGGAAGGCATCGTCGTCGGCGCCGTCGTCCAGGCCGATGTCGAGATCGCCCGTTTCCTTGTGCGTGGGGAAGTTGCGCGCGCCGTGGAGCGAGAACGTGTAGACGCTCGGGTCATGGCGAAAGATCTGGGCCGTGCCGTTGCCCTGGTGGACGTCGGTGTCGATCACCATGGCTCGCCGGATTGCGCCCTCGTGCTGCAACGCCCGGGCGGCGACGGCGCAGTCGTTGAACACGCAGAAGCCCTGCGCGGCCGCGATCTGGGCATGGTGGGTCCCCCCGGCGAGGTTGCCCGCCGCGCCCTCGGCCAGCGCCACCCGGGCCGCGGCGAGCGTGGCCCCGTTGGAGCGCCGCGAGCGCTCGACCAGTCCCGGCGACCACGGGAACCCGAGGGCGCGCAACTCGCGCGGCCCCATCGCGCCCCCGGTCACGCGCTCGACGTAGGCGCTGTCGTGGGCCCGCACCAGCTCGACGTCGGTCGCCGCCGGCGGTTCCAGCAGCTCGAATCGCCCGTGCCCGGCACAGCGCTCGCGCAGGCGCCGGTACTTGTCCATCGGGAAGCGATGCCCGTCCGGCAGCGGCAGCACGAAGTGGTCACAGTAGAACAGCTTCATGGCGATGCGCCTGTCGAGAACCACGGATGGACACGGATGAACGCAGAGTCCGCGCAAGGCAGGCCAAGCTCGTCGCGGTTTCGCAGGAACCGGTGACCTGACGACCGCTGGCCTGGATGCGCGCACGAATACGGATGAACGCCAGGGGCCCCTCCGCGGATCCGACGCTGCGCGGCGTTTCGCCGGAGTCGGTTCGGTGCGCGCGGCCAAGGGAGACCCATCGGGCGCCTGGCGTTTTCAGCGCAGCCCGGCCGCGGGCAATGCGCCGCAGAGAGATCGGTGTCCATTCGTGTCCCTTGGTCGTGCAAAGACGCGGCGCGGCCGTCCGGCCGCCGATCAGCGCGGCTCCGCCGAGTCAATGGCCGCAACCACGTCATGCCGTGTCCATCGGTTTTCGTCCGCGGTTCTCAGCCACTGCCGGGGTCGCGCGCCGACCGCAGCGGCGGGTCGTTGCGGTGCACGCGTTCGTAGATCACCGGGATGAGCACCAGGGTGATCAGGGTCGACACGAGCAGGCCGCCGATCACGGCGCGACCCAGCGGCGCCTGGGTTTCGCCGCCCGCGCCCGCGCCGATCGCCAGCGGCAGCAGCGCCAGGATCGTCGTCAGGGCCGTCATGAGGATCGGGCGCAGGCGCCGCCGGCCGGCCTCGCGCAGCGCATCGTGCAGCGGCTCGCCCGCCGCGCGCAGCCGGTTCGCCTGGTCGACGATCAGGATCGCGTTGTTGACCACGATGCCGATGAGGATGACGCAGCCCATCAGCGACTGCGCGTTGAGCGTGCTGCCGGTGACGAACAGCGCCGCGACCACGCCGATCACGGCGAGCGGCACCGACCCCATCACGATCAGCGGATCGCGGTACGACTCGTAGAGACTGGCCATCACCATGTAGACCAGCACGACGGCGAGGACCAGCTGCAGGAACAGCGAGGTGAATGCCGAGCTCTGCTGCTCGTAGTCGCCGGCGATGAGCAGATCGTAGTTGTCCGGCACCGGGATGCCCGCGAGCACGGCCTCGAGGTCGGCGACCACCGAGCCCATGTCGCGCCCGGCGACATTGGCGCGCACCTCGACGACCCGCGTCTGGTCCTTGCGGTCGATCACCACGGGACCCTCGTCGCGCGCCAGGTGCGCCACGTTGCCGAGGCGCACCAGTCCGCCGTCGACGGTGGGCACACGCAGGTCGAGCAACTGCTTCGGCGCGAGCGTCTCGTTGCCCTGGAACTGCACGCGGATGTCGACTTCGTCGCCACCGTCGAGGAAGCGCGAGGCGATGCGCCCCGACAGTGCCGTCTCGACCGTGTCCGCCACCGCGGCGACGCGCACCCCCTGGTCGGCCGCGCGCTCGCGGTCGATGCGGACCAGCTGTTGTTGCTCGCCCGCCTCGCGCGACACGCGCGGGTCCTCGATCCCCTCGACGCCGCGGACCCGGCGCAGGGCCTCGCGCGACAGCGACGTCAGCATGTCGTACTCGTAGCCCCGCACCTCGATCGCCAGCGCGGTGTCCCCGGAGGACAGCGCACGCATGAAGAAAGGCCGCCGGGCCCGCACCCGGACCTCCGCGCCCGCGACCGGCCCGATGGCGGCGCGCAGGTCGGCAGCGATGGCCGCCGCGGAACGCTCGCGCTCGGCGCGCGACGGCAGCGCCACACGGATCTCGCCCTCGGCCGAGGCCGAGGGCCGGTAACTCGACGAGCCGATACTGGTGACCATGTTGATGCGCTCCGGCACCTGCTCGCGCACCACCGCGGCGGCGCGGGCCGTGGCCCGTTCCACGGTTTCCAGGCGGGTCCCGGGTGGCATCTCGACGGTGACCTCGACCTCGCCTTCGTCGGTCGCCGGCATGAACTCGGTGCCGAGCAGGGGCGCGGCGGCGGCGGCCGCGGCGAGCGCGATCACGGCCGCGCCGACGACGCGCCAGACACGCCCGAGCAGGCGCTCGAGGAGCGCGACATAGGCGCCCTCGAGGCGCCGCAGGGCGGCGCCGATGCGCCGGCCGAGGGCCTGCAGCGGCCGCGGCGCGGGGCGCGCTTCGGCCCGCAGCAGGCGGGCGCTGAGCATCGGCACCACGGTGAGGGCGACCAGCAGGGCACAGCCGAGCGCGAACGCGACCACGAACGCCAGCTGCCCGAACAGCTGCCCGGTCAGGCCCTGGGCGAAGAACATCGGCACGAAGATCGCGACCGTCGTCAGGGTACCGGCCACCACCGGCGCGGCGACCTCGGCGGCGCCGTGCTCGGCGGACGCCTGGGGTGTCTCGCGGTGGCTCTCGTGGCGGCGGACGATGTTCTCCAGCACGACGATGGCGCTGTCGACCATGAGCCCGATCCCGAGCGCGAGGCCGCCCAGGCTCATCAGGTTGAGCGAGAAGCCGCCGAAGAACACCAGCGCGAACGTGACGATCACCGACACCGGGATCGCCGTGGCCACGACCAGGGTCGCCCGCAGGTTGCGCAGGAACAGCAGCAGCACGGCGACCGCCAGCACGGCGCCGGCCAGCATCGCCAGCGCGGCGTTGCTGATCGAGCGCTCGATGTACTCCGAGGTGTCGAACAGGGGCTGCATCGTCACCTGCGGGAAATCGCCGTTGACCCGCTCGATCTCCGCGCGCAGGCGCTCGGCCACCTCGACCGTGTTGGCGCCGGACTGCTTGCGCACGGCCATGCGGATGCCCGGCTCGCCGTTGATGCGGATGATGCGGGTGACCCGCTTCTGCGTGTCCACGATCTCCGCGACCTGGCCGAGGCGCACGGGTGCCCCGTCGCGCACCGCGACCACCTCCTGGCGCATCGCGCGCAGGCTCTCGTAGCGCCCGGGCACGCGCACCGTGTACTCGGTGTGGCCCTGCTCGACCGAGCCCCCGGGCCGGTTGAGATTCGACTCGCGCAGCGTCTCGACGACGCGTGCCAGCGGCAGGTCGAGCGCCTGCACCCGCTCGGGGCGCAGCCGCACCTGGATCTCGCGCTCCGGTCCGCCCCAGAGGTCGACCTGGGCGACGCCCGCGACCTGCTGGATGCGGTTGCTCAGGCGGTTGTCGATCAGGCTGCGCAGCGCGATCGGGTCGATCTTGCTGAACACGCCGATCAGCATGATCGGCGCGTCGGACGTGTCGAACTTGCGGATCTCGGGCCGTTGCGCGCCCTCGGGCGGGTCCTCGTACTCCTCGTCGATGGCGTCGCGCACGTCCATCGCCGCAAAGCCGAGATCCGTGCCCCAGGCGAACTGCAGGCGCACATTGGCCACGCCTTGCGACATCGAGGAGGTGATCTCCTCGACGCCCTGGACCGTGCCGACCGCATTCTCGATCGGCTTGGCGACCAACTCCTCCATCGCCTGCGGCGAGGCGTTCGGGTAGGCCACGCTGACGGTGATGAACGGGTACTCGATCTCCGGCAGCAGATCGACCGGCAGGCGCGTCAGGGCCATCGCGCCGATCACGACCGCGATCAGCGTCACCATGCTCGTCAGCACGGGGCGTGCGACACTGAAGCCCGGCAGATTCACGAGCCCGGCAGCTCCGCGATGATCACCGGCGAGCCGTCCTCGAGCAGTTGCTGGCCGAGTGTCACCACGCGCCCCGACAGCGCCGGCTCGACGACCTGGACCCGCGACCTGCCCTCGATGCCGAGTTCGACCGGGACGAACGCCACTGTCGGCGGATCCCCCGGCTCGATGCGGTAGATGCCCGGGCCGGCGTCGCGGCGCACGATCGCCTCCGACGGGACGAGCTGCGCGTCGCGCGCCGTCGCCACCGTCACCCGCACGGTGACGAACATGCCCGGCTTGAGCGCACGGTCGGCGTTGGGCAGGGTCACCTCGACCCGGGCCTGGCGCGAGTCACGCTCGAAACGCGGCGCGATCCGTGCGATCCGCCCCGTGAACGTGCGCCCGGGCAGGGCGTTCGCGGTCACCTCGACCGCCTGGCCCTCGGAGAGGCGCGCGTAGTCGCCCTCGGGCGCGAACACCGCCGCCGTGATCGGCGCGATGCCGAGCACCGACAGCAGCGGCGTGTTGGCCGCGACCGTGGAGCCGGCGTCAACCATGCGGTCGCCGACCACGCGCACGTCGCCGCCGCCGCGCCAGTCCGCGCGCACCTTGGTGTAGCCGAGACGCACGCGCGCGCCGGCCAGTGCGGCCTCGCGCTGCTCGACGCGCGCACGCGCGACCGCCACGGCGGCTTCCCGGGCCTCGGATCGCGCGGCCGCCGAGTCCAGCTCGGAGGCCGAGGCCAGCTCGCGCTCGGCCAGCGAGCGCGTGCGCTCGAGCTCGCGCCGCGCGAGCCGGGCATCGGCCTGGGCCTGCTGCACCTCGGCGCGCGCGACCGCGAGCGCGGCCTTCGCCTCGGCGACCGCCTGGGTGGCCTCGGCGTCCTCGAGTTCGGCGACCACCTGCCCCTGTTGCACGCGGTCACCGATATCGACGTGGACCCGCTCGACCTGGCCGCCGATCTTCGGGGCCACGGTGAACGAGTCACCCGCCTCGAGCGTGCCCGTGAAGCCGCGCACGTCGGCCAGTCGCCCGGTCTCGACCGCCGCCACCTCGACCGCGACGCGCCCCGAAGCGCCGGCTTGCTCGCCGGAGCCCGTATCCGCCTCCTGGCGCGCCCACCAGGTGCCGCCGGCGACGGCGGCCAGCACGGCCAGCGCGGCGATCCATCGTGTTGCCGTCATGCGCGTTTCCATTCGTCGAGGTCGACGCTGCAGGGTTCGTGCCGCCGCCGGCGCCGGGTTCGTGGCTGCGCTGCCGGGCGCCGCGGTCGTGCCCCCGTAGCCGCGGGGCGGGGCCAGCCGCCACGGGCGCCGCAGGCGATCGCCGTGGTCCCCGCGGCGTTCAGCGTTCGGCGAGCGCGCGGGCTCGCGCCAGCAGCGCCCGGACCGCCTCGGCGAGCCGCCGGTAGCCGCGCGCATTGGGGTGCACCGTGTCCGCGCGCAGCTCCGGCGAGTCGATCAGCGTCGCGACGATCCCGTCCTCGAGCGGCACGCCGGTGCGCTCCGCGGCGCGGTAGTCGACGTCCGCGGTGTCGGCGAACGGCCCGCGCGCCGGCACCCCGACCAGCACCACCGCGATGCCCTGGGTCTGCGCCCGCTCGATCATCGCGATCAGGTCCCCCTCGATGGCGGCCGGCTCCGTGCCGCGCAGGGTGTCGTTGCCACCGTGGCAGAGGATCAGCAGGTCCGGCTGCAGGCGCTCCAGCACGCCGGGCAGGGGCCGGCGGCCCTCGGCGGCGCGCTCGCCCGGCACCCCCGAGGCGACCACCTCGCGGCCGGTGAGCCGTTCCCGCACGGCGGGATACGAGGCCGCCCGTTGCGCCCCCGTACCCCGGGTCGGGCTGTCGCCCAAGGCCAGGATGCGCGCACCGTCGGTAAGCCGGGGGAGCGTCGGCGCGTCGCCGCGGGCCCCCGCCAGCAGCAGGATGGCGGCCGGCGCGCACCGCACCAGCGCCCGGGCGATGCGCCGCATGGCGGACTCCATCCCGCTTGCGCCGCCATGATGGCACAGGCGCCGCCCCAGCCGGACGAACCTTGCCCGACCGTCATGCGATCCCCGTGCGCTGTGCCGGGTGCGGCGACGATCCCGATGGCGTCGCCGACCCCGACGCGGAGTGGGGCATGCCGTCGCGCGATGATCGCCATCTGTTCGAGATGCCGCTTGTGGAGGGCGCCCAGGCGGGCCTCTCCTGGCGCACGATCCTGAAGAAGCGGCCCGCCCATGGCGCCGCGTTCGCCGATTTCGACCCCGCCCGGATCGCCCGGTTCACGCCGACGGATGTCGAGCGGCTGCTCGCCGACGCCGGCATCGTGCGCAACCGCGGGAAGATCGAGGCGGCCGTCGCCAATGCGCGCGCGTTCCTCGACCTGCAGGGGCGCCACGGCTGCTTCGCCGACTGGCTCTGGGCGTTCGTCGACGCCCGCCCGCGGGTGAACCGGCCGGCGACCCCACCCGGTGGCCCGGGCGAGACCGCGGCCTCGCGTGCCCTGTCGCAGGCGCTGCGGGCCGGCGGTTGCCGCTTCGTCGGGCCGACCATCTGCCATGCCCACATGCAGGCCGTGGGTCGGGTGGACGACCACACGGCCGACTGTTTCCGGGCCCCGGCCCGACGGCCACGACTGGGCCCGTGCCCCGACCGGGCGCGACCCTGTATCCGCGGGTGGCCCCCGCCGTACAATCGCGTCCGAACCCGTCGCCGGCCCCGAATCCATGCCCCGCTCCCGAGCCATCACCGCGCTGCTGGTCGCGTCACTGTCGCTTCCCGGGTTCGCGGCGGCTGCCGCGCTCGAGGGGCGCTGGTGCCTGACCGACGTCGCGGCGGCCGACGCTTCGCGTACACGCGCGATCGGCCGGGACTGGACATTCGCGGGCGACGGTGTCCTGCGGGTGCAGAGCGAGGCGAGTTCCGACGTGCGCATGAGCGTGACCTACCGCCTCGACGACGGCCACCTGGTCGTGCCCGAGCTCGACCTGCGGCTGCGGATCGAGCGCCGCGACGCCACGCGCATGACGGCGCTCTCCGAGGCACGGCGCCTGCGCTACCGCTTCGAGCGCCGCCCCTGCACGGCGCAGGACCGCAAGGCCCGCGAGGGTGGCGCGGCGGGCGGGCGCGACCGCGCGGACGAGGGCCGCGGCAGGGGCCGCGAACGCGACGCCATCGACGGTCTGCCCTGAAGCGCGATGGAGCATCTGCGGGGGCGCGTCGATGGTCTCGAGCACGAGCGCCGGGTCGTGGGGCGCCCGCGCGCCGGGCGGCCTGCGGCGGCGGTCCACTTCTACCGCTTCGAGCTGGACGGGCGTCGGCTCGAATTGCGCCACGGCGCGGCGCTGCCGCTGAATGACGGCGACGAGGTCGAGGCCGTCTGCGGTGGCCGGCGGTCGCCGCTGCGTGTCTACGCCTGGCGCAATCACACCTGGGGGGCGACGCTGGTGGAACCGCCGGGCATCGCCGCCGCCATGCGCGGTTGGCTGCCGGCGATCCCCGCGGTCGTGCTGATGCTCGCCGCCCGGGCACTGGCGGATGCGGCCGGGGGTCACGCGATGCTCGTGACGGCGGCCCTGGCGGGGGTCGCTGGCATCGCCAGCGCGCTCCTCGCCGTGCGCGGTTGCGCCGAGTACGCGCGCTACCGCCGTGCCGCACGCCGCCTGGAGGGCCGCCGGCCCGCGTCCGGTGAGTCCCGGGCCTGAGCCGGCCACCCGCGGGCGGCGAGGCCCCGGCCTGACACAGGGCCGGTGGTGGCGCGAACCGGCGCCTACGGCTCGACCGGCTCGAGGCGCCCGTCCGCGACGTTGAACACGAACCCGCGGATCGCGTCCCAGTGCCCCAGGAACGGGCTCGCCTCGATGCGACGCAGCGACTGGCGCACATCCGCGTAGGGATCGCCGAACGCCTCCAGGGCGAACGGTGGGCGGATCCCGGTGTCGGCCTCGATCCCGGCCTTCACCTCGTCGTCCGTGAACGTCAGCATGCCGCAGTCGGTATGGTGGATCAGCACGATCTCGCGCGTGCCCAGCAGGCGCTGTGAGATCGCCAGCGATCGGATGACGTCGTCCGTGACCACGCCGCCGGCGTTGCGGATCACGTGCGCGTCACCCTCCTCGAGCCCGAGCATGGCGTAGACGTTCAGCCGCGCGTCCATGCAGGCGACGATCGCGACCCGGCGCGCGGGCGGCATCGGCAGGTCGCCCGTGTTGAATCGGGCCGCGTACTCGGCATTGTTGTCCAGCAGGCGATCGACCTCGCTCATCTTGGGTGCCCCGGGTTTGCGGTTGCGCCCGTCCACGCTGGCCCACGCTGGCTTCGACCGCAACCGTGCGGGCCCGCTTCGCGGGTGCCCGGCCCGCTGTCCTGCTTGCCGTGCGTCTGCGGCGGGGCCATCGTCGGTTCAGGTGGTGGATCCGCGAAGCCGGGGGTTGTTGCCGCGCCCGGCGGCGGACCGGCTCGACCCGCCGGCGCAAACGGGGGAACGGCATGGGCACCGGGACCGCGGCCGACCTGCTGGCGGTGCTGCATTTCGCCTACGTGGCGTTCGTGCTCGCTGGGCAGGCGCTGATCCTGCTCGGTGGCGCGCGCGACTGGTCGTGGGTGCGCAATCCCTGGTTCCGCTGGCTGCACCTGGCCGCGATCGCGGCCGTGGTCGCGGAGGTCGTGCTCGGCGTCTACTGCCCGTTGACCGTGCTCGAGGCGCACTGGCGCGATGCGGCCGGGGACTACGAGGCCGGGTTCCTCGCGGCCTGGATCCAGCGCCTGCTCTACTACGACATCGCGCTGTGGCAGGCGCATGTCGCCTACCTCGCGTTCGCCGCCCTCAGCCTGTGGTCCTGGTGGCGCTACCCGCCGCGCCGGCGCTGATGCTCGACCGCGCGTACGCGTCGATATTGCGCTCCAGGTTGGCGGCGATGTGCCGGGCCAGGCGCTTGGCGCGCTCGGCGCCGGGCCCGGCGAAATGGTCGTCGATCGTGCGCGTGAACAGGGCCAGCCACCGATCGAAGTGGCGGCGCCGCAGGGGCAGACGAGCGTGCACCGCCGCGTGACGTGCCACCATGTTGCGCGCGTAGTCCCGGTGCCCGAGCAACATCTTGCGCCAGAAGGCCTTGATCACGGGCAGGTGGTGGTCGAGGTCGACCCCCGCCACCGCGGTGAACACGGGCGCCAGCGTCGGATCAAGGAGGACGCGCGCGTAGAAGGCATCGACCAGGCGATCAATCGCCCGCGGATCATCGAGGTCGCGGTGCTGCATGGCGAGCCCGACGCGGTGCACGGATGGGGCGGGTATTCCGCTAGTCAGTGTAGCGCTGCGCGGGGCCGCAGGGAAACGCCGGTTCGCCCGGCGCCCACGGCGTGCTGCCGTCACCCGCGCAAGCGCCGCTGGCCCGTGGCTCAGCCGCCGTCTGCATTCGGATGGAAGAGCTGCCTGCCCCGCAACCGGTAGCTCGCGATCGCCTGCTGGCCGGCGTCGGACACCAGCCAGTCGATGAAGCGCTGGCCCATCTCCGCCTTGACGTGCGGATGCTGTTCGGGGTTCACCAGCATCACGCCGTACGGGTTGAACAGATCGGGGTCGCCCGCGACCAGCCGCTCGAGCCCGCCGCGGTTGTCGAAGCTGATCCAGGTGCCGCGGTCGGCGAGCGCGTAAGCGTTCATCCCCGTCGCCGTGTTCAGCGTCTGGCCCATGCCCGAGCCCGTTTCGCGATACCACGATCCCGACGGTTCGATACCCGCCTTCTGCCACAGGCCGCGCTCCTTCTTGTGGGTACCGGAGGCGTCGCCGCGCGAGGCGAACGGGGCCTCGGCCCGAGCGATCGCGGCCAGCGCCGCCGGCGCCTCCTCCATGCCCTCGATCCCGGCCGGGTCGGAGCCCGGGCCGACGAGAATGAAGTCGTTGTACATCACCGGGTAACGCTTCGAGCCGTGGCCGTTGGCGATGAACGCCGTCTCCGAGGGTTTGTGGTGAACGAGCAGGACATCCGCGTCGCCCCGGCGCGCGACCTCGATCGCCTGGCCGGTACCGACCGCGACGACCCGGACGTCGATACCGGTCTTTTGCTCGAACTTCGGCAGGATGTGGCCGAAGAGGCCGGAGGCCTCGGTCGAGGTGGTCGAGGCGACCGTGATGTAGCGCTCGTCGGCCTGCGCGAGCGGGGCGACGAACACGCAGGCGGCGAGCAGGACGGCAGCCGTACGACGGATGGTTGCGCGAAGCGACGCTTGCATCGTTGGTCCGCCACGGCGGTTGTGCGGTGAATTCTGCTTCAAGCAGGTTTCTCATTCAATAAAGTTGAAAAAAACACAAATGGACGCAAACCTGCATTTCTGTGCATGCGCATTCGGCCGCCATGGGACCCGGGAATCCGTCACGCCGCCGGCTGCGTCATCCGGGGGTCATGGCGGCCGTCGACCATCGAGCTCGACGGCGTTCGCATACGCGTTGGCGTGATTTGTGCCATGATTGGCCCACCGCCGCATGGCGTCGTTCATCCGGATCCCTGGCGGCCCTCGGGCCAGGAGCGGACCGCATGCAGCTGCACCGGACACCGATGATCCTCAAGACCGATCCGGGCGGACGCCCGATCCGCTGGATCGACGTGCGCAACGCGGCCGGCTATCTGTTGCGCGAGGAGGTCGCCTGGGCCTCGCCCGAGACGGCGGTGGTGCTGCACGGCGGGGTTTCGGCCTGGACCGGTATCCGCAGCCGCCTCGACATCCCCTCGATCGTCGCGGTGTCCGGCGCGCGCGCGACGTACTACGACGACACAGTGCCGCGCCTGACCAACGCCGCCCTGTTCCTGCGCGACCGGCGGCTGTGCTGCTATTGCGGCGATGTCTTCGACGGGCGCACGGCGCTGCTGACGCGCGATCACGTCCAGCCGCTGTCGCGCGGCGGCAGCGACGTCTGGGACAATGTCGTTACCAGTTGCCGCGCCTGCAACCAGAAGAAGGACGACCGGTTGCTCGAGGAGTGCGGCCTGGAGATGCTGTACATCCCGTACACGCCCTCGCGCGCCGAGGCCATGATCCTGGAGAACCGGCGCATCCTGGCCGACCAGATGGACTACCTGCTGGCACAGGTGCCGCGCCGGGACCGCGGGCGCCGCCAGGCCGCAACGGCCTGAAGGCCGATCATGGAGGCGGACCCGGCCGGGCAGTGGGAGTCGTGCCTGCGGGCCCCCGACTGGGCGCTGATCCGGCGCGTGCCCCTGTTCGCGGACCTCGATGCGGGCACGCTCGAGCGCCTGCTCGCAGCGAGCCGGATCGAGACGGTAAGCCGGGATGTGCAGCTGTTCGTGCAGGACGAACCCGCGACCCGCTTCTACGTCATCCTCGTGGGCTGGGTGAAGCTGTTCCGCCTCACGGTCGATGGCCGCGAAAGTGTCGTGCACGTCTTTACGCGCGGCGAGTCGTTCGCCGAGGCCGCGATGTTCGCGGGCGGCAGCTACCCGGTCTGCGCCAGCGTCGCGGCGCCGTCCCGCCTGCTCGTGGTCCCGGCCGATCCGTTCCTGCAGGTGGTCGAGACCGAGCCGCGGGTTGCGCGCAACATGCTCGCCGCGATGTCGCACCACCTGCGCCAGCTCGTGACCGCGCTCGAGCAGCTGCAGGCGCGCTCGACCGAGGAACGCTTGGCGGCATTCCTGCTTGAAAGAGTCCCGTGCGATGCGCAGAGTGCTGACCTGCGGCTGCCGATCGACAAGGCGCTGATCGCCGCCCGCCTCGGCATGAAGCCGGAGACTCTGTCCCGGGCGCTTCGCCGGTTTCGCCGCTGCGGTGTGGAGATCGACGGCGATCGCGTGGTGATCCCCGAGGTGGCTGTGCTGCGCCGCCTCGCCGGCGCGGATTGACGGCGCTGGCCGCGTGCCCGGAGCGCATCCGCGGGTCCGGGTGCGGTCGAACCGTGGCGGCGTACAATGCAACAAGGAGACACGGCGATGCGACGCACGATCGCAATCCTCGTCCTGGTCACCGCGTGCCTCGGCCTACCCGCCACCGCGGCCGCCAAGACGTGTGAAATATCGATTACCGGCAATGATCAGATGAAATTCAACAAGTCGGAGCTGGTCGTCGGTGCCGACTGTGACACGGTCGAGCTCACGCTTGAGCACGTCGGGGAGATGTCCGTCGAGCAGATGGGGCATAACTGGGTGCTCACCGAGACCGGCGATTACAAGTCGGTCGCGCAGGCCGGGATGAAGGCCGGCATGGAGAACGAGTACATCCCACAGGGCGACGACCGCGTGATTGCATCGACCAGCCTCGTCGGTGGCGGCGACTCGACCAGCGTGAGCTTCGACGTATCCGGGCTGGAGCCCGGGGGCGACTACACCTTTGTCTGCTCCTTTCCCGGGCATTACGGCATCATGAACGGCGAGTTCGTGATCGAGGGTTGATGGTGGGCTGCGCATGAAGGTCCAGAACGCACGCAATGTCCTAGGCGAGCCGCTCGCCGCCTGCGGCCACGATCCGGTCACCGGCTTCTATCGCGACGGCTGTTGCAATACGGGTCCCGAGGACCTCGGGGCCCACACCGTCTGCGCCGAGGTGACCGAAGCGTTCCTGGACTACACGGCAAGACAGGGCAACGACCTCGCGACGCCCTGGCCCGGCGGCGGTTTCCCGGGCCTGCGCCCGGGGGATCGCTGGTGCCTGTGCGCCTTGCGCTGGCAGGAGGCGCGCCGCGCCGGCTGCGCGCCGCCGGTAGTCCTCGAGGCCACGCACGAGGCCACGCTGGAGATCGTCCCGCTCGCCGACCTGCGGCCGTATGCGCGCGACCTTTGACACGGGGTCGGTGAGGCGGTGGCAGCGCGGATGGAGGCGGATCCGGAGTCCGGGGTAAGCCGGCACCGAAGCTGGGTGGCGGGCGGAGAGCGGACGTAACGCGAGCGCGTGCGAACAAGCCGCCGGCTCGGCGGCTTTCCACCCCGTCTGGCGCGCCCGACAGGACTCGAACCTGTGACCTTCGGCTCCGGAGGCCGACGCTCTATCCAGCTGAGCTACGGGCGCCCTTTCGGCGACGGATGATACGTGGTGGGTGGATCGGCGTCCATGTCGACGCGGCAGGATCGTCGTGCGGGGCGCTCACATGGCGCGGCTGTCGCCCGTGTGTCAACGTTTTACCGGCGCTCGGCGGGCTGTATAATCCGGCCCTCGTGCGCTCGGGCCCCGCCCGTTCGTTGCTTCTGGAGCAGCTATGGATTCGGAAGAGCTGAAGTTTCGCGAGACGTTTCCGCTCGTGCTCGTGATCCTCGCGGGGCTCGCGATCCTGTTCCTCGTGGCCGCGCTGATGCTGGACACCAGCGACGACACCTATGTCCCGTCCGGCATGAGCAAGGCCGAGGTGATTGCCGAGCGCGTCAAGCCGTTGGGCGAGATCAACATGGGTGGCCCCGTGGTCGCCGAGGCCGAAGCGGGCGGCGATGAAGGGGGCGACTCCGGTCCGCGCACGGCGGAGGCCGTCTACAACGGCGTCTGCGCCGCATGCCATGCGAACGGCACGCTGGGCGCGCCGGAGCTCGGCGACACCGGGGCCTGGCAGGAACGCGCGCAGAAGGGCATGGAGACGCTGGTCAATCACTCCTATGATGGCTACAACCAGATGCCGGCGCAGAAGGCCTCGGCGAGCCGCGAGGAGATCGAGCGCGCGATCGGCTACATCCTGGAGGAATCCGGGGTCGAGCCCTGAGAGGACCCCGCCGGCCCCGCTCGCCACGACGCCGGCCCCGGAGGCCGGCGTTTTTCGTCCGGGTGGAGGGATGGTGCGCCGGAGGCTCCGCGCACGCGTGCCGCATCGCCGCAGCGCCGGCGTGCGCGGTCGGCGCATCCGCTTCGGGGAGCACCCGCACAGGGAGCGCCCCCGGGTCGCGCATGCCGGTCGGCCTGACGATGTATCCGCGCCGGTTCCTGGGCGTCGACGGCGATCGCGAGGGGCATGACGCCCCGTGGTGCTGACCCATCGCCCGGGTCCTCGTCGGCGGTGACCGCGAGGAACCCCTGCGCCATCTCGACCCGGAGTCGGGCCGGGTGGCGGTGTTCCGCCGGATCGGCCCGCCGCGACCCGCCCCGTCGAGCGCGCGGCTTCCACTGCTTGCTCGAGCCCGAGCCGTAGACCGGGACGCCGTTCGTGCACGGCCCCCGCTTGAAGCGCTAGCGTTGCCGCGAGCAGGCCGGCGGCACCATCCGCCATCGCTCGGCGGCGATCGCCGGCGGCAGCGACTGGAAGCGCTCGGCGTCACGGGCAGGCGCCGCCGGGCGGCGAACCCCGGCAAGAACCCATCACCGGGCGCGCAACCGCCCGGTCGCGTGCGCTAACGGGCCCGACGCCGGGGCACGCACCCGACCGCGGCCAGGAGCGAGGCGGCCGCGGCTGCCCCGAGACAGCCGCGGGCGATCGCCTCCACGTCGATGCCGGCATCCAGCAGGTAGCCGAACAGCACCGGCGCCAGCGCGCTCGCGAGCACCACCAGGGCCCAGGCCACCGAGCGGATCGAGCCGAGATGCGCCACGCCGTACATTTCCGCCCAGAGCGCGCCGAGCAGCGTGAGCCCCGCGCCGGCGGTGACGCCGGCACCCAGCATGAACGCGAGGGCGATCCAGGCGGCGTCGGCGCCCGCCAGGCAGCCCAGGCCCAGGCCCAGCGGCAGCAGGAAGAAGGGCAGCAGGCGCCGGGCGCCGAAGCGGTCGACCAGGGGACCGGCGCCCAGGGTGCCGACGGTCGAGGCCAGGGCGTAGGCGATGAAGGCCGTCGCGAACCAGGCCAGGGTCCAGCCCTTGTCCGCGGCGAGCTGCGCCTGGTGGAAGAACAGGCCCGTCACCGTGAACGGTGTCAGCAGCACGGCGGGCAAGACCCGGTAGAAGCGACCATCGCGCAGGACCTCGGAGGCCAGCCAGCTGACGGCGTCGCCATCGCCGCGCTCGATCGCCTCGCGCCGGCGCTGCTCGCGCGCGGCGTGGTCGCGCAGGAGCCAGAGGGCGGCGGGGGTGAGCAGCAGGGCGACCCCGATGCCGATCAGCAGCCAGGTCTGGCGCCACCCGAGAGCCGCCATGAGCCCCACGCCGAGCGGCGGGAAAACGGCCTCGGCCGCTGGAAAACCCAGGCTGGCGATGCTCACCGCGGTGCCCCGGCCCGTGTCGAAGTGGCGGCCCATGGCCGTCACCCCGATGTGGCTCATCAGCCCCTGGCCGGTCAGTCGCAGCAGCAGGAAGCCGACGAACAGCAGCACCGGTAGCGCGGGGACGAATGCCATGTATAGGCAGGCGCCCGTGTACGCCAGGCACGTCGCCGCCGTGTAGGCGCGCAGGTCGAAGCGGTCGAGCAGCCGCCCGAGTGCCAGGAAGGCGGCCGCGTTGGCGAGCGTGGCCAGCGAATAGATCAGACCGAACTCGCCGTTGCCGAGGTCGAATTCCGCCCGCAGCTCCGCGCCGAAGATGCCGATGAAGAAGGTCTGCCCGAAGGCGGATGCGAAGGGCAGCAGGAAGCCGAACGCCAGGAAGCGGCGATGCGCGAGCAGGAACGGCGCGTAGCGCACGGGGACTCCGGGAATCGGGTGGGGCGCGGCGGCGCGGCGATTCTACACGAGGGGCCGGCACGGGCGGCCGCGGTCTCAGGAGGCCGCGCTGCGCCGATCGAGTGCGCGGTAGGACATGGCCTCGGTCACGGCCGCCTCGCCGACGCGCCCCTCGCCGGCGAGATCGGCGATCGTGCGCGCGACCCGCAGCACGCGGTGATAGGCGCGCGCGGACAGGCCGAGCGCGTCGATCATCCCGTCCAGGCGCCGCAGCGCAGCGGCGTCGAAGCCCCCGCTGCGCTCGATGCGGGGCCCCGGCATTATGCCTGTGGCGGCGCCGTCGCGCGCGAGGGCGCGCTCGCGCGCCGCGACGACCCGCTCGCGGACCGCCGTGCTCGCCTCTCCGGACACGCCCTCGCGACGCAGCCGCTCGCGCGGCACCCGGGGGACCTCGAGATGCATGTCGATGCGGTCGAGGAACGGGCCCGAGACGCGCCCGCGGTAGCGCTCCACCTGGTCCGGGGAGCACCCGCACACGGCCGCCGGGTCGCCGCGCTGGCCACAGGGGCAGGGGTTCATCGCGGCCAGCAACTGGAAGCGTGCCGGGAACGCCGCCTGGCGCGCGGCTCGCGAGATCGTGATCGTGCCCGTCTCCAGGGGCTCGCGCAGCACCTCGAGCACGCGGCGGTCGAATTCGGCGACCTCGTCGAGGAAGAGCACGCCGCGGTGCGCCAGCGAGATCTCGCCGGGGCGCGGGTGACTGCCGCCGCCGACGAGGGCGACGCCGGAGGCGGTGTGATGCGGTGCCCGGAAGGGGCGCCGTCCCCAGTTCGCGGCGGGGTCGTCGCTGCCGGCGATCGAAGCCACCGTGGCGGCCTCCAGTGCCTCCGCGGTCGTCATCGGCGGCAGGATTCCCGGGAGGCGCGCGGCCAGCATGGATTTGCCCGTGCCCGGCGGGCCCACGAACAGCAGGTTGTGCTGCCCGGCGGCCGCGATCTCGAGAGCCCGACGGGCCTGCTGCTGCCCCTGGACGTCGGCGAGATCCGGTTCGTCGACCGCGGCCGCACCGCCGACGGGCGGCACCGGGTGACACGCCAGCTCGGCGTCGCCGCACAGCCCCGCGCAGACGGCGAGCAAGTGGTCGGCGGCGTGCACCGGTGCGCCGTCGGCAAGGGCGGCCTCATCGGCGTTCGCGCGCGGCAGGGTCAGCGAGCGGCCCGCCGCGCCCGCGCCCATCGCCGCCGGCAGGGCGCCGCGGGTCGCGCGCAGCTCGCCCCCGAGGCCGAGCTCGCCGAGGAACTCCCGGTCCGCCAGCGCCGCCTTCGGGACCTGCCCGGAGGCCGCGAGGATGCCGAGCGCGATGGGCAGATCGTAGCGCCCGCCTTCCTTGGGCAGGTCGGCCGGGGAGAGGTTGACCGTGATGCGGCGTTGCGGGAAGTCGAAGCCGGCCGTCTGCAGCGCGGCGCGCACGCGATCCTTGCTTTCCTTCACCGCCGCCTCGGGGAGGCCGACAATGGAAAGCGCCGGCAGGCCACCGGCCAGGTGGACCTCCGCATCGACGCGCGGGGCCTCGATGCCGACCAGGGCGCGGCTGTGGACGACGGCGAGCGTCATGGCGAGTTCCCTCTCGCGAACCGGTTGCGACCCGGGCGTTATTCCGGGTCGGCGGGGCTGTCCTCGCCCTCCGCTACGGGCTGGATGCCGGCGCGACGCTCGAGCTCGGCGACCCGGGCCTCCACGGCCTCGAGCTGCTCGCGGGTGCGGGCCAGCACCTCGGCCTGGACGTCGAACTCCTCGCGCGTGACCAGCTCCATGCGCGACATCGTCTGCTGCAGCACGGCCCGGGCATTGCGCTCGAAGTCGGCGCGCATCTCGTGCGCGCTGTCCGGCAGCAGCCGGCCGAGGCGTTCGCTGATCTCGTCGAAGGGATTGCGCGTCATTGGGTCACTCTCCACGGTCTCGCGGCACCATAGCCGACCGGCGCGTTCGCGACAAACACACGGCCCGGGGCCCGGTGTCAGGCGCGCGTGCCCAGGGCCCGTTGGACGAACGCGGGCTGGGCCAGCGCCGCCCGGTGGATGTCCGGCGTGTAGTAGTCGGTCGCAAACGCGGGTCCGGCCGCATCGCTGGCGCGCTCGAAGGCGACCACGCCGCCCTTGCAGGCCAGAGTGGCGCTCCACCAGCCGGTCGGGTAGATGGGCTGGGGAAAATGCAGCGTGCGCGGGTCGTCGAAGCCGGCCGCGCGCAGCGCGCGGTGCATCGGCCGCAGGATGCTGTCGAGGTGCGCCAGGGGCGATTCGCTCTGCTGCACGACCAGGCCGCCCGCGGCCAGCGCGCGGTGGCATTCGCGGTAGAACGACTCCGTGAACAGCCCCTCCCCCGGGCCGATCGGATCCGTGCTGTCGATGATGACCACGTCGAGCGCCCCGGACGCCGTGTGCGCGACCCGCTGGATCCCGTCCTCGAACGCCAGGGTCGCGCGCGGGTCGCTGTTGCGCTCGCACAGGTCCGGGAACCACGCCTCGCATACGCGTGTCACGCGTGCGTCGATGTCCACCTGGGTCACCGATTCGACGGGCTCGTGCTTGAGGACCTCGCGCAGGGTGCCGCAGTCGCCGCCGCCGACGATGAGCACACGGCGTGGCGCCGGGTGGGAGAACAGCACCGGGTGCGCGAGCATCTCGTGATAGAGGAAGTTGTCGCGCTCGGCGAGCATCAGGAAGCCGTCGATCACGAGCGCGCGTCCGAACCAGGTCGTGTCGTAGACCTCGATCGTCTGGTAGTCGGACACCTCGCGGTGCAGGCACCCATCGGGGCCGAGCTGCAATGCGAACGCCGAACCGGATTCGCGGCAGACCTCGATGAACCAGTTGTCGTCGCCCAGCGCCATGCGGGATCTCCGGTCGCGCGCCCTCCCCGCGGTGCCCCGGTCTCGGCCGCCGCGGCGGAATCCGCTACCCTGACGCGCCTCGGGGCGGCCGCGGATGATGCCGCCCCCGATACGGGCACGCAAGCCACGGGAGTGCCGATGACCGAGTGGACGCCGGACGAGGCCCGCCACGTCTACAACGTGGCCCACTGGGGCGCGGGCTACTTCGACATCGACGCGCACGGGCGCACCCGTGTCCACCCGCGTCGCGACGCGCGCTCGGTGGTGCTGGCCGAGCTCGCCGACGAGGCGCGCGCCGCCGCCCTGCCGCTGCCGCTGCTGGTGCGTTTCGTCGACATCCTGCACGACCGCGTGGATTCGCTGTGCGACGCCTTCGACCGCGCCCGCGAGCGCCACGGGTATGCCGGGGCCTATACGGCGGTCTACCCGATCAAGGTCAACCAGCAGCGCAGCGTCGTCGAGCACATCAAGCGCCCCGGCGACACCCGCGTCGGCCTCGAGGCCGGCAGCAAGCCCGAGCTGATGGCGGTACTGGCCCTCGTGGAGGCCGCCAACGGGGTCGTCGTCTGCAACGGCTACAAGGACCGCGAGTACATCCGCCTCGCGCTCATCGGGGCGCGCCTCGGCCTGGGCGTCCACATCGTCATCGAACAGCCGGCCGAGGTCGCCGTCGTCGCCGCCGAGGCCGAGCGCCTCGGCGTGCAGCCGAGCCTCGGCGTGCGCGTGCGCCTGGCCTCGATCGGCTACGGGCGCTGGCAGAACACCGGTGGCGAAAAGGCCAAGTTCGGCCTTTCGGCGCAACAGGTCATCGGCATCGTCGACGCCCTGCGCGAGCACGGGGGCCTGCACTGGTTGCGCCTGCTGCACTTCCACATGGG
>CAZVFN010000018.1:0-31534 GCA_964626335.1 uncultured Ectothiorhodospiraceae bacterium
GGTTGCGGTTGTAACAAGCGCTGCCAGCTCCGACGCCCAGCGGAATTCTGGGGACAGCAACCCTGATTTGGGTCCGAGTTACGGTTACTGTCCCCGGACCCGCTTGTCCCCGGACCCGCTTAGAAATGAGTTATTGTTGAAAGTGGTGTACGGCGGGATTTGAAAAAGGCGGCGTATCCGGCTGGAATGGAAGTGCGAGCAACCAGCCAGCCAAAAAGGATACGCCACCATGGATCACGATACGCATGAGTCCCCGATTTCGCCAGATAGCGCCACCGAAGACCCGCTCACCGAGCTGCTGCGCCGCGGCGCGCGGGATCTGCTGAAGCAGGCCGTGGAGGCCGAGTTGCAGTCATTTCTGGACAGTCACGCCGATGACAGGCTCGATGACGGGCGCCGCGCCGTCGTGCGCAACGGCTATCAGCCCGAGCGCACCGTGCAGACCGGCATCGGCGATGTCGCCGTGCAGGTCCCCAGGACGCGCGACCGCTCAGGCTCGGGGATCCACTTCACCTCGAACCTGCTGCCGCCGTATCTGCGCCGCACGCGCTCGGTCGAGGAGCTGCTGCCCTGGCTGTACCTCAAGGGCGTGTCCTCGGGCGACTTCCAGGAGGCGCTGACGGCACTGCTGGGCGACGCCGCCGAGGGCCTGTCGGCCTCGACGCTGGGCCGGCTCAAGCACAAATGGCTTGTCGAGCATGGCGAATGGCAGCAGCGCGATCTGGCGAGCCGGCGTTACGTCTACTGGTGGGCCGACGGGGTCCACTTCAACCTGCGCGGCGACAACGACGAGCGCGCGTGTCTGCTGGTGATCATCGGCGTGCTGTCCGATGGCACCAAGGAGTTCGTCGGCCTCGACGACGGCCAGCGCGAGTCCGCGCAGAGCTGGCACGAGCTGCTGGTGCACCTGCGCGACAGCCAGGGCCTTACGAGCGCCCCGGGCCTGGCGATCGGCGACGGCGCGCTGGGCTTCTGGAAGGCGCTGGCGCAGGTCTATCCGGCGACACGCCATCAGCGCTGCTGGGTCCACAAGAGCGCCAACGTGCTCAATCGGCTGCCCAAAAAGAATCAGCCCAAGGCCAAGTCCGCGCTGCAGGCGATCTGGATGGCCGAATCGCGCGACGACGCCGAGCGGGCCTTCGACGCCTTCGCGACGGCCTGGGGCGACAAGTACCCCAAGGCGGTCGAGACGCTGCGAAAAGACCGTGAGGAACTGCTGGCGTTCTACGACTTCCCGGCCGAACACTGGCAGTCGATCCGCACCACCAACCCGATCGAGTCGACCTTCGCCACGGTCCGTCTGCGAACGGCCAAGACACGCGGTTGCGTCACGCGCAACACGATCCTGAGCCTGGCGTTCAAGCTCGGCCAGAGCGCCCAGAAGCGATGGCGTCGTCTGCGCGGTTATCGCTGGCTCGAGGATCTCGAACGCGGAGTGACGTTCATCGATGGTATTGCACCGCTATCGCTCAATACGAACCATCAACCGACCACCGGAGCGTCGCCTGATCGGATCGGCCATACACCAGAATTGACAATAACTCTTGTTCACCTCGCTGTGCCCCTCAGTCCGATCAAAACTCTAACATCGGCTGAGGCTCCAACTAGGCTGACAGTGGGGGCCTGGTATCGTGCACTGTTCAAGGCGCGCGCTGACCACGGACTGCTCACGGATCTTCGCCGGGTAACGGAGCGCGTCCTGGCGCCCGGGGACTCGAGGTTCGTCGAGGCGATGGAGCGGTTGACGGGACGGTGACTGCGGCCCCGCAGGATCGGGCGACCGGCGAAAGAGGCGCGCAGCGATGATGCGACGGGAACTCCGTACTGACCCGACTTTCTCCTGACCCTACTTTCTCGTATGCACTCGGCGCTGGCATACTGTTCACCCGTGGAATATGAGGCGCTTAGCGCGTGACCGATGCGTGTCCATTTTCCGGGGGAAGACCGCTGGGCTACGCTGCGCTCGGCCCAGCGGCTTAGCGTTGCATGCGCCGGGAGAAAAGTAGATGGAACAGCCTTCGATCGATATGACGCCCTTCGACGACTTCGAGTCCGCAAGCCGCGCGGTACTCCACTTTCTTCATACCCGGATCGACATGGGCTTGTGGATGATGACCAGAACGGAGGGCGATGACTGGATCGTTCTACAGGCAGATGATCGCGGTTACGGCATAGACGATGGCGCAGTGTTCGAGTGGAGTGATACTTACTGCTCGCGAATGGTCCGGGACGACGGGCCAAGAGTTGCGCCAAATGCCGGTGAAATACCTGCCTATGTTGAAGCCGCGATCAACCAGAACGTGGGAATAGGTGCATATGTCGGCGTCCCGGTGCGCCGCAATGACGGAGGATTGTTTGGAACGCTGTGTGCGATTGACCCTGGCCCTAAGGACGATGCAATACGGAGCGAACTCCCGACAATAGAGCTGCTGGCCAGGCTTCTGGGAACTGTCCTGTCGAGCGAGCTCGAGGCGATCGAGAACGAAAGATCTCGCGAGAGGAGCCAGCGCGAGGCAGAAACGGATCACACGACCGGACTCGCCAATCGACGTGGTTGGGATGCCGCAATCGCGATGGAGGAGGCGAGGGCAGCCAGGTACGGGAATCCGACGGGCGTAGTGATCGTCGATCTGGATGACCTCAAGAGCGTTAATGACACGTCGGGGCATGCCGAAGGCGACATCTTGATAGGGCGCGCGGCGCGCGCGCTCGATAGCGCAGTAAGAAGGAATGATGTCGTGGCGCGTGTTGGAGGTGATGAGTTTGGCGTCATTGCAGTCGAATGTGACACGAATGATCTGGAGCGCCTGGTCGGTCGCGTGTGTTCCGCCCTTTTCGACAGTGGCGTTGCGGCGTCTATAGGAAGATCGACTCGCAACCCGGGATTCGGCCTC
The DNA here is from genome assembly GCA_964626335.1 of uncultured Ectothiorhodospiraceae bacterium. Lineage (GTDB taxonomy): Bacteria > Pseudomonadota > Gammaproteobacteria > XJ16 > Halofilaceae > Halofilum. The sequence goes on from CAZVFN010000018.1 coordinate 2,895, forward strand.
CTTGAGGCGGTTTCTGACGCCGACCGGGATATGTATTCGGACAAGTCCGCTCGCCGAACAAGAGCGTGAAACGGATGGTGGAAGGCTGTCCGAGCGGCATAGGTGGGGTCAGATCAGGCTTTTGCGCGATGCGGTGTTGATCGGCACATTCGCAGTGAATGATTGAGCATCGTTCAAGGGAGGGTCCGTGGCAAGGAAGCCAGGAGTGTGCCCGGCAGGGGTTGCGCAGCACATTATCCAGCGGGGGAACAACCGCCAGGTCTGCTTCGGTGACGAGAGCGATTTCGTCGCGTACGCGCACTGGTTGCGGGAGGCGGGGGAACGGTGGGGTGTGGGGCTGCAGGCGTGGGTGTTCATGACGCACCCTGTGCACCTGCTGGTGACGCCGGGGCGCTCGGCCGGGGGTGTCGGGCATGATGCAGGATCTCGGCCGCCGCTACGTGCGGCATTTCAATCATGGGTGGCGGCGCGGCGGGACGCTGTGGGCGGGGCGGTTCGAGTCGTGCCTGGTGCAGGACCGACAGTACTTGCTGCAATGCGACCGCTATATCGAGCTGAATCCGGTGCGGGCGGGATGGTGGCCGATCCGGGCGAATGTCGCTGGTCGAGCGATCGGGCGAACGCGCTCGATGTGGAGTCGAGTCTGCGTACGCCGCACCCCGAGTACCTCGCGCTCGGTGGAACTTCGTCGCGCCTGACCTGGTATCGTGCACTGTTCAAGGCGCGCGCTGACCACGGACTGCTCACGGATCTTCGCCGGGTAACGGAGCGCGTCCTGGCGCCCGGGGACTCGAGGTTCGTCGAGGCGATGGAGCGGTTGACGGGACGGTGACTGCGGCCCCGCAGGATCGGGCGACCGGCGAAAGAGGCGCGCAGCGATGATGCGACGGGAACTCCGTACTGACCCGACTTTCTCCTGACCCTACTTTCTGGGGGGGAATCCGCGTGCCGCTCCGGACCGATCAGTCAGCAAACCGCTGGACCCGCGGGGGTGGAACGAATGCAATGGTCACCGGATCGCGCGGCGGGGCTCGCGCGGCTTCGGGCGTTCGCGCCGCGCGCCGGGCGCGACTACGCCCGGGGCCGCAATCATGACCTGGGCCCGGACAACCGCGACAACGTCTCCTGCCTGTCGCCCTGGATCCGCCACCGCCTCGTCGGCGAGTGGGAGGTGGCCGCGACGGCGCTGGCACACCACGCGCCGTCGTCCTGCGAGAAATTCCTGGACGAGGTGCTCTGGCGCACCTATTTCAAGGGCTGGCTGGAGATGCGACCTGGTGTGTGGGACGCGTACCGCTCGGCGTGTACGGAGGCCCGCAAGCAGCTGGCGAGGGACGGCGCGCTTGCCGAGCGCCTCGCCGCTGCCACCGAGGGGCGCACCGGCATCGCCTGCTTCGATGCCTGGGCGGGTGAGCTCGTCACGCATGGCTACCTGCACAACCACGCCCGCATGTGGTTCGCGAGCATCTGGGTGTTCACTCTCGAGCTGCCGTGGGCGCTGGGGGCGGACTTCTTCCTGCGCCATCTGCTCGACGGCGACCCGGCGTCGAACACGCTGGGCTGGCGCTGGGTGGCCGGGCTGCAGACCCCCGGCAAGACCTACCTGGCGCGGCCCGGCAACATCGCCCGCTGCACGGCCGGTCGCTTCGAGCCCGGTCCCGGCGAACTCGCCGAGCGCGCGCCCGCGCCCGAGGCCGATCCGCCGCCCCCGCCGGGCACGCCGCCCGTGTCTGACCCGGTTCCGCCGCTCGACGGTGCGGTGGCGCTGCTGCTCACCGAGGACGAGCTGCTGCCGGAGTCGCTGCCGATCGACCTGGCGGGCGTCGATCGCGTCGGCATACTGGACTGCAGCGCCGCTCGCTCCGCCGAGGCCTGCGGGGATGCGGTCCGCTGTTTCACCGCCGGTGCCATCGACGATGCCGTGCAGCGCCTCGCCGCTCAGGGGGTGCGCGCCGAGCGGCTCGCCGACGACGCGGCCTTGCGCGCATGGCTCGGCCACGGGGCCGATCGCCTGATCGTGGCCCAGCCACCGGTCGGTCCGGCGCGCGACACGCTCGGCGATCCGCACGCGCTGACCGGCCCGGGAGGCGCCCCGGTGAGCCGCCTGGTGCGCCCGTGGGATGGGCGTGCGTGGCCCCATGCCACGCACGGCTTCTTCCGTTTCAAGAAGCACATCCCCGCGCTGCTGAGCGCGGCCGGCCTGCTCGGCTCCACGGTCTGACGGGGCCAGCCGCAACCGCTCCCGGCCGATCCGGATCGGATATTCGGTATCGGAGTCGAAACTCGATCAGGGACGTTGCCGGTTCCGTGCTCTGGCCCGCGGACAATATCCAGGCGAGCGGTGTGTACACGCTGCAGGCCAATTGGCTATGGCGTCGGACTGCACCGGTCTCGCGACCGCCCGATCGCGGCCCGCGAGCGGGTGCGAGTACACGGCGAGACCGGACCGCGTTGTTGTTCCTTTCCTGTCCCGTCAGCATGCGCGGCCGGGTCGGCGATGGGGGCGCGTGTGAACGCGGGGAGTGGATCGGCGTTGGATGAGCGTGAATGGCTTCGGGGGCTGTTCGAGCGTGCGCTCGAGGCGGCGCAGCCGGGGCGGCACCTGGCGGGATACCTGCCGCCGCCGTCGCGGGGCCGGACCGTGGTCGTCGGTGCCGGCAAGGCGGCGGCGGGGATGGCCGAGGCCGTCGAGCGGGCGCGCGGCGACGCGGTGACCGGTGCCGTCGTGGTGCCGGCGGGCACGCCCTGCGCCTGCCGGTGCATCGCCTGCCTCGAGGCGAGCCACCCGGTGCCGGACGAGCGCAGCATCGCTGCGGCGCGGCGCATGTTGGCGCTCGTGTCGGATCTGGGCGCCGACGACCAGGTCATCGCGCTGATCTCGGGCGGCGGCTCGGCGCTGCTGTGCGACCCCGTGGACGGCCTCTCCCTTGCCGACAAGCAGGCGCTGACGTATGCGCTTCTGCGCAGCGGCGCGAGCATCCGCGAGATCAACTGCGTGCGCCAGGCGGTGTCGCGCATCAAGGGCGGGCGCCTGGCGGCGCGCGCGGCGCCGGCGCGGGTGGTCACGCTGTTGGTGTCGGACGTGCCCGGTGACGAGCCGGCGGCGATCGCCTCCGGGCCCACGGTCGCCTCGCCGTTCGCGCCGGGCGATGCGCCCGCCGTGCTGGCCCGTTACGGGATCACGGTTCCCGCGGCGCTGCGGTCGGCCGAGGCGGGGGATCCGCCGCCGAGCGCGCCCGATCTCGGTGATCGCTGCCGCCACGCGATCGTGTGCTCGCCCATGCAGAGCCTGCGCGCGGCGGCGCGGGCGGCCGGCGCCGACGGCATCACGCCGGTGATCCTGGGCGACCGGCTGGAGGGCGAGGCGGCGGACATGGGCACGGTGCTGGCGGGCATCGCCCGCAGCGCCGGGCAGTGGGGCCAGCCGGTGGCCGCGCCGGCCGTGCTGCTGAGCGGCGGCGAGGCCAGCGTGACCCTCGGCGCGTCGGCGGGGCGGGGCGGGCGCAGCAGCGAGTGCGCCCTGTCGCTGGCGCTCGCGCTCGAGGGGGTCGCGGGGATCCACGCAATCCTCGCCGACACCGACGGCATCGACGGCAGCGAGGCGGACGCGGGCGCGTTCGTCGACCCGGGCACGCTCGAGCGCGCGCGGGCGGCGGCGCTCGACCCGCGTGATTACCTCGCGCGCCACGATGCTTGGACGTTCTTCAACGGGCTCGGCGATCTCGTGACCACCGGGCCCACCGGCACCAACGTCAACGACTTCCGCGCGCTGCTGGTGCGCTGAGCTTCCGCGCACTCGTTGACCGCGCGGGGGCGGGCCCTTAGTATTTACGGCGTCGGTGGCGCCGATTTGACTGCATCAGCTTGCGGGCGCCTTACAAATGCCGCTAAAGCGAGCTGACTCATGCCCGCTTTAGCCCCCATGGATTCCGCGGAATCCGCCCTTCGATCGACCGGGGGTTGCTTCCATGACCATCGACGACTGGGCCGACTACGAGCCCGAGACCCGGGCCGTGCGCGTGGGTCACGCGCGCACGCACGAGTTCGAGAACAGCGAGCCGATCTTCGCCACCTCGAGCTTCTGCTTCTCGAGCGCGCGCGAGGCGGCGGAAGCGTTCGCCGGCAACCGCGCGAGCAACGTCTACTCGCGCTTCACCAATCCCACGGTGCGCACGTTCGAGCAGCGCCTCGCTGCGCTCGAGGGCGGCTCGTGCTGCGTCGCCACGAGCTCGGGCATGGCGGCGATCCTTGCGACCTGCATGTCGCTGCTGGAGGCGGGCGATCACGTCGTTTCGTCGACGGGGGTGTTCGGTGCGACGACGCAGCTGTTCAACAACTTCATGGCGAAGTTCGGCGTGCCCACGACCTGGGTCTCGCCGACGGACCCGCAGGCGTGGCGCGAGGCCATGCGCCCGCAGACGAAGCTGCTCTACCTGGAGACGCCGACCAACCCGCTCACCGAGATCGCCGATATCCGCGCGCTCGCCGACATCGCGCACGACAACGACGCGCTGCTGGTCGTCGACAACTGCTTCTGCACGCCGATCCTGCAGCGCCCGTTCGACCTCGGCGCCGATATCGTCATCCACTCGGCGACGAAGTATCTCGACGGCCAGGGCCGCTGCGTCGGCGGGGCCGTGGTGGGCGACCCGCAGCGGGTGGGCGAGAAGGTGTTTGCCTTCCTGCGCACGGCCGGGCCGAGCATGAGCCCGTTCAATGCCTGGGTGTTCCTCAAGGGGCTGGAGACGCTCGGCATCCGCATGCGCGCCCACTGCGAGCGCGCGGCCGAGCTCGCGGGCTGGCTGCGCGAGCATCCGGCGATCGAGCGGGTGCACTACCCCGGTCTGGCGGACCATCCGCAGCACGAACTGGCCCGGCGCCAGCAGGACGATTTCGGCGGTATCGTGGCGTTCGAGGTCAAGGGGGGCCGGGACGCGGCGTGGCACGTCATCGACCAGACGCGGCTGCTGTCGATCACGGCCAACCTGGGCGACGTCAAGACGACGGTGACGCACCCGGCATCGACGACGCACGGGCGGCTCGCGCCCGAGCAGCGCCTGGCCGCCGGCATCGGCGACGGGCTCGTGCGGGTGGCTGCGGGCCTGGAGGCGCCGTCGGACCTGCGCCAGGACCTGGCGCGCGGCCTCGACTCCCTCTGAACGCAGGGAAGCGACGGGCCGCCGGGCGCGCCGCCCGGCGGCCGCGCCCGACGGGGCTCAGTAGCCGCCGCCCGAATCACCGCCCGAGTCGCCACCCGAGCCGCCGTCACCGGACGCGGCGCTGTCGCCCGAGGCGTTGCCGGAGCCCGACTTGAGCTCCTCGCTGACGATCTCCACCTCGGCGTTCTCGCGCAGCGAGCCGATGTAGTCCTGCACCTTGCGGCCCATCATCTGGTTGCGCAGCTGGGACTTCATCTGCTCGAACTTCGGCGGTTCCTTCTCGCGCGTGTCCTCGAGCTTGAGCACGTGCCAGCCGAACTTGGTCTTGATCGGCGTGGCGTAGTGGTTGCCGGGCTCGAGCTCCTGCACGGCCTGGGCGATCGGGTCGACCATGCGATCGGGGGTGAACCAGCCGAGGTCACCGCCGCGGCTGCTGGAGGGGCCGGTCGAGTGCTCCTTCGCCAGCGCGGCGAAGTCGGCGCCACCGTCGAGCTCCTGGATCAGCGACTTGGCCTTGGCTTCGTCGTCGAGCTTGATGTGGCGCGCCTTGTACTCGGTGCCGCCGACATCGGCGACCTTGTCCTCATACGCCTTCTTCAGCTCCTCTTCGCTGACCTGGAGGTCGGAGAGCTCGGAGCGCACGAGGTTCTGGGCCAGGATCGTGTTGCGCTGGCGCTGGATCGCCGCGGCGATCTCGGGCTGCTCGGGCAGGCCCTGCTTCTCGGCCTTCTGCGCCATCAGCTCGAGCTCGACGAGCTCCTGCAGCGCCTGCTGGCGGCTCGGGCGCTGGCTGCCCTGGCCGCGCTGGGACATGGCCTGGAGCTGGGCCTCGAGCTGCGGGGCGGTGATGGCCTCGCCGTTGACCCGCGCGAGTACCTGCTCGGGATCGGGGCCGGACTCGGCCTCGGCCTGACTGTCGCTGCCGGATGCGGAGCCGGACCCGCCGCCGCAGGCGGTCAGGGCCAGTGCGCCGAATGCAAGCACAAGCAGCGTGGTGAGTGAACGTGGAATCATCGGATCATTGCCTCCCGTTTGCGGGTTCCTGGAGCAGTGTCCCGCCGTGCCGTTCAGCGCGGCAGGACGCGTTTGAAGGGCTTGACTTCGACGCGGCGGTAGACGCCGGCCTCGACGTAGGGATCGGCGTCCGCCCAGGCCTGCGCGTCGGCGAGGGACTCGAACTCGGCCACCACCAGGCTGCCGCTGAAGCCGGCCGCACCGGGCTCGGCGGCGTCGATGGCGGGGTGCGGCCCGGCGAGGATGAGCCGCCCCTGGGCCTGGAGCGCCTCGAGGCGCTCGAGGTGGGCGCCGCGGGCGCGGGCGCGCAGCGGACCGCTGTTGTCGACATCCTCGCTCAGGATGGCGTAGAGCATCGCCGCCTCCGCGGAATCGGGAAGGCCGGCGCGTGGCCGACTCAGGTAGCGCAGGGTACACGAGCACGCGAGCGCGAACGATGACGAATTGTTCACCGGCCCCGCGGGGCCGCGCGGGGGGGTCGCCGGGGTGGGTGCGGGCGGGGGCTTGTGCCGTCGCGGGCACCCGTGGCCGCGGGCCGCGCGGGTGCATCGCGCGCCCGGCGTGGGCACAATGCGCCCAGGGCATCGCCGCGGGAGCATCAACCATGAGCCAGTTCTTCGAGATCCACCCGGAAACCCCGCAGCCCCGCCTGATCCGCCAGGCGGCGAGGATCATCGACGCCGGCGGCGTGGTCGTGCTGCCGACGGATTCGTGCTACGCCATCGCCTGCCACCTCGACGACAAGGCCGCTGCCGAGCGCCTGCGACGGCTGCGCGACGTGGGCAAGGAGCACAATTTCACGCTGGTGTGCCGGGACCTGTCCGAGATCTCGAACTACGCGCGCATCGACAAGGCGGACTACCGCCTGGTGAAGAACCTCACGCCGGGGCCGTACACGTTCATCCTGCGCGCGACCCACGAGGTGCCGCGTCGCCTGCAGCACCCCAAGCGCAAGACGATCGGCATCCGCGTACCGGACAACGCGATCTGCCAGGCACTGCTGTCCGAGCTGGGCCAGCCGCTGATGACCAGCACCCTGCTGCTGCCCGGCGACGCGTATCCCATGACCGACGCGTCCGAGATCCGCGAGCGGCTCGAGCACGACGTCGAGCTGGTCATCGACGGCGGCAACTGCGGCCTCGAGCCGACCACGGTCGTGCGCCTCGATCACGACCGGGTCGAGATCGTGCGCCACGGCCGCGGCCCGGTCGAGTTCCTCGAGGCGCAGGCCTGACACGGGCCGCGAGGCCGCCGGCCCCGGGGCGCGTCGCCCGGCAGGCCTCCGTGCCCCGGGGTTGGGCGGCGGGCACCGGGGTTGCGTATAATCGGCGGCTTTGCCGTCTACGTCCCCGACCAGAGGTCGAATCGCTTGAGCTCCGTCGCCTCCCAGAATCAGCGCGTGCTGTCCGGCATGCGCCCGACCGGCCAGCTCCACCTCGGCCACTACCACGGGGTCCTGCGCAACTGGGTCGAGCTCCAGCACGGCTACGAGTGCCTGTTCTTCGTCGCCGACTGGCACGCCCTCACCACGCACTACGAGCACCCGGGCGACATCGCCGGCAACAGCTGGTCCATGGTCATCGACTGGCTCGCGGCCGGGGTCGACCCGGGCTCGGCGACGCTGTTCGTGCAGTCGCGGGTGCCCGAGCACGCCGAGCTGCACCTGCTGCTCGGGATGATGACGCCGCTCGGCTGGCTCGAACGGGTGCCGAGCTACAAGGATCAGCAGGAGCGGCTCAAGGAGCTGGACCTGGCCACCTACGGCTTCCTCGGCTACCCGCTGCTGCAGAGCGCGGACATCCTGATCTACCGGGCCGCGCACGTGCCCGTGGGCGAGGACCAGGTGGCGCACGTCGAGCTCACCCGCGAGCTCGCGCGGCGCTTCAATCACTTCTACGGCCGCGAGCCCGATTTCGAGGCGAAGGCGGAGAAGGCGATCCAGAAGATGGGCAAGAAGAACGCCCGCCTCTACCGCGACCTGCGTCGGCGCTACCAGGAGCAGGGCGAGGAGGAGGCGCTCGAGGTGGCGCGCGCACTGCTCGGGTCGCAGCAGAACATCTCGTTGGGCGACCGCGAGCGCCTGTTCGGTTACCTCGAGGGCTCGGCCAAGGTGGTCCTGCCCGAGCCCCAGCCGCTGCTGACCGAGGCGCCGCGCATGCCGGGGCTCGACGGGCAGAAGATGTCGAAGTCCTACAACAACACGATCGCGCTGCGCGAGGCGCCCGACGAAGTCGCCCGAAAGATCCGCACGATGCCGACGGACCCGGCGCGGGTGCGGCGCAAGGATCCGGGCAATCCCGAGAAGTGCCCGGTGTGGCCGCTGCACCAGGTCTATTCCGACGCGGCGACCCGCGACTGGGTGTGGGAGGGCTGCACGACCGCCGGTATCGGCTGCATCGAGTGCAAGCAGCGCGTGGTCGAAGGCGTGCTCGAGGAGCTCGCGCCCATGCGCGAGCGCGCCCGCGAGTACGAGTCCGACCCGGCGCAGGTGCGCACGATCCTGTCCGAGGGCACCGAGGCCGCGCGCGACCTGGCCCGCGACACGCTCGACGAGGTCCGCCGCGTGATGGGCCTGGGGTCGCGGTGAGCCGCCCGGTCGACCCCGGGGAGCCGGCATGACGGCGGACGCGGCCGCGCCCGGGGAGATCGGCGCGCCGCAGGCGGAGATGCCCTTCGCGCTCGTGCGCGGCGAGCCCGTGACCGAGTTGCCGCGCGATCTCTACATCCCGCCGGACGCGCTCGAGGTCATCCTGGAGGCATTCGAGGGGCCCCTCGACCTGCTGCTGTACCTGATCCGGCGTCAGAACCTCGACATCCTCGACATCCCCATCTTCGACATCACGCGCCAGTACATGGAGTACATCGCGCTGATGCAGGAGATGCGCTTCGAGCTCGCCGCCGAGTATCTGCTCATGGCCGCGATGCTCGCCGAGATCAAGTCGCGCATGCTGTTGCCGCGGCCCGCGCCCGACGATGACGAGGAAGACCCGCGCGCCGAGTTGGTCCGGCGTTTGCAGGAATACGAGCAGTACCGGCGCGCCGCGGAGGACCTGGACAACCTGCCGCGGGTCGAGCGCGACGTGTTCCCCGCGCAGGCGACGGCACCGCCGATCGAGCGGCGCGCGCCGGAACCGGATGTCGACCTGCGCGAGCTGCTGGCGGTGTTCGCCGAGGTCGTGCGGCGCGCGGAGATGTTCGGCCACCACGACATCCAGCGCGAGCCGCTGTCGGTGCGCCAGCGCATGAGCGAGGTGCTCGCCGGGCTGGACACGGAGGGCTTTGTCGATTTCCGCTCGCTGTTCCGGCCCGGGGACGGGCGCGCCGGCATCGTGGTGACGCTGCTGGCGACGCTGGAGCTGATCAAGGAACGCGTCATCGAGGCGGTCCAGGCCGAGGCGTTCGCGCCCATCTACCTGCAGGCGTCGGGCAAGGCGACCGCCAGCGCAACGACGGAAGAGTCGGAGGACTATGTCGACTGAGGAGCAGGCCGCGCACCGCCCGGATCCCTCGCACGGCGAAGCGACCGGGACCGGTGGCGCCACGACCCCGGGCGAGGGCCGCGGCCACGCGGCCCCGCAGGCCGGGTCCCCGGCTGCCGAGTCCCCCGGGACGGGGTCGCCCGATACCGAGTCCCCCGGAACCGAGTCCCCCGGAACCGGATGGCCCGAGAACGGGGCCGCCGAACCCGGGTCCGTCGAGACCGGGGCGCGTGCAACGGCGGCGGGCGAAACCGGGGCCCGGGAGAGCGGGGGCCGCGGCCGGGACGACGCTGGCGGAGACCCGCTCGGATCGATCGCGCGCGTCCTCGAGGCGGCCCTGCTCGTCGCCGGGCGGCCGCTCGCGATCACCGACCTCGAGAAGCTGTTCGGCGACGGCGAGGCGCCGCCGCGCGCGACCCTCCGCGAGGCCCTGGCGCGCCTCGATGCCGAGTGGCAGGGCCGCTGCCTGCAGCTCCAGGAGGTCGCCAGCGGTTACCGCGCGCAGGTCCGCAACGAGTACGAGCCCTGGATCGCGCGCCTGTGGGACGAGAAGCCGCCGCGCTACTCGCGCGCGCTGCTGGAGACGCTGGCGATCATCGCCTATCGCCAGCCGATGACCCGATCCGAGATCGAGGACATCCGGGGCGTATCGGTCAGCTCGCAGATCATCCGCACGCTCACCGAGCGCGAGTGGATCCGCGTGGTCGGCCACCGGGAGACACCCGGGCGGCCGGCCCTGTACGGGACCACGCGCGAGTTCCTGGATTATTTCAACCTCAAGACCCTCGACCAGTTGCCGCCGATCAGCGACATCCGCGACCTCGAGGGCAGCGATCCCGAGCTCGGGTTCGAGGCCGAGCCGGAGGTATCCGGCGATACCGCCGGCGCCAGCGGCGACCGGGCGGGCAACCCCGAGCGCGGCGGGTCCGCGGTGCCGCCCGGCGGCGATGACGCGGCGTCGCACGGGGGGACGGATGGCCCTGCCGAGCCGGGCACGGAAGGCCCCGCCGAGGCCACGGCGCCGCCGGCGCACGCCGGTGGACCGGCCTCCGTTGGGCGCGCCGCGGCGAACACGGGGGGCACGATGCCGGACAAGGCCGGCGCCGAACCGGGCGCCCGCCGGCAAGGAGATGGCGCTGCCGACGCCGGGCCGGCAGGCGACGATGGTGACGAGGAGGAACCGCCATGCACCCCTGTCTCGTAGTCCGCCACGGCGCGGCCGAGGACGCGGGCAGCGACGAATACGACGCGCAACGCCAGCTGACGCGCGGTGGCCGCGACCAGGTCATTGCGATGGCCCGCGGTGCTGCCATCGCGGCGCCGCGCCCGTCCGTCGTCCTGAGCAGCCGGTACGAGCGCGCGCGCGAGACGGCGCAGATCATGGCCAACGCCTTCGGCGGGATCCCGGTCGAGACCCTCGAGTCGCTCGGCAGCGGCGCCTCGCCGGTGGCGATCCTGGAGGCCCTGGTCGAGCGCTGCACGGCACCGGACACCGCGTTCGCCGTGGTCGGCCACGAGCCCGACCTCGGCCGCTTCATCAGCTATGCGCTGGCGGCATCCGCCCGCGGCTTCCACGCCCCGCGCAAGGCCAGCGTCTGCCTGCTCGAATTCCCCATGCGGCCGCGCGCCGGCAACGCCACCCTCGAGTGGGCCATGGAGCCGCAGCACCTCGCGGCGATCGGCCGCGCGTCCGCCCAGGTCGCCGGCCACGGCTGAGCCGACGCGGGCGCCCCTGCGGATGCCTGGCGAGCCGGGTCCGGGGCGCGGGTGCGCCGCGTTCCCGACTCCCCGTTTTCATTTCGAATACGGAAATCACGTCTAAGTCGCTGATTAAAAAAGATAGTGCAATGCTATCACGGCTTCGTGTGGGTCACCGGTGGCTCTGCCCCCGGCCGCCCCGCCGCCGGGCCGGCGCACCGGCACCGGCCGATCCTCGCCGCGGGGGTAGCGCCCGCGCAGGTCCGCGCGGGGGAGTGGATGGGCTCCCGCACGTCGAGCACCTCGACCAGGGCGCGGCTGGTCGCCTCCTTCAGGAACATCCGGCCTTCCTCGCTTCCCGGTCTTTGATCCTCAGAAAAGGATTGCAGAACAAGGGGTTGAATGAAACTCCTGAAGTGACTTCGAGCCTCCGTGCGGCCACCCCGGCGGGCCTGGTCGCGCCTGGTGAGTATTCTAGCCAGCGCCGCCGACCTGCCGCGGATCCGCCCTGGCGAAGGGGCGCGCGTCCGCCGGCGAGTGGTTCGGCCCGGCATGCAGGCGTTGCTCGTAGGAGCCCCGAGCCGGCGAGCCGGGCGGCCAGTTGCGGGCGAAGCGCCGGCGCCAGGCCGGCCCGTCGATCGCCACCGGGATCGCCTCGAGACGCAGTCCGCCCGCGACCTCGGCGTAGGCGGCATCCGGGGCCGGGTCCGTGCGCGGGGCGATGCGCGTCACCAGCACCTCGTCGATCCGCCCGCGGAAGTCGGGCATCCCGGCCGAGCCGTTGTTGATCACGGCGACGCCGTCGAGGCACCCGGCCCAGGGCAGGCAGGTGTGGCTGCAGGCGAAGGCCTCGACGTCCGCGCGCCCGGCCCATTCGCCCACGCGTGCGGCCCCCGTCGCCGGCTCGGGACCGGCGACGTGCTCGATCGCCAGGCCCCAGCCGGCCAGGGTGTCCGGGTCGCCGTGGACGATGCCGACGCGGGTGCCGCCGAGTTCGAGGCGCAGCAGGCGGGGCAGCGCGGCGAGGGCCCCCGGGGCCCCGGCAAGGCCAAGGGCCGTCGTGCGCAGCGTCGCCATGATGCGATTGGAGCGCTCGACCGTGGCGTCGTCGACGAACGCGGGATAGGCGCAGCCGCAACCGGCCTCGATGTCGGGCGCGGCGAGCTCGGCCTCGACGTTGCCGGCGGTGGCCGTGTGCGCCTGGATGCGCTGCTGCACGTGCGCGAAATCGGCCGGGTCGGTGTCGAACCAGTGGCAGTCGCCGTTGAAGATCAGCTCGGCGCCGTCGGTGTCGGCGGCGACGCGGCGCTCGATGGCGCCGAGCGCCTCGACGTTGCCGTAGAGGCCGCCCGCGACCCAGGCCACCGGTGGCCGCAGGCAGGGGGCGGCGCGCAGGGCCTCCGGGCCGTGGTGATACGACAGCGGGCAGACGCGACCGGGGCCGCCGGCGCGCGATTCGGCCAACGTGTCAGGCCTTCGCCAGCAGGACGTAGACGGCGCCGGCCCCGCCGTCGACCGGGCGCGCGCTGGCGAACGCCAGGACCTCGCTGCGGCGGCGCAGCCACCCGGCAACGGCGGGCTTGAGCACGGGCCCGGCGTTGTCGGAGCGCCGCCCCTTGCCGTGGACGATGCGCACGCCGGTCAGGCCGCGGGAGCGGCAGTCGGCCAGGAAGTCGCGCAGCAGGTCGGCCGCCTCGGCCCGGGTACAGCCGTGCAGATCGAGTTCGGCCTGCATCGCGTAGTGGCCGCGGCGCAGACGGCGCAGTACGCGCCGCTGGAGCCCGGGCCGGGCATGGAACAGCTCCTCGCCCGGGTCCGCCTCGGGGTCGTCGAGCGCGCCCGAGGCCAGCGCCTCGCGCGCCGCGGCCTCGTCGGCCTCGCGCTGCCGTGCCCGCGGCGATGGCCGCGGGCGCTCGATCTCGGCCGGGCGGCGGTCGGATTCGATCGGGGAGACCTCGGCCATCGCCTCGCGAAACAGGCGCCGCTCGTCTTCGGTCAGATCGTCGTCGCTCGCGTTCATGACGCCAGTATAGGACCGAGGCGGTTCCGTATGCAGCCGCGGCCGTCGCGGTCGGGTTTGCGGGCCCCCCGACGCGAACACCGTCGGAGGACGCGCGGGCCGTCGTTTCTCGCACGGTCTCGGGGATCCCGGAGGCTGCGCAGAGGGCCGCTGCAGGGCGGCAGGCAGCGGTCCTCGGCGCGTTTTCGGGGAGCCGACGCGCGCATCGGTCGATGGGCGGCCGCGCGCCGGGTGTCCACGGTGCAGGGCCAGTGTGCGCGCGTCCGCCTTCGGCGCAAACGCGCCTCTCATCGCCGACCACTCCGCGCCGCGTCACGGCCGGCGGCGGGCCCTCGGCGGCCTTCGTCGCCGGAACGGGGCGGTTCTCCGCGCCCGCCGAGACTCTGCGTGAACCATTCTTCGCCACTTCTTGTCACACCCTGCTCTTCGCACCCGGGCGAGGACCGACCCCCCGGCCGCGGTCGAGCCCGCGCGCACCCCGTCAGGCCCCCGCCGGTCGCTCCCCGGTGTCCCGGCGTCGCAGGCCGAGCGCGAACGCCCCGAGGCCGATCGCCAGCACGCTCGCGCTGATCAGCAGCAGTCGCCGATACTTGTGCTCGAGGCCGGTGAGGTCGGCGAGCCAGGCGATGTAGCCGGCGTTCTCGACGAAGTAGAGCACGGCGCCCGCGATCGCCGCCGCGAAGGCGACGGCGAAGCTCCAGCGTGCGACCTCGTGCCCGCCCCAGATGCAGAACAGGATCACCGGCGCCAGGAACAGCGAGGCCGTGCCGCTGACGGCGACGGCGGCGAACAGGTCGTCGGTGCCGACGAACACGAGCACCACACCGCCGACGGCGAACGCCAGCATCGCCAGGCGCCCGTTGGCGGTCGAGGCCCGGGCCAGGCCCATGTCCTTGACCGCGAGCTTGGACGCGCTCGACAGCGTTGAATCCAGGGTCGAGGCGGCCGACACGACGAGGGCCGCCGCGAGCATGAGGGCGGCCGGTCCGCCCAGCAGGCGCCCCAGCGTGTCGAGCAGTGCCTCCCCCTCGACGGCGTGCAGGCCGGCGAAGACGCCGAGCACGCCGAACGCCAGGATGCACAGTGTCGAGATCCAGGCCGCGTGCAGAAAGCTGCGCCGTGTCGCGTCGCGGCCGGCGATGAAGCCGCGGTCCATCATCACGGGGTCGTGCATCGGGTAGCTCCAGACCTGGAGCAGTGCGACCGCCAGCAGGATCCAGCCCGGGCCGGACGGCTCGGCGCTGCTCGCCAGGACCGCGGGTAGCTCGAACGCCGGGTGGAGCAGCATCGTGCCGAACAGCGCGGCGATCAGCACGGCGAGCAGGGCCATCTGCAGGACGTCGGTGCGCAGCGACCCGCGCAGGCCGCCCGTCATCGAGTAGAGCAGGGTGACGGCGGCCACGCCGAGGATCGCGACGGTGGAGCCGGTCGTGCCGGCGGCCGCGAACACGATGCCGACCACGAGCAGGTTGGCGAATACCTCGCTCAGCAGGCGCAGCGACACCAGGCCGTTGAAGCCGCCGCTGCCGAGGCGGCCGAAGCGGGCGCGCAGGAACGACTGGACGTTGTCGGCGCCGTGATGGAAGCGCAGGCGATCGACGATCAGCCAGCCCGTGACGAAGGAGCCGTAGTAGGCCGCGTACGCCAGGGCGCCGGCGATACCGTAGAGATAGCCGAGGATGCCGGCGTTCAGCAGCGACCGCGCGAAGATCCACGTGGTCACCTGGGAGAAGGTCAGCGTGAACACCCCCGGGGCGGCACCGACGTCATTCCAGCCGCGGAAGAACCCGTCGGCCGTGCGCACCCGGGGGGTGATGATCATGCTCAGGACGCCGACGGCCGCGAGCATGGCGAGCAGGGGACCGAGATGACCTTCCATCGTTCGGGGGATCTCCGTGTTGACCGGGTTCGAGCGCGGCGACCCCACGCTTCGTGCACTCGGGCAATCGGGACCGGTCGAAGGTTCCCGGCACTGCGTGCCGCGGTGGGATTGGCGTATAGTCTACTGGCGTCCGCACGTGCTGCCCACCGGGCGATGGCGCTGCCCGCGCGACGCTCCATGCCGACTCCGAAGACCCGATGACCACCGCATGCACTTACTGATCTCGAACGATGACGGTTTCCGCGCCCCGGGGCTCGACGCGCTCGCGCGTGCCCTGGAGCCGCTCGGCGAATGCACGGTCGTGGCTCCGGATCGCGACCGCAGCGGGGCCAGCAGCTCGCTCACTCTCGACCGCCCGCTGCACGCCCATCACCAGGACAACGGCTTCATCGCCGTCGAGGGCACCCCGACCGACTGCGTCCACCTGGCGATCAACGGCATGCTCGAACGCGTGCCGCACATGGTCGTCAGCGGCGTCAACTCGGGCGCCAACATGGGCGACGACGTGATCTACTCGGGCACGGTGGCGGCGGCGATCGAGGGCCGCTTCCTGGGGCTGCCGGCCCTGGCCGTGTCGCTGGTGGGCAATTGTCACTACGACACGGCCGCGCGGGTCGCCGGCGAGCTCGTCGAGCGGCTCGCCGGGTGGACGCTGCCGCGCGACACGATCCTGAACGTGAACGTCCCCGACCGACCCTATGACGAGCTCGCCGGATGGTGCGGGACCCGGCTCGGCAACCGCCATCGCTCGGAGCCCGTGATCGTCGACCACGACCCGCGCGGGCGGGCGTGCTTCTGGATCGGCCCCCCGGGGCCGCAACAGGATGCGGGCTCGGGCACCGACTTCCACGCGGTGGCCACGGGGTACGTGTCGGTCACACCGCTGTCCTGCGACCTGACGCGTTTCGATACGCTGCCACTGCTGGGGGAGTGGATGGCCGTATGCAACGACTACTGACCGAAGCCGAGATCGCGGGCGTCGGCATGACCTCGCAGCGCACGCGCGATCGGCTCATCGAGCGCCTGCGCGACAAGGGCATCGGCGACGAGCGCGTAGTCGAGGTGATGCGCCGCGTGCCGCGCCACCTGTTCATGGACGAGGCCCTGTCGACGCGTGCCTACGAGGACAGCTCGCTGCCGATCGGCTGCGGCCAGACGATCTCGCAGCCGTTCGTCGTCGCCCGCATGACGGCGGCGCTGCTCGCCGGTCTGCCGGAGCGCCGGGCACGCGTGCTCGAGATCGGCACGGGCTCGGGCTACCAGGCAGCGGTGCTGGCCGGGCTGGTCGATTCGGTCTACACGGTCGAGCGCATCGGCTCGCTGCTGGAGCGGGCCCGCGAACGCTTCCGCCAGCTCGGCCTGGGCTCCATCCACCCGCGCCACGGCGACGGCGCCGAGGGCTGGCCCGAGGCAGGGCCGTACGACGGCATCATGCTCACGGCGGCGCCGGAGGCGGTTCCGGAGGCGCTGTTCGAGCAGCTGGCGGCGGACGGCGTGCTCGTCGCCCCGGTCGGCGGTAGCGGCGGGCAGCGCCTGCTCGCCTGCCACCCGGACGGCGCCGGCGGCGTGCGCGCGCAGCAGCTCGACATGGTGAGTTTCGTGCCGTTCCGCTCGGGCAGGGACTGAGCCCCGGTGCGCGTGTTCGGCCCGCTGTACGACCGCGTCCTGCGCTGGGCGGGCCATCGGCATGCGCCGCGCTATCTCGGTGCCATTGCGTTCGCCGAGTCCTCGTTCTTCCCGGTCCCGCCGGACGTCATGCTGGTGCCGATGGCCGTCAGCCGGCCGGAGCGCTGGGCGTATTTCGCGCTGATCACGACGCTGGCATCGGTCGCCGGTGCCCTGCTGGGGTACCTCATCGGCCACTTCGCGCTCGAGGCCCTGCGGCCGTGGATCGAGGCGGCGGGGATGCTCGAGGAATACGACGTGGCGGTGCAATGGTTCGCGACGTGGGGGCTCTGGGTGGTGTTGTTGGCAGGCTTCACGCCCGTGCCCTACAAGGTGTTCACGGTCGCCGCCGGGGCGCTGAGCCTCGCGCTGGTGCCCTTCGTCGTGGGCTCGTTGATCGGGCGTGGTGCCCGCTTCTTCCTCGTCGGCGGCCTGGCGGGTCGCCTCGGCCCGCGCATGGAGCCGCTTGTACGGCGCTGGATCGAATGGCTCGGCTGGGGTGTGCTGGTGCTGGCCGGCATCGCCTGGCTCGCGTTCGGGGGGCATGGTTGAGGCGCTGGCCCGCGATCGCGCTCGCCTGGCTGCTCGTGAGCGGCTGCGGGACCACGCTGGTGGGCCAGGCCTTCCGCCCCGAGAGCTACACGGTGCGCCGCGGCGACACGATCTACTCCATCGCCTGGCGTTACGGTATCGATCATCAGGCCCTGATGCGCTGGAACGATATCGCCGAGCCGCGCAACATCCAGGTCGGGCGCCGCCTGCGGCTGCATCCGGCGAACGGCGCGGTGCCGGCGAGCGCCGCGAGCGAGGTGCCGGCGCCGCAGCGGGACAGCGCCGCGCGCGAGCGACGCGACCGCGCCGGGGGCGCCGCCTCGGGGGCGGGCGAATCGGGTTCGCAGGCCGCGACGGGTCCCGGCCCCGAAGAGTGGCGTTGGCCCACGGACGGCGAGGTCGTGGGCACGTTCGCCAACGGGGCCGTCGCGGGCCGCGGGATCGACATCAGCGGGCGCGCGGGCCAGCCCATCCATGCGGCCGCCCCCGGCGAGGTGGTCTACGGCGGAGTCGGCCTCAAGGGCTACGGTCGCCTGCTGATCATCCGCCACAGTGGCGATTACCTGAGCGCCTACGCACACAACCGGGAGCTGCTCGTCGGCGAGGGCGATCGGGTCGACGCGGGGCAGCGGATCGCGCGCATGGGGGAGAGCCTGGAGGGCCGGCCACTGCTGCATTTCGAGATCCGGCGTGGTGGCAGCCCGGTCGATCCGAAGGCCTACCTGCCGCCCCGGTGATCCGGCGGACGAGGCATCATCGCGCCCCGGAGTGCTTGCCCCGGTCGGCGGGTTCAGGTGCCCACGGCCGGGGTCCGGGTGATAGAGTGGCTGCGACGATCGGCAGAACGGGTTGCCCGACGTGGTTCACCGCACCCCGGACGAGCGAGAAGATCCGCCGGATGTCGGCGACCCGCGGGTCGAGGACGACCCCGGAGACGAAGGGACGAGCATGCCGGCGGCCAGTGCCGAATTCGGCCCCCGCGAGGCCGACGCCACTCGGGCCTATCTGCGTGCAATCGAGTTCTCGACCCTGCTGACGGCCGAAGAGGAGCGCACGCTCGCCCGGGCGGCGCAGCAGGGCGATGTCGCCGCGCGCCAGCGCATGATCGAGTCCAACCTGCGCCTGGTCGTCAAGATCGCGCGCCGCTACGTCAACCGCGGACTGCCGCTGCTGGACCTCATCGAGGAAGGCAACCTCGGCCTGATGCACGGGGTCGAGAAATTCGATCCCGAGCTCGGCTACCGGTTCTCGACGTACGCGACCTGGTGGATCCGCCAGACCATCGAGCGTGCGCTGATGAACCAGACGCGCACGATCCGCCTGCCGATCCATATCATCAAGGAGATCAATACCTATCTGCGCGCCGCGCGCCAGCTGGCCCAGCAGCTCGAGCGCGAGCCGACACCGGAAGAGGTGTGCCGCGTCATCGACCGCCCCCTGAGCGAGGTCGAGCGGCTCGTGCGCTACAACGAGCGCGTGGCGTCGGTGGACGTACCCGTGTCCCAGGACAGCGAGCGCCCCCTGCTCGATCTGCTGCCCAACGAGGCGACGCCGGATCCGGCCTCGATGCTCGAGGACCAGGACATCACGACGCACTGCGACGAGTGGCTCGGGGAGCTGGGCGAGAAGCAGCGCGCCGTCGTGATTCGCCGCTTCGGTCTGCATGGATACGACGCGCAGACGCTCGAGCAGGTCGGCAGCGAACTCGGCGTCACGCGCGAGCGCGTCCGCCAGATCCAGATCGATGCGCTCAAGCGCCTGCGCCGCCTGCTCGAGGCCCGCGGCTACTCGGTCGATACCCTGTTCCACCACTGATCCGCCCGCGTCCCGGGTTGGCCGCGATGTCGCCGCTTTGCGCCCCAAGCATGGTCGTCGGCTCTCGCGGGGTGGCCGGGAAGCCCAGTGGCGCGAAGCCGGGCCGAACGGTTCGACAACGGGCTCGCCGCAGGGGACCGAGCGGGCACGCGCGGGCCATCACAGCCGCATTGTCGCCGAAGGCCAACGCGCGCGGCCCCGCCTGCCGCCCGTCGTCCTCAGTCCTTCAACCGTCCGGCTCGATCATCATCAGCGCCGCCGCGACGCGGCGGTCCTCGGACATGAGGACGTTGTAGGTGCGGCAGGCCGCGGCCGTGTCCATGACCTCGAGGCCCATCCCGCGCCGGCCCGCGTCGGCGAGCAGGCGCGCGGGCGGGAAGGCCTGCTCGCGGCCGGTGCCGAGCAGCAGGATCTCGGGGCCATAGTCGCTGACCGCGTCGAAGTGCTCGACGCTGAGCTCACCGACCGGCGGCGCCGCCCAGTCGGGCACGAGGGCGTCCGGCATGATGATGAGCGGCCGGGTGTAGTCCGTTTCGTTGACCTGGATCCGGCCCGGCGAATAGGCCTTGATCAGGTACGTCGCGGTGCCGGTATCGAGGCTGACCTTCATCGCGTGCTTCCGGGTCGAGGGGATGACGACGCCAGTCTACCAGCGCGCCCCGCACGGGCCGATCCGGGTGTGCGTTGCGCGGCGCGATCGCCCGTCGCGAGGGGCTCCTCGCCGGGGGTGAAGGGCCGGCCGATGGGATCGAGGCGGGCCACCCGTTCCACCATGAAGCGCCACAGGGCATGCACGCCCACCAGCGCGGCGACGTGGAAGAGCTCGTGGGCGCCGACCACGCCCGGGAGCGGATTCGGCCGACCGGCGAAACCGACCAGCCCGCCGATGCTGAAGGCGGCGCCCGCGATCAGCGGCAGGGCGATCATGCGCAGACCGTGGTGGTGCCAGAGCGCGTAGCCGGTGCCGAGGCCGAGCCAGCCGAGCGCGAGGTAGGCCGCGATCCCGACGGCCTCGGGCAGGGCCGTGAAGAAGATGGACTTGAGGATCAGTCCGGCGATCGCGAGCCCCCAGACGAGCGTCAGCACACCCCAGCGCCAGGGACCGCGGAACAGCCAGGCGTGCACGGGCGTGTAGCCGCCCGCGATCAGCAGGAAGATCGCGGCGTGGTCCAGCCGCTGGAACAGGGCCCGCGCGGGCGTGTCGTGCGCGAGCGCGTGATACACGCCGCTCGTCGCGAGCAACAGCATGCAGGTGGCGCCGAACAGCGTGAACGCGAGGCGCGCGTGCGCGACCGGGGGAGCGGCCCGCACCAGTGCCGGCAGCGCCGCGGCGCACAGGCAGGCGCCGAGCAGGTGGGTGGCGGCACTGACCGGGTCGGCAAGACCGAAAAAGGGCTCCGTGGGCATGGGCTGGCTCGTCACCGCTGAAGTCATGGCGTGCGGCGCCGGCCGCGCATGCCGCCGCGCCGCGCCCCGGGCACAGCGTGTCACTGCATCCGGCGATCGCGCGCCAGCGGGATCGAGTCGCCCCCGAGCGGCCCGCCGGCGCGTCCATCATGCCGCAAAACGGGCGCGGTACAAGGCTCAGGGCCAGCGCGGCCCGCCCGATGGCGATTCGGCTTGGCCCACGCAGGCCCAAGGCCCGTATAATCGCGGCTTTTGCGCCCCTGGTGCGGCGAGTCCGGAGATCCTGCGACAGTGGAGAAACAGTTCCCACGCATCGAGCGGCTTCCGCCGTACGTCTTCAACATCGTCAATGACCTGAAGGCGGCGGCGCGGGCGCGGGGCGAGGATATCGTCGACTTCGGCATGGGCAACCCGGACCAGCCGACACCGCAGCACATTGTCGACAAGCTCACCGAGGCGGTCCAGCGCGGCGACACCCATCGCTATTCGGTGTCGCGCGGCATCGCGCGGCTGCGGCGCGCGATCACCCGCTGGTATCGGGACCGTTTCGACGTCGAGCTCGACCCCGAGACGGAGGCGATCGTCACCATCGGCTCCAAGGAGGGGCTGGCACACCTCGCGCTCGCGACCACGGGTCCGGGGGATGCCGTGCTGGTGCCGAACCCCGCCTACCCGATCCATCCGTACGGGTTCGTGATCTCCGGTGCCGACATCCGCCACGTGCCGCTGACGCCGGAGGTGGATTTCTTCGCCGAGCTCGAGAAGGCGATCACCAACTCGTGGCCGCGGCCGAAGATGCTCGTGCTGAACTTCCCCGGCAACCCGACCGCCCACTGCGCCGACCTGGCGTTCTTCGAGCGTGTGGTCTCGGTCTGCCGCGAGCACGGCATCTGGATCGTGCACGACATCGCCTATGCCGAGATCGTGTTCGACGGCTACAGGGCGCCGTCGATCCTGCAGGTGCCCGGCGCGCGCGAGATCGCGGTCGAGACCTACTCGCTGTCGAAGACCTACAACATGCCCGGCTGGCGTGTCGGCTTCGTGTGCGGCAACGCCGACCTCATCGCCGCGCTGGCGCGCATCAAGTCGTACCTGGACTACGGCATGTTCACGCCCGTGCAGGTGGCGGCCATCCACGCGCTCGAGAGCGACCAGTCGTGCGTGGAAGACATCCGCGCCATGTACGAGCGTCGCCGCAACGCGCTCTGCGACGGACTCAACGCCATGGGCTGGCCGGTGGAGAAGCCGAAGGCGACGATGTTCGTCTGGGCGCGCATTCCCGAGCCGTACCGCGAGATGGGATCGCTCGAGTTTGCCAAGAAGCTGCTCGCCGAGGCCAAGGTGGCGGCCTCGCCCGGCATCGGCTTCGGCCAGTACGGTGACGACCACCTGCGTCTGGCGCTGATCGAGAACGAGCACCGCACGCGCCAGGCGCTGCGGGGCATTCGCCAGATGATGCGCCGCGACGACGTGCTCGCGAGCACGTGACGCGGTACGGCCCGATCCCCGTCGGGCGGTCATTCCGGACCTGCAAGGAGAATCGCCAGTGAATCCCGTGAAGCTCGGCCTGCTGGGCCTCGGCACCGTCGGCAGCGGCACGCTGACCGTGCTCCAGCGCAACGCCGACGAGATCGCCCGGCGCGCCGGGCGCGGCATCGTCGTCACCCATGCATCGGTGCGCAGCCGCGCCCGCCTGGAGGGCCTCGAGACGCAGGACATCAAGCTTTCGCCGCACGCGCGCGACGTGGTCGACGATCCGGAGGTCGAGCTGGTGGTCGAGCTCATCGGCGGTCACGAGCCGGCCTTCGAGCTGGTCATGGGCGCGATCGAGAACGGCAAGCACGTCGTCACGGCGAACAAGGCGCTGATCGCCCTGCACGGCAACGAGATCTTCACCGCCGCCCAGCGCAAGGGCGTGATGGTGGCGTTCGAGGCGGCGGTCGCCGGCGGCATCCCCATCATCAAGTCGATCCGCGAGGGCCTCGCCGGCAATCACATCCGCTGGGTCGCGGGGATCATCAATGGCACGGGCAACTTCATCCTCACGCAAATGCGCGATCACGGGCGCGAGTTCGAGGACGTGCTCGCCGAGGCACAGCGGCTCGGTTATGCCGAGGCGGATCCGGCGTTCGACGTCGACGGCATCGACGCCGCCCACAAGCTGACGATCCTCGGCTCGATCGCCTTCGGCATCCCGCTGCAGTACGATCGCGTGTACATGGAAGGGATCAGCCACGTCACGCGCGATGACGTCGCCTACGCCCAGGAACTCGGCTACCGGATCAAGCACCTGGCCATCGCGCGGCGCACCAACGGCAGCGTCGAGATGCGCGTGCACCCGACGCTCATACCGGAGCGGCGCCTGATCGCGAACGTGGACGGTGTCATGAACGCGGTGCTGGTCCACGCCGACGCGCTCGGCCCCACCCTGTATTATGGCGCCGGCGCCGGTGCGGAGCCGACCGCCTCCGCGGTGGTGGCGGACATCGTCGACGTCGTGCGCACGCTCACCGCGGACCCCGACAACCGGGTGCCTCACCTGGCATTCAAGCCGGATCAGATCGCGGACTTGCCGGTTCTGGACATGCCGGAAATCGAGAGCGCGTACTATCTGCGGCTGCAGGCCGCCGACCGCCCCGGCGTGATGGCCCAGGTCTCGCGCATCATGGGCGACCTGGACATCTCGATCGAGGCCATCCTGCAGAAGGAACCGGGCCCGGGCGAGACGACCGTGCCGCTGATCCTGCTGACCCGCCGGATCCAGGAACACTCCATCAACGACGCCATCGCGCGCTTCGAGGCCCTGGACTCGATCATCGGCAAGGTCCAGCGAATCCGCGTCGAGACACTGGGGTGAAGGCTTGAGCAACCACGAACGAACGCGAAGGGACACGCATGGCTGCACGGGCCTTGCGCACCCGGCGGCCGGATCGCCCGCGTCGGTGTCCGCCGCTGACAACGGAGCCCCTCCGGCCCATGCCCGGGAAACGTGACTTGTTGGTGTTTATTCGCGTTCATTCGTGGTTCACGATCACAGGATGACTCCTCGAAGGAGAGGCGAGATGCCGTTTCGTCAGCGCTATACCGGCCTGATCGACAAGTACCGCGACCGCCTGCCGGTCGCCGACGACGCGCGGGTGATCGGACTGGGCGAGGGCGGCACGCCGCTGATCCGCCTCAATCACCTGCCGAAGAGCCTGGCGCGCGAGGTCGATCTCTACCTCAAGTTCGAGGGGCTGAACCCGACCGGCTCGTTCAAGGACCGCGGGATGACCATGGCGGTCACCCACGCGGTCAACCAGGGGGCGAAGGCGATCATCTGCGCGTCGACGGGCAACACCTCGGCCTCGGCGGCGGCCTACGCCGCGCGCGCGGGGGTCACGGCCTTCGTGATCATCCCGGACGGCAAGATCGCGCAGGGCAAGCTGGCGCAGGCGATGATCCACGGGGCGACCATCCTCCAGATCAAGGGCAACTTCGACGCCGGCATGCGCCTGGTGCGGGAGGTCGCCGAGGTGGCGCCGGTCGACGTGGTCAACTCGATCAACCCGTACCGGCTCCAGGGCCAGAAGACGGCCGCGTTCGAGATCGTCGAGGAGCTGGGCGGCCCGCCCGACTACCACTGCCTGCCCGTCGGCAACGCGGGCAACATCACGGCCCACTGGATGGGCTACACCGAGTACCGGCATGCGGGCATCGTGGGGACCGCGCCGATGATGGTGGGGTACCAGGCGAGCGGTGCCGCGCCGTTCCTGCGCGGACACGCGGTCGATGCCCCGGACACCGTGGCGACGGCCATCCGCATCGGCAATCCGCAGAGCTGGGATCGTGCCTGGGACTTGCAGCGCGAGTCGCGGGGCTGGTTCGACGAGGTCACCGACGCGGAGATCCTCGCCGCGCAGCGCACGCTGGCGCAGAAGGAGGGCATTTTCTGCGAGCCGGCCTGCGCGGCGCCGGTGGCGGGGGTGATGCGCGACGTCGACAGCGGCCGCATCGCGGCCGGCAGCCGCGTCGCGATCACGATCACCGGGCACGGTCTCAAGGACACGGACACGGCGATCCGCCAGACGCAGCGCCCGGTGATCGACCTCGAGCCGGAGCTCGAGGCCGTGCGCCGGGCCATCTTCGACAATCTCGGCGCGGACTGAGGCGGAGCCGGCATGGCCAGGCACATGCCGTCACGGCGGTTGCAGCAACGACAAGGGAGACGGCGGTGCGCACGTTCCTCGCGTTAGCGTTCCTCGCCGGTGCCTTCCTCTGGGCAGGCCTGCGGACGCCCCGCGCCGAGCTGTATCAGCGCGTGCTGCGGGTCGCACTGTTTGCGCTCGCGGCCGTGTTCGCCGGGTTGCTGGTGTCGGCCATGCTCCAGGCCCTGTTGGCGCTGGAATGACGACCGGCGCGTTCGCCCAGCGCGTGGCGGCGATCCACCGCGATCTCGGGATCCCATCGGACTACGCCGGGCGTACCGGCCTGGCGCTGCAACCCGAGCCGGACGAGCTGGTCGAGGTCTCGCCGGGTCGCACGCAGCGCCGGCACTGGCTCGAGCCGCGGGCCGCGGCACGCTGGGCACGGCTCGAGGCCGCCGCCGAGGGTGATGCGATCCACCTGGTGATCGTCTCCGCCTGGCGCAGCGTCGATTACCAGCGGGCGCTGATCGAGCGCAAGCTCGAGCGCGGCGAGGCGGTCGAGGACATCCTGCGGGTGAATGCGGCACCGGGCTACTCCGAGCACCACGGCGGCCGCGCGCTGGATCTCGGTGTGGCCGGCGAGCCGCCGCTGACCGAGGCTTTCGAGCGCACCGCCGCCTTCCGCTGGCTGTGCCGCAACGCGGACCGCTTCGGCTTTGCGCTATCCTATCCGCGCGACAATGCACACGGGATTGTCTACGAGCCCTGGCACTGGGCACTGGGAGCGGCTGAAATCGACGCCCCGGTCTGAGCCGTCTCCAGCGTCCGCCGCGCCGACGTGCGACCGATCGCGTTGCCCGGGTTTGCTCAATGTGCCTCGTAGCGCTTGCCATCGATCCTGACGCGCCCCGCCCGCTCGTGCTGGCGGCCAACCGCGACGAATACCACGAGCGGCCCGCGGAACCGGCCCAGTGGTGGACGCAGCGGCCGGGGCTGCTCGGCGGTCGCGATCAGCGCGCCGGCGGTTCCTGGCTCGGCGTCACCGCGGGCGGGCGCTTCGCGGTCGTGCTCAATGATGCGCGCCGGCCCCGGCCCGCCGCTGCGCCTTCGCGCGGCGAGCTCGTGCCCGGCTTTCTCGCCAGTGCCGATCCGGCAGGCTGGTTGCGCGAGCTGGCCACCGCCCGCGGGCGTTATGCCGGCTTCCACCTGGTCGCCGGCGCGGGCACGACGGTGCATTTCGTCAGCAGCACGACGCTGGAGCCGATGGTGCTCGGCGCCGGTCTGCACGTGGTCGACAACACCGGCCCGGACGCCGGCACGCCGCGCGCGCAGCGCGCCCTTGCCCGCCTGGCGGGCCCGCTGACGGCGGGCGGCGACGGGCCGGCGCTGCTCACCGCCCTCGGCGACCGCGCCGACCCGGGGCGCGGTGACGGCGATGCACGGCCGCTGTTCCTGGACGGCGCGGTGTTCGGTACGCGCAGCTCCACCGTGCTGGCGCTCGCCACCGGCCCGGACGCGCGCGGCGAGCTGTGCGAACGCCGCTACGCGTCGGGCGCGCGGTTCGCGGGTGAGAGCCGCTTCGTCTGGCCGCTGGCACACGCGGGGCCGGCCTAGTGCGCCGGGGTGACGGCCTTTGCGCCCGGCTCCTCGGCCTCATGCTGCTGGCGGCTGCGCTCCCGGTGCGGGCGGTGGCGGTCGACGTGACCGTCGAGGGGATCGAGGGCGCGCCCCTGGAGAACGTGCGCGCGATGCTGTCGATCGCCGCGGAGTTGCCCGAGGACGTCGGCGGGGGCGCTGCCGTGCGGCGCCTGCACCGCAGGGCGCCCGACGAGATCCGGCGCGCGCTGCGCCCCTACGGCTACTACGATCCGGCCATCGAGACCCGCCTCGAGCACACCGACGACGGCTGGCGCGCCGTCTACCGCATCGATCCGGGTGCGCGCGTGCGCCTGGCCGAGGTCCGCATCGAAATCCGCGGCGACGCCGCGGACGACCCCGCCTTCGAGCAACTGCGCTCCGAGCTGGCGCTGCGCGCGGGTGAGCCGCTGCTGCACCCGGAATACACGACGGCCAAGCAGCGCCTGCTGGAGCTCGCCGCCGATCGCGGCTACTTCGACGCCCGTTGGCAGACGCACAGCCTGCGGATCGATCCGGACGCGCTCGAGGCGCACGCCGTGCTCGTGCTCGCCAGCGGGCCGCGCCATGCGTTCGGCGAGGTCACGTTCGAGCAGGCCGAGCTTGCGGAATCGTTCCTGCGTCGCTACCTGCCGTTCGCGCCCGGCGAGCCCTATCGGGGCGAGCAGCTGCGGGAGCTGCGCTACACGCTCGACGACAGCGACTACTTCAGGCGGGTCGATGTGCAGGCCCAGCGCGACCGGCGCGAGGCCGGGCAGGTGCCGATCCGGGTGGCCCTCGAACCCCGCACGCAGAACCGCTATACCTTCGGCGTGGGCTTCGGCACGGACACCGGCGCACGCGTGAGCGCGGGCTGGCAGAATCGCTACGTCAACCGCCAGGGCCACAGCCTCGACACCCAGATCGAGCTCGCGGAGATCAGCACGCGCGTGAGTGCGCGCTATCGCGTGCCCCTGGAGGAGCCGGCGCGCGAGCAGCTGGTGCTCGAGGCGGTGCTCGCGAGCGAGGAGATCGGCGGCGGCGAGACCGGCGAGCTCACCCTTGCAACCCGGCGCGTTGCCCAGCTCGGGCGGTTCCGCAATACGCTGTCGCTCGAGTACCAGCGCAGCGAGGACGCGATCGGTGACGCCACGACGACGCGCGAGCTGGTGATCCCGGGGGCGGGGCTGACCTACAGCCGCTTCGACGATGAAGTGTATGCCACGCGCGGCTTCCGGGTCAGCGGGCAGATCAACGGCGCCAGCGAGACGCTCGGCTCCGACACCCGCTTCCTGCGCGGGCGCATCGACGCCGAGGCGGTGCGCCGGCTCTGGCCCGGTGGTCGCGTCCTGCTGCGCGGGGAGCTGGGCACGGTCAAGCTCGCGGACGTGGACGACCTGCCGTTGTCGCAGCGCTTTTTCGCCGGCGGCGACAACAGCGTGCGCGGCTTTGACTACCAGGCCCTGGGACCGACCGACGCCCGCGGCAAAGTGGTCGGCGGCCGTCACCTCGCCGTGGGCAGCGTCGAGCTCGAGCAACTGATCCGGGGGGACTGGGGTGCGGCCGTGTTCGTCGACACGGGCAACGCGATGAATGACTGGGACGTGGCGCTGCGCACCGCGGCGGGTGTCGGTCTGCGTTACCGTTCGCCGGTGGGTGTGTTCCGCGTGGACGTGGCCAAGGCGCTCGACGGCGATGAATCGCCGCGGCTGCACCTGAGCCTCGGGGTGAACCTGTGAGCGAACGCGCGTCCGACGACCCGCCGGAACCGGATCCGCCCCGCGAGCCCGCCTCGCGCCGCGGGCGGCGGCGGCTGCGGCGGATCGGCGTGCGGGTGGGAGCCGGCCTGCTCGTGCTCGGCCTGCTCCTGGCGGCCGCGCTGACCTGGATCGCCGCCACGCCCGCCGGGCTGCACTTCGCGCTGGAGCGCGCGCGACCCTACCTGCCCGCGGCGATCACGCTCGAAGCCGCCGAAGGGCGCCTCATCGGGCCCCTGACCGTGCACGGGCTGCGAGTGCGCGCGGGCGGCGCGCGCGTGCGCATCGAGCGGCTGAGGCTCGACTGGGCGCCCGCGGTGCTGCTGCGCGCGGTGCTCCGGGTGCGTTACATCGAGGCGACCGGCGTGGACATCGAGCTGGCGGCCGCCGAGGCCGAGGCGGCGCCCGGCGCCCTGCGCGTGCCGCCGCCCCCGGACGAGCTGGGCCTGCC
>CAZVFN010000019.1:0-31193 GCA_964626335.1 uncultured Ectothiorhodospiraceae bacterium
CGTCGCGGGCCGCGGCCGGGCCCCGGCCGGCAGGCTCGCCGGCGCGCAACGCTAGTCGAGGGGACACCATGAAACCCGTATTGATCGTCCGCCACGAAGACTGGATCGAGTCCGGCCACCTCACGGCCACCCTCGATGCTGCGGGCCTGAACCACAGGCTTTGCGCGATCGATCGCGGCGATGCCGTGCCATCCGATCCGGAGCCCTTCGCCGGCCTGGCGTTCCTCGGCGCGACCATGAGCGTCAACGACGGCTACGGCTGGATCGACGACGAGGTCGCGCTGATCCGGCGGGCCGCCGAGCGCGACATGCCCGTACTCGGTCACTGCTTCGGCTCGCAACTCTGCGCCAGCGCGCTCGGGGCGCGGGTGGCGCCGATGTCGGCCAAGGAGATCGGGTGGCACCGGATGACGCAGAGCGACTCGCCCGCCGCGCAGGAGTGGCTCGGTCGCGACGACGGCGGCGGATTCGACGTACTCGTTTGGCACCACGACGCGTTCGAGTTGCCCGAGGACGCAACGCCGCTCTATTCGAGTCGGTTCTGCCCGGACCAGGCCTTCGCGCGCGGCAACATGGTCGCAACGGTCGCGCACACCGAGGTGACACCCGATCTGCTCGCGAACTGGGTCGACATCTACGGCTACGACATGGCCCCGGTCTCGGCGACGGTGCAGCCACCCGAGGAGGTGCTGCGCGACCGCGAGGCGCGCGTGCGCACGATGCAGGAGCGGGTCACCAACCGTATCTACCAGCGCTGGCTCGGGCCCGTCCGCGAGCGCGCCGCCTGAGCGCAGGCCCGCGCCGGGCATGTCCAGCGCCCATTCGCCGCACCGCCCGAGAATGCGCCACCGGCAACGCGGCGCCCACACCGACGCGGGCGCGCCGTTCGGCGACGTGGCCGGGATCACGAAGCGACCGCGGTCCCGCGTCCCGTGAACATGACAACGATACCGGCGATGACCATCGCGGCCCCGGTCCACTGCCGCCATCCGGCAGACTCGCCCAGGAAAACGATACCGGCGATCATCGACAGCACCACCGTGCCCGTGACGACGGTCGGTATCACGACGTTGGCCGGCGCGGGGGCATACCCGCCGAGCCCGGTGAACAGATAGAAGTAGCACACCTCGGCCGCACCAATCGCGAATCCGGCCGCGGCGGCCCATGCAAAGGCAGTCGGCGTCACCGCGAAGGAATGACCGGCGCGCAGGAGCAAGTAGCCGATGAAGCCCAGCGAGAACGAAAGTGCGGCCGCCTGGAGGGCGACGGTCAACAGGATCGTGGTCGTGGTGTCATCCGGAACACTCCGGCTCGACACCTTCACCAGGAGATTGTAGGCCGCGTACAGCAACGTTACCAACACGAGTAGCGGCACATTCCACATGTCACCCCCCTGGTCCCTCTGTAAATGGACCGCATTCGCCGGTCCGGGAACGGCCGGCGATCCTCACCTGCAACCCCCGTCCGCAGCAGTGTAAACGTACCCTTGGCTGTTTGCAGGGGCGATGACGGCGGATGCGGTCCCGATCGGCGAGCTGGCCCGGTGACACGAGGCCACCGGACCCGTCCTCGACGCGCGCGCGCCGCGGTGCTGCCCGCGTACCTGCGTGGACCTGGCCTCTCGCTTGCGCGAGCCGCTGGGCTCCTGGCCCGCCGAGCATTCCGCGCAGCGCGGATCGCGTCGGCCGCGGAGGGACGCTACCCTGCGCCCGTGGCGACCGGAGCCCGGCCATGAGCGCGCCCCGCACCCTGCTGATCACCGGTTGTTCCAGTGGCATCGGCTACCACTGTGCCCACGCGATGGTCGCCCGCGGCTGGCGGGTATTCGCCACGGCGCGGCAGCCGGCGGATGTCGAGCGGCTGGCCGCGGAAGGCCTGGAGGCGCTGCAGCTCGACCTCGACGATCCGGTCAGCATCGAGGCAGCGGTCGACGTCGTGCTGGCCCGTACCGGCGGCCACCTCGATGCACTGTTCAACAACGGCGGTTTCGGCCAGCCCGGTGCGGTCGAGGATCTGCCGCGCGCGGCGTTGCGGGCCCAGTTCGAGACCAACGTCCTCGGCTGGCTGGAGCTGACCAACCGGGTGCTGCCGGCCATGCGCGCGCAGGGCCACGGCCGGATCGTGCAGAACGCCTCGGTGCTCGGGCTGGTGACGCTGAAGTGGCGCGGCGCATACAACGCGAGCAAGTTCGCGATCGAGGGATTGACCGACACCCTGCGCCTGGAACTCGCCGGCAGCGGTGTGTACGTGAGCCTGATCGAGCCGGGCCCGATCACGAGCCGCTTTCGCGAGAATTCGCACACGGCCTTCTTCCGCTGGATCGACCCGAGCCGGAGCCCGCATCGCGCGCGCTACGAACGCATGCAGAAGCGCCGCCGCCCGGACGGGGAACCGGCCCCGTTCACGCGCGGTCCGGGGGCCGTACAGAAGCGCCTCGTGCGCGCCCTGGAAAGCCGCCGCCCGAAGGCCCGCTACCCGGTCACCCTGCCGACCTACCTGTTCGCCGCGCTGCGGCGCCTGCTGCCGGCGCGCACCCTCGACCGGATACTGGCCCGCGTCAGCGACTAGCTCGCGCACGCACCTTCGTTGCGCATGACCACGAATGGACACGGATATGCGGCGGCGATCGGTCGCTTCGTCCAGCCGCGCCCGTTTGACTGCAGGAGCGGGCGTCCTTGTCGACCACC
Source organism: uncultured Ectothiorhodospiraceae bacterium (assembly GCA_964626335.1). Lineage (GTDB taxonomy): Bacteria > Pseudomonadota > Gammaproteobacteria > XJ16 > Halofilaceae > Halofilum. The sequence continues at coordinate 2,688 of CAZVFN010000019.1, forward strand.
GCGGATGGATTCGGATCAAGAGGGGTTGCTGGACAACACGCCGGCTCCCGAACCGGATCGTCGACGATCTTGTGCGTCTGTCCATGGTTCACGCTGGGGGGATCACGCCCAGCGTGACGCCCGGACCCCACGGAGTCCGGCCTCACCACGAAACCGATTCGTGTCCATTCCTGTTCATTCGGGGTTGGCGTTCCGCTCCCGCGGTTGCAGCCCGCGCTCGGCGATCAGCTGGCGCACGCGCACGTCCGCTTGCTCGACGCGGACGGACTGCAGGCGCTCGCCAATGCGGGCCTCGATCCCGACCTCTGTGACCATGAAGTCGAACGGGATGTCGTGGGCCCGGGGGTGGATCGTCCCGAGCCGCGCGACCGCATGGCCCAGGCCCACCGTGACCGGGGCCGTCTCCATGGCGGCCAGCGTGCGATCGAAGTAGCCGCCGCCGTAGCCGAGCCGGTAGCCCTCGGGGTCGAAGCCGACCACCGGCACGGCCAGGGCCTGCGGGGTGCACTCGGGCGTGTCCCTCGGGTAGGGGATGCCGTAGACCCCGGTCGCCATGGGCGCGCCCGGCCACCACTGGCGAAAGATCAGCGCCCGCCGGGGCCCGGCGACCTGCGGCAGACACGCCGTCGAGCCCGCCGCGCGCCAGCGCCGGATGGCGAAGCGGGCGTCGGGCTCGCCGCGGAACGGCCAGCAGAACGCCACCGTGAGCCCGGCGAGGCCGGCGAAGCCGCGCCCCAGCCATGCGTCGATGCGCGCATTGCGCGCATCGCGGTCCGACGCCGCCAGGCCCGTGCGCGCATCGATGCGGTCGCGGCGGACCTCGCGCCGCCAGGCCTGCCAGTCGAATCCGTCGTGCGCATCTGCGTTCATGGCTCGTGCCAGGTTGCGGCGGCGCCCACCTCGAGGCCGAGCGTCGCAGCGGCGCTGCCCTGGTTGACGGCGATCTCGACCAGGCCGATGGAGTCGGTGAACCAGAGGACGGTGCCCGGCTCGACGTCCGCGAACATGCGGCCACCCGCGATCCGGCGCCCGCCGGCGACGACGACGTCGCCCGTGGCGCGGCCCGCGGCACGCAGGCCGGTCATGGCATTGCCGAAGGCATCGATGTAGACGACCCGGGACCGTTCCGCTCCCGCGCCGCGGGGGACAGCCGCCTCGACCGGTTCACCGGGCACGGGATCGCCGCGGGCAATCGACGCGCCCACGGGCGCGAACAGGTCACGACCGTGGAACGTGGCCGCGCCCGTGTCGGGCGGGCGGGTGATCCGCCACCGGCGCGTCTCGCCGGCGCGCGCGGCGATCACGTCGAACAGGCCGTTGTCCGGGCCGACGAACCAGCGCCCGTCGGCCCGGAGCACCAACGGTCGCCGGTCGGTGCCGACGCCGGGATCGATCACGCCGACCGTCACGGTCCCCGGCGGCAGGTGGTCCGCGAGGGCGGCGAGCAGGTGGGACGAGGCGCCGGGGTCGAACTGCGGCGCATCATGCATGAGGTCGATGACGCGCAGCGTCGGATCGACGGCGGCGATCACGCCGTGCATCTGGCCGACGTACGGCCCGGTCACACCGAAATCGGTGAACAGCGCGATCAACCCCCGCTCGCCGTCCCTGGCCATGCCGGTCAGTCCGTGTAGCGCCCCGCGAGGCGGTGGTAGCGGTCGAAGCCCACCGCCTCGGTGAGCTCGGCGAAGTCGAGCACGCCACTCGGTGGCTGGCCCTCGGCGAGCGCCGCGAGGCTCGCGCGCATCGCGCGGATCGCCGCCGAGAGCTGCGTCAGCGGATACACCGCGATCCGGTAGCCGAGGGCTTCGAGGCGCTCCGGGGCCAGGTAGGGGGTGCGCCCGTGCTCGATCATGTTGGCCATCTTCGGCCCCGGCACCGCATCGCAGTAGGCCGCCATCTCGTCCTCGGTCGCGGGGGCCTCGAGGAAGGTGATGTCGGCGCCCATCGCGCGGAAGCGGCGGGCGCGCGCGATCGCCTCGTCGAGGCCGAGCGGGCCGCGCGCGTCGGTACGCCCCATGACGAGGATGTCCGCACCCTCGTCGCGCGCGTCCAGCGCGGCCTGCAGGCGGGTCTCGGCCTCGTGGCGGGGCACGACCTGCTTGCCCTGCGTGTGCCCGCAGCGCTTCGGGCTCACCTGATCCTCCAGCATGATGGCGGCGAAGCCGGCGCGCGCATACGACTGGACCGTGCGGCGGACGCTCACCGCGTTGCCGAAACCGGTGTCGCCGTCGCCGATGACGGGCAGATCCGTGGCCGCACAGATCTCGCGGCCGCGCTCGAGCATCTCGCCGAGCGAGATGAGCCCGGCGTCCGGACCGGCGAGATGCGACGCCGACACCGCGAAGCCGCTCATGAACGCGAGCGGGAAGCCGGCCTCCTCGATGAGCCGGGCGGACATCGCATCGAAAGCCCCGGGCATCGCCAGCAACCGGTCCTCGCCCAGTCGCCCCCGCAGGCGCTCGGCAGGCGAGCCGGCGACGGGCCGTTGTCCGCCGGGCGCCGTCACGGCGCCGCGCGCCCGCGCCGGCGGCGATTGCCGCGCCCGCTGCGCCCGGCACCGGCGACACCCGCCCGGGGATCGAGCTCGCCGGCGTACTGGGCCCGCCCACCCGCCGTGACCTCGCCCAGGCGCGCGGTGATCGTCTCGATGTCGGGCACTGCGCCGCGCGGGCGCGTGTCCAGGGCTTCGCGCATCGCGCGCACGTGCGCGGGCGTCGTCCCGCAGCAACCGCCGATGATCGACGCGCCGGCGTCGCGGGCGAGCAGCGCGTACTCGGCCATCAATCCGGGGGTGCCGTTGTAGACGATCTGGTCACCCTGCCATTCGGGAATACCGCAGTTGGCCTTGGCGATCAGCGGCGAATCGGGATCCGCGGCCGCACGCATGTTGACGCTGGCAACCAGCAGCTCGGCGGCCCCCACACCGCAGTTCGAGCCGAACGCGGTCGGGTGGTGGTCGGGGTCATGCGCGCAGTGGTCGGCGAATTCATGCGGCGTGATGCCCATCATGGTGCGCCCGTTCGTGTCGAAGCTGACGGTGCACGCGACCGGCAGGCCCGTCGAGCGGGCCGCCTCGATCGCGGCGTCGACCTCCTGCTGCGCCGACAGGGTCTCGATCCAGAGGACGTCGGCGCCGCCGCGAGCCAGCGCCTGCGCCTGCTCGCGGAAGGCGGCCACCGCCGTTTCGCGGGTCAGCGCCCCGAGCGGGTCGAACAACTCGCCCGTCGGGCCCATGCTGCCGCCGACGAGCACGCGCCGCTGCGCCGCGTCGGCGATCTCGCGCGCCAGGCGCGCGGCCGCCTCGTTGATCTCGCCGACGCGGTCCTCGGCCCCGTGGAGCCTGAGGCGATCCCTCGTGCCGCCGAACGAGTTGGTCAGGAACACGTCCGAACCGGCATCGACGAAGCTCTTGTAGTGCGCCTTCACGCGGTCCGGATGCTCGATGTTCCAGGCCTCGGGGGCCTCGCCTGTCGCCAGGCCCATGGCGAACAGATTCGTGCCGGTCGCGCCATCGGCGAGCAGTACGTCGCGCTCTTGCAGAAGTTCGTGCAGGGGGTCCGCCACGTGGGGGATCTCCGCGCTGTGTCAGGGCCTCCAAGTGTATCGCATCACCCGCGCGGAGCGGCACGGCGCAGGCGAGCGAAACGCCCGCCCACTGCGGTGCGGAACTCGGGGACTCCCTTGTGACACCAACGGTGGTGCGGCAGAATCCAGACGCCCGGGCTGCGCTTCGAGGAGCCCGTTCCGTCATCGCCCAATCCAGGCCGAGACCAGCGCCGAATCGAACATCGGAGGCGGTCCTACAGCCCGGCGCACGCAGTCGGCCAGCCCGGCCGAGGAGGACTCACGGTGGAAGTCGAACGCGAAGCGATGGAATACGACGTCGTGATCGTCGGCGCCGGCCCGTCGGGCCTGGCCGCCGCGATCCGGCTGCGCCAGCTCGCCGAGGAGAGCGGCAGCGAGATCAGCGTGGCCGTGCTGGAGAAGGGCTCGGAGGTGGGCGCGCACATCCTCTCCGGCGCCGTGCTCGAGCCCACCGCCCTCGACGAGCTCATGCCCGACTGGAAGGACCAGGGGGCACCGCTGAACGCCCCTGTCAGCGACGAGAAGTTCATGGTGCTCGGCAGGCAGTCGGCGCTGAACATCCCGCTCTCATTGCTGCCGCGCCAGATGCACAACGACGGCAACTACATCGTGTCGATGGGCAACGTCTGCCGCTGGATGGGCGAGCAGGCCGAGGCGCTCGGCGCGGAGATCTACCCCGGCTTCGCCGCCCAGGAGGCGCTGTACCACGAGGACGGCCGCATCAAGGGGGTGCGCACGGGCGACATGGGGGTCGGGCGCGACTGGGAACCGAAAGAGTCGTTCGAGCCGGGCATCGAGTTGCACGCGAGGTACACGCTGTTCGCCGAGGGCTGCCGGGGCCATGTCAGCAAGCAGTTGATCGCGAGCTTCGGGCTGCGCGCGAACAGCGATCCCCAGACCTACGGCATCGGGTTCAAGGAACTGTGGGAGATCGACCCGTCGAAGCACAAGCTGGGTACGGTGGTCCACACGGCAGGCTGGCCGATGGACACCAAGACCTGGGGCGGTTCGTTCCTCTACCACCTCGAGGACAACCAGGTGTACGTGGGCTACGTCGTCGGCCTCGACTACCGGAATCCGCATCTCAACCCGTTCAAGGAATTCCAGCGCTTCAAGACCCACCCCGCCATCCGCGAGACGCTCGAGGGCGGTCGCCGGGTGAGCTACGGGGCGCGCGCGCTCAACGAGGGCGGGCTGCAGTCCGTGCCGACGCTGGCGTTCCCCGGCGGGGCCCTGATCGGCTGCTCTGCCGGTTTCCTCAACGTGCCCAAGATCAAGGGCAACCACACCGCCATGAAAACCGGCATGATGGCCGCCGAGAGTGTCGCCGAGGCACTGGCGCAGGGCGACGAGGCACCGGCGACGCTGGCGGGCTACGAACAGCGCTACCGCCACTCGTGGGTGCATCGCGAGCTGCACGAGGCCCGCAATTTCCGCCCGGCGGCGGCGAACTTCGGAATGGTGCTCGGCTCGATCTACAGCGGGCTGGACCTCAAGATCTTGCGCGGCAAGCTGCCGTGGACCCTGCACCACAAGCACGCCGACCACGAGACGCTCAAGACGGTCGACCGCATGCCGAAGATCGAGTACCCGAAGCCGGACGGTCTCGTCAGCTTCGACCTCAACTCGAGCGTGTACCTGACGAACACGTACCACGAGGAAGAGCAGCCGGTTCACCTGACCCTCAAGGACGACTCGATCCCGGTGAACTACAACCTGGCCTATTACGACGCGCCCGAACAGCGCTACTGCCCGGCCGGGGTGTACGAGATCGTTCGCGACGACGACGGCGCCAATCCGCGGCTGCAGATCAATGCCCAGAACTGCATCCACTGCAAGACCTGCGACATCAAGGATCCGTCGCAGAACATCCACTGGATCGCGCCGGAAGGCGGCGGCGGGCCCAACTACCCCAACATGTGACCGGCCGCCGATGCGCCCGATCACATCGGCGGGCCCCGGGTCCGTGCGTCGGCACCCACGGCGGAACGCAGGCGCGACCGGGCGGTTGCGGGTGCCGCGGTCGGCGATCACGATTGCATCCCGACCGGCGCCGCGGCAGGCCCGTCGGCCACCACCGGAGCGAGTACGGCATCCCCGGCGTTGATCGTCAGGCGTGGACCGTGCGCCCGGCACAAGCCGGCAGGGGTCGCCATCGACTCCGCGATGCGCGCGATCCCGCGTCATACCGGAGCCGGTCGCGGGGTTGCTATACTGCCGCCCTTGTCCGCAACTCCCGGGCCCGGACGGATCGCGCGATGCCCCGCAACAGCCCGCTCGCCCACGTGACCTCGGCGGAGAAACCGGGGGAAATCCTGCCGGCGGATGCCCACGCGCGCCAGCATGCGCGCGTGCGCAAGGCGCACGAGACAGAGCTGGTCGAGGACTACGTCGAGTTGATCGCGGACCTCATCGACGCCAAGGGCGAGGCCCGCGCGGTCGAGATCGCTCGCCGCATGGACGTGCGCCAGGCGACCGTCGCCAAGATGGTGCGCCGCCTGCGCGAGCACGGGCTCGTCTCGAGCGAGCCCTACCGCGCCATCTTTCTCACCGATGACGGCCGGCGCATGGCGGAGACATCCCGGGCCCGGCACGCGATCGTGCTGCAGTTCCTGCGCTGGCTGGGGGTGTCCGAGGAGACGGCCCTGCAGGACGCCGAGGGCATCGAGCATCACGTCAGCGACGAGACCCTCGAGGCGATGCGGCGGCTCAAGGGCCCGGACGAGGCGTAGGCGGCTGCCGGGGAAACCGCGCGCGGCCGAAGCGAGTCAGGTGCCCGAGCGGTCGCTGCCGAGCCCCGATCCGGTTCTCGGCGCCTCGGCGTCCCCGGCGATGGCCTCGAGCCGGTCCGAATCCAGCAGGCGCAGGTTGCGCCGGTCGATCTCGATCACGCCCTCGGCCGCCATCCGCCCGAACAGCCGGGATATGGTCTCCAGCGCCAGGCCGAGATAGCCGGCGATGTCCTCGCGGGACATCGGCAGGCGAAAGGCATCGCCGTGGTAGCCCGCGGCTTCCAGCCGGCGCGACAGGCTGAGGAGGAACATCGCCAGGCGTTCGCGGGCCGTGCGCCGCCCGAGCGCGACCAGGTGCTGCTGGTCCTGGAACATCTCGCGGCTGATGATGCGCAGCAACTGGTGCTGCAGGCCGGGTACCTCGCCGGCGGTGCGCTCGAGGTCGTCGAACGGCACGGCGCACACGCTGGTGCGCTCCAGTGCGGTCGCATCGCAGTGGTGGCAGCCCTCGCTAATGGCATCGAGGCCGACCACCTCGCCGGGGAGATGGAAACCGATCACCTGCTCGTCACCGTCGCCCGAGCGCTGCGTCGTCCGCAGGCAGCCCCCGCGAACGATGTAGAGGCTTTCGAACGAGTCGCCGGCGCGGAACAGGCTCTCGCCGACGCGCAGCGGCATGCGGGAGCGGACGACGCGGTCGAGGCTGTTCAGATCGCGACCACTGATGCCGGCCGGCAGGCACAGCGTGCGCAGGGAGCATTCGGCGCAGGAACGACGCAGCCGGCGCAGGTCGATGACACTGCCATTCTCTTCCGCCATCGCGTCGGACCCCCGGAGCGCCTTTCCTGCACCCTAGTCCCCTTGCGGTCGAATGGCAACGTGGCCGGGGCGCCTCGCGTCCAGTCCGCATCCAGCGGCAGCGGCGCCCCGCGCGGGGGCGCCGCGCAGCAGACGTTTCCGGTCAGTTCCCGACGGCCTGGTCGAGCGCCGGCAGGGCCTCGAACAGATCGGCCTCGAGGCCGTAATCCGCGACCTCGAAGATCGGTGCCTCGGGGTCCTTGTTGACCGCCACGATCACCTTGGACTCGCGCATGCCCGCCCAGTGCTGGATCGCACCGGAGATGCCCACGGCGATGTACAGATCCGGGGCAACCACCTTGCCGGTCTGGCCGACCTGGTAGTCGTTGGGTACGTAGCCCGCGTCCACCGCCGCGCGGCTGGCGCCCACGGCCGCACCCAGCTTGCCCGCAAGGCTCTCGATGAGCTGGAAGTTTTCCGCCGAGCCGACGCCGCGGCCCCCGGAGACGACGATCCGCGCCGTGGTCAGTTCGGGCCCCTCGGACTCGGTCAGGTCGGCCCCGTCGAACTGCGACAGGCCGGCGTCGGCACCCGGATCGACGCTCTCGACCTCGGCGCTGCCACCCCCGGCCTCGACGGGCTCGAACGACGTCGCACGCACCGTGATGAGCTTGATGGCATCGCTCGACTGCACCGTCGCCATCGCATTGCCGGCGTAGATCGGGCGCACGAAGGTATCGGCGGACACCACCTTCGCGATGTCCGAGATCTGCTGCACGTCGAGCAGGGCCGCCACGCGCGGCATGATGTTCTTGCCACCGGTGCTGGCGCCCGCCAGCACATGGTCATGATCCGCCGCCAGGCGCTGAATGATCGGGGCGACGTTCTCGGCCACGTGGTGCTCCAGGTGCTCGCCCTCGGCCAGCAGGACCCTGCGCACACCGGGTACCGTCGCCGCGTGCTGCGCGGCATCGCTGCAAGCGTTGCCCGTCACCAGCAGGTCGATGTCGCCGCCGATCTCCTGCGCGCAGGCGATCGCGGAGAGCGCGCCCGACTTCAGCTGGCTGTTGTCGTGTTCGGCGTAAACGAGAATGGAGCTCATCAGATCACCTTCGCTTCGTTCTTGAGCTTGTCGACCAGCTCGTCGACGCTCGAAACCTTGATGCCGGCGGCGCGTCCCGGCGGTTCCTCGACCCTAACCGTGTTCAGACGCGGCGTGTGGTCGACGCCGAGGTCACCGGGCGAGTGCTGCTCGATCGGTTTCTTCTTCGCCTTCATGATATTCGGCAGCTTCGGATAGCGCGGGTCGTTCAGTCGCAGATCCACGGTCGCGATTGCCGGCAGCGGCAGCCTGAGCCGCTCGAGGCCGCCGTCGACCTCGCGCGTGACGGTGATCGAGCCGTCATTGGTCTCCAGCTTCGAGATCGACGTGCCCTGGGCACAGCCGCGCAGTGCGGCCAGCATCTGCCCGGCCTGGTTCGAGTCGTCGTCGATCGCCTGCTTGCCCATCAGCACCAGATCCGGGCTTTCCCGGTCGCAGACGGCACTCAGGATCTTGGCCACGGCGAGCGGCTCCGCCGCCTCGTCCACCATGACGTGCATGGCGCGATCAACGCCCATGGCGAGCGCGGTACGCAGCTGTTCCTGCGCCTGCTGCGGTCCGATCGTCACCGCGACGACCTCAGTGGCCGTGCCCGCTTCCTTCATGCGGACCGCCTGCTCGACGGCGATCTCGTCGAAGGGGTTCATCGACATCTTGGTATTGGCGGTCTCGACACCGGAGTTGTCGCTCTTGACGCGCACCTTGACGTAGGCGTCGACCACCCTCTTCACGGGAACGAGTATCTTCATCTCACACCTGCCGTTGCGTGTAGCAAACCCGAGTACTATGTGTGCTGCGGGCCGGCGCCCGCAAGCCGCTGCCGGGCGCCCCGGCACCGGGCTCGGCTGGCTCGGCGTGCGCCGCGCGCGGCGCCGACACCCGCCCGAACCCCCCTCGTCGCCGCACCCGGGGCCGGACGCGGCGGTTGGAACGGCGCACGCACCCCGTGTCGCACTCTTCGCACCCCGCGCGCCGCGGGTTGCAGCCGCTGCGGGCAGACCACCTGCATGGAGCCGGCGATCATGGGTCCGGCGATGCCCGAACTGGCGGGCGGCGGCCGCCGGCGATCGGGCATGCGCGCCGATGCCCGACCTTCGACCGGATCCCGGCCTCGGGGTTCCCCGTCGCCGCGCCGCCCGCGCGGGCCGCAGACCGCGAGCGCGATGAAGTCGCAAGTCTAGCCAAGGCCGCGCCTCGGCCGCGGGTCCGATTGCGACGGCCGGTTGCACACAGGCGTCATCCCGTGTCTCGCGGCGTCAGGGCGCCCCGCCCGGCGCGACTGCAGGCGCCGCCCCGGCTATACTGGCGTGCCTTGACGCTGGCTGGGGCGGGGATCGGTATGGACGACAAGGACATCGACGGACGCACACTCGCGGGCGAGATCCTGGCCGACGTCGCGGAACGCGTCGCCGGACTCAAGGCCTGCGGCTGGTTCCCGAAGCTGGTGTCGATCAGCGTCGGCGACAATCCCGAGGCCGCGTTCTATGTCCGCAATCAGCGCCGCAAGTGCGAGCGCGCCGGCATCGAATTCGAGGAGCGCCACTACCGCGAGGGCATCACCCCGCAGGAGCTGCACGCGGCCATCTGGGCGCTCAACGCGGATCCGCGCGTCACCGGGATCATTGTGCAGCGACCGGTACCCGCCAGCCTGTCGATCAAGCAGCTGCAGGCGGCGATCGACCCGCTGAAGGACGTCGAGGGCATGCACCCCGCCTCGATCGGCAACATCGTCTACCGTGAGCTCGACCTGGCACCCTGCACGGCGATGGCGTCGGTCGAGCTGCTGCGGCGAACGGGCGTGCAGCTCGCGGGCCTGGAGGCAACGATCATCGGCCACTCGGAGATCGTCGGCAAGCCGATCGCGTTCCTGCTCATGGCCGAGGGCGCGACCGTGACCGTCTGCCACCACATGACGCGCGATGTCGGTCGCCACTCGCGCGAGGCGGACGCCGTGTTCGTCGCCGTCGGCAAGCCCGACCTGCTCAACGGCGACATGATCAAACCGGGCGCCACCGTGATCGACATCGGCATCAACCAGGTCATCGACCGCGACGGGCGCGAGCGCGTCGTCGGGGACTGCAACTACACCTCGTGCCGCGAGACGGCCGGTCACATCACGCCGGTGCCGGGGGGCGTGGGCCCGGTGACGGCCTCGATCCTGATGCGCAACGCCGCCGTGGCCACGCAGCGGCTCAAGGATCACTACGAGGCGCAGCTGCACCGCCGGGTCTGACGCCACCGGCAATGCGCGCGTCGCCCCCGGGTCAGCCGGAACCGGCGAGAACGGGCAGACTCGGCCCCTCGTCCGCTGGGGAGGCATCGCCCGCGGCGGTCGCACATGGCCGGCTGGACGAATCTGCGGCGAACGGCGTCGCCCGGTCACCGTGCCGGCCGCAACGGGAGGACCGAACGATGACTGAAAGACGGCGCAGGGGGAGCGGCGGTCGCGCCGCACGACAGGCCGCGCGCGGCGGTGCCGTGTCCGCGAGCCAGGCGGCCTACGCCACGCGCAACGTGCCTTACTACGCGCCGTTCTCGGAGGACGCGCTCGCAACGATCGAATACAACGCCGAAACCGTTCTCGAGGAAATCGGCATCGAGTTTCGCGACGATCCCGAGGCCCTGCAGATCTGGCGCGATGCCGGGGCCGACGTCGACGGCGAGCGCGTGCGCATGCCGCGCGGCATGGCCCGCAACCTCATCCAGCACAGCGCGCCGACGGAGTTCACTCAGCACGCGCGCAACGCCGAGCGCAGCGTGCAGATCGGCGGCAGGAACACGGTCTTCGTCCCCGGCTACGGCAGCCCGTTCGTGCGCGACCTGGAAAACGGTCGGCGCTACGGCAAGCTCAAGGACTTCCAGAACCTCGTCAAGCTCGCCTACATGAATCCGTCGCTGCACCACTCTGGGGGCACCATCTGCGAGCCGGTCGACCTGCCGGTGAACAAGCGCCACCTCGACATGGTGTACAGCCATCTGAAGTACAGCGACAAGTGCTTCATGGGGTCGGTGACGCACCCCGACCGCGCGCGGGACACGGTCGACATGGCGAAGATCGTCTTCGGCGAGGACTTCGTCGACAACCACTGCTGCATCGTGAGCCTGATCAACGCCAACTCGCCCATGACCTTCGACGGCACCATGCTCGGCGCCGCCAAGGTCTATGCGCGCCACAACCAGGCGTGCGTGATCTCGCCGTTCATCCTCGCCGGCGCCATGTCGCCCGTGACGATCATGGCCACGCTGACGCAGATCCTGGCCGAGGCGATGGCCGGCATGGCCTTCACGCAGCTCGTCAAGCCGGGCGCGCCGGTGATCTTCGGCACGTTCGCCAGCTCGATGTCGATGCAGTCCGGGGCGCCCACCTTCGGTACGCCGGAGCCCGCCCTCGTGCTCTACGGTGCGGCCCACCTCGCCCGCCGGCTCGGCGTGCCGTTCCGCTCCGGCGGCTCGCTGACCGCCTCGAAGATCCCGGACGCCCAGGCGGCGACCGAGTCGACCAACACGATCATCACGACCGGGCTGGCCGGCGTGAACTTCGCGCTGCACTCGGCCGGCTGGGTCGAGGGCGGCCTGGCGATGAGCTACGAGAAGTTGATGCTCGACTGCGACCAGCTGGGCATGGTCCAGACGTTCCTCGACGGCATCGACACGTCGGAGAACGGCCAGGGCATGGACGCGCTGCGCGAGACCGGCCCGGGTCACCATTTCCTCGGCAGCACGCACACGCAGAACAACTTCGAGACGGCGTTCTACCGCTCGACGACCGCCGACAACAACAGCTTCGAGCAGTGGGAGTCCGAGGGCGGTCTCGATGCCGCGCAGCGGGCCAACAGGATGTGGAAGAAGAAGCTGGAGGAATACGCGGCGCCGGCGATCGACCCGGGCGTCGACGAGGCCCTGCAGGACTACGTCAACCGCAAGAAGGCCGAGTTCCCGGACGCCAACTACTGAGGCAACCGGTCACCCGACCGGGAAGGGGCGTGAGCGTCGCGCCCCCTTCTCCCGCTCCCCTGTACTTTCTCGGAGCCTGTCGGAGGACCCATATACCGACTGCGCCCGTCCCACGGCGGCGGTCGTGATCGCGCAACCGCTACCGCGCCAGGCGCTCGGCGAGCGCGTGGGCACCGCCGCCCCACGCGTCTTCTGCGAAATTGCTATTATCGCCATGCCGAGGTGTTTATCACGCCAAGCGCACGGCAGCGATCGAGCTCGCGCCCTCGGGGCCTGTCCGAGAAAGCCGTCGCCTACTGCGCGCGTTCCACAGCGGTATCTTTTGGCAATTGCTCAACTCCCATGGCGCAACCACCATGATCGTTTCACAATCGCCAAAATCCGCCTGCTGTGCCACGCGCTCGCTACAGCGCCAATTCCTCGGACAGGCTCCGAGTCGGATTGGCCGGCGAATCGAGCAGCGCCCGCGTCAGCCTCCGCCAGGGACAGGGGCGAGGCGGAACCAACACGAGTGGGCCTCATTTGCCTTCCGAGCATGGGCGGACACATGCGTTCGGCGTCTTTGACGCGGCTCGTGACCCGACAGACCGATCACCCTCTGACTGCACCGTGTTTGAAGATATCGATGTTGACGCTGGATCAGATCGTCGCCGTCAGCGAACGCTTGACGGCCTGTGGCCATTGGTCGGTCGACCTCGCCGACGACGCCCTCGCCTGGTCGGACCCGATCTATCGCATCCATGGCCTGTCCCCACAGGAACCACAGCCCGATATCGAGACCGCTATCTCCTTCTACCTGGAGCCGGACCAAGAGCGGATCCGTGCGCGCCTGGAAGAGATCGGACGCCATGGAGGGGACTTCGATTTCGTTGGCCGCATCCAGCGGCGCGACGGCGAGATCCGCTATATCCGGTCGCTCGGCGAGCACATGGACGGCCATGGCGATCATCCCGGCCACCTCCTGGGCGTCTCCCGCGATACCACCGAGGAGTGGCTGGCGCAGCGCCACCAACGGCGAGTCGCACAGGCACTGGCGAACACAAACGAGGGGATCATCATGACCGACCCCGAGGGCCGCCTCACTTGGTGCAATGCGGCGCTGACGCGCAAGTACGGCTACAGCCTCGACGAACTCCAGGGCCGTAAACCGGGCGATGTCTTCCAGGGCCCGGATACGGATCCCGGGACAGTGGCCTTTATGGCACAGCAGCTGGCGGCCGAGGAGAGTTTCCTCGTCGAAATCCTCAACTACCACCGCGACGGGCAGCGCTACTGGATCCGGCTGTCCGTTCATCCCGATCGTTCGGACGACGGGGAGCTGGTGGGCTACACGGCCATCCAGAGCGACATTACCGAAGAGAAAACCGCGCGCGATCAGCTGGAACAGGAGATCGAGCGCCGCAGAGCGCTGGAGGCGGACCTTCGGCACCTGTCGAGCCACGATGCGCTCAGCGGTATGCCCAATCGCCGGCACTTCTTTGAGCAAGCGGATCGAGAGCTGGTCCGCTGCCGGCGCCACCAGCGCCCGATGTCACTTGTGCTGTTCGACCTCGATGATTTCAAGTCGCTGAACGACACGCACGGCCATGCCGCGGGCGATGCCGCCATTCGGGCAGTAGCCGATTTGTGTAGTGGCGCCCAGCGCGGGTCTGACTTCGCCGCGCGCATTGGCGGCGAGGAGTTCGCCGTGCTGTTGCCGGAGACCGAGCTCGACGGTGCAGCCGTCGTGGCCGAGCGGCTGCGCCACGCGTTGGCGGGCACGGCCATCCCCACAAGCGGCGATTCGGTCTACGTTACGGCGAGCTTCGGCGTCTCCGGGGCCCGAACCGAGACCGATCGCATCGAGACCTTGCTGGCACGCGCCGACCATGCCCTCTATAGCGCTAAGCGCAGTGGCCGCAACCAGGTAGCCAGGGAAACGCTGGCTGAATAGGCGACTGCAACCCGGATCGGCGACACGGAATATCCGTTACTGAGGCGATCATTGCCACGATCGATCGGTTTGGACGCTGCCCGCAGCGGCGCTCATGGTGCTTGGCCAGGCTCGGTGAGCCGCGCATCGGTTCTGGCACCGACGCCCGCGATGCGCGGCATACGAGTCGCGCAGCGGCTGTAACGGGCGTCACCGCGACCGGCGCACGCGGTTTCTTCCGGCGTTCTTGGCGGCATAAAGGGCGTCGTCGGCGGCACGGGCCAAGCTTCGCAATGACAGCGCATTGGCTTGCGCCTCTGCGACACCGAGACTGAGTGTGATCGCTTCGCCCTCGGCCCGGCACTTGGACGCGATGTGGGCGCGGATGCGCTCGGCGAGCCCCACGGCACCGTCGCGAGCCGTCTCGGGCGCGAGGATGACGAACTCGTCGCCACCCCAGCGGGCGACGAGGTCGCTCGCTCGCGCCTGCTGTTGGAGATTTCTGGCGACTTCCTGGATGATTCGATCGCCCGTTGGGTGACCGAATGTATCGTTCCACCACTCGAAGTGGTCGATATCGATCATGATCAGGCTCAGATGCCCGCCGTGGCGCCCGCTGACCTCGATCTGGCGGTGCGCCTCCTCATCGAAGCGATGGCGATTCGGCAGCGCGGTGAGGTGATCGGCTTCGGCGGCCCTCGCCTTGGTGACGTCGCGGACCAGCGCGTAGAAGCCGGCGACGGCACCATCCGGGCTCACGCTCGGTGAGTAATCCACAGAGATCACGATGTCACGATCAGGGGACAACGTGAGCGTCTCTTCGTAACTGACGGCCTCGCCATGTTGCAGCACGCGATCCATGTAGGCGCGAACACGGTCATAGCCGGCGTCGCCGATGATTTGCCATACATGCTTGCCCAAGACCTCGGCGATGGGGTATCCGAACCAGTCCGCATAGGCGGCATTCACCTCGCGATAGCGGCGGTCCGCATCGACGTAGGCCACCAGCATCGGCAGCGCGTCCACGAGGTGCCGGCGCCGCTCGGCCTGGATCTCGTAGGTCCATGCGCGATACAAAACCCCGGCGAGCAAGCCTGCCAGGACTTCGACGAACCCGCGATCGGCCTGCGTGAAGGCATTACACGAGCTCGAAAAGACCTTGAGCACGCCAAAGCGTTGGTCGCCCTGGACCAGTGGTGCGAGCACACCCGCGCGGAAACCGATATCGGATGCTTCCTGACCGGACTGGATGCGGGGATCGCTCTGAGCATCCGCAATCAACAATGTTTCGTTCGCCGTATAACAATCACCGGAAGCACTGCCCTCGATCGGCAGGCGCATACCCTCGCGGCCCTCGGCGGCACCGACAACGGCCCGATCAACCATCTGAGCGCCCTGCGGTTCCTGGACGACAGCGGCCTCGGCCCCCGTAAGATGCATGGCCGTCTGGGCAACCCGCTCGCGGTCCCGCACGGGCTCCAATTGCCCGTGGTCGAGCAGATGGCGTAGCTCATGGATTACGTTGAAGGCATGGGCTCGCTCGCTACGGCTGCCAACAGGGGGGTGAGGCTGTATGAACCAGAAGCCGGCAATCTGCCCCTCGGATTCAATGAGCGGCTCGACGCGCCACTCGGTACGACTCGCCGGGCCATCGATCCAATCATCGAGCTCGCCATCAAAACCGCACCCGGCCTCGAGGCAACGTCGCAAACCATCCATGGAAATGCGTTGCGTGCCGCAGTCGTGGCGGGTTTCGGCCACTCGGAGGGTCTGTCCGACGATCCCGGCGGCACTGAGACCGGTGGCTCGTTCCCAGGCGGGGTTGGCATAAACGACGACCGGGCCGGGCGGGTCGAGTTGCGCATCGGTCACGATCACCGCATCGGCGATACGGTCCAGAAGGCCCCGTGGCAGTGATTCGCTCAACTTTTGGCCCATTCGTCGCTCCGTCAGGCGGCCATCACCAAGGGCTCGTCTGGGTAATGGCCCACCTTTGGTTGCCGTGGGTCCGATCCGTCGGCGCTGCTGGAGCGTCTCGGTGGACGGCTGCGCGGCTACGAGCCGCTGGCCAGATCGGCCAGGAACCGATGCAGGCGATCCGCGTCGGAGAGATCGCCGTAGAGCATGGAGACGTCGCCGGTCTCGCTCGCCTTCAGCAGGCTCGGTGTGGCGAACACGCCGTTGGTGAGGCCCTGCTCGGGCTGTTCCAGCAGGTCGATCTCCTGGGGTTGAAGGTCGCCGCGCCCGATGGAGTCGAGCATGCGCGCGAGATTGGCGCGGGCGCGCTCCGAGCGCGGCGCGGTGCCGGTCACGAACAGCGTCAGCACCGGCATCGGCGACTCGCCCGTTGGTTCGTTGCTGCTCATCGATGCCCCTGCTCATTGCGGACGGCATCGCCGGGGGGTGGCCCGCCCGCGTCGTCGCCCTCGGGATCGCGGCGCCCCTTGATCTGCTCGCGGTCACCGCGCTCCTGGCGATCCACCTCGATCACCTCGTCTTCCTCGAGTGCCAGCTCGTCCGCGAGGCGTCGCCGTTCGGCCGCGGCCTGCTCGATCCGGCGCTCGAGATCGGCGCGACGCTGCTCGCGCTCCTTTTGCCGGCGGCGCTCGGCCGCGGCCTGCTCGTTTTCCTTGACCGCGCGCGCCGTGCCCATCAGCACCTCGGCGCCGTGCTCGTAGACATCGGCGAGGTCGATGCCGTCATCGGAGAGCAGCAGCTCGCGCTGCTGGTTCGAGTGGGCCGAGCCGCGCGATTTGACGATGGACAGCGAGCGGTTGCGCTCGCCGGCGCGGACGTTGTAGTCGAGCACGATCCAGCTATCGGCCAGCGTCGAGACCTGGCCCTGCGTGGCCTCGCCCTCGGGATCCTGCTCGCCGCTCAGCGAGGTGAGCACGGTGGTGATCCCGCGGCGCCGGACCAGGTCGATGAGGTGCTCGGTCGCCATGTGCGCGCCCTCGGTGGCGCTGGCCTTCAGCAGCGCGGAGATCGGGTCGATGACCAGGCAGTGGGGGCTGAATGCGTCGAGCAGGCGGCGAATGTTGAGGAAGTGCTCGGTCACGCGCGCGGCATACGCCGAGCGATCCTGGAAGCGCACGAGCCCGGCGTCGATCGGGCCGCGCAGGTCGACGCCGACCGCGGCGAGGTTGCGCACGTACGGCCCCTCCAGCTCGTCGAAGCTCACGTACAGCGTGCGCTCGCCGCGCTCGGCGGCGGCCTGCGCGAAGCTGCCCGCGAGGGTGCTCTTGGCGGTGCCGGGGCGGCCGGAGATCAGCAGGCTCGAGCCGCGGTAGATGCCGCCGTCGAGCAGCCGGTCCAGGCGCTCGATGCCGGTGCTGAGGCGTTCATCGGTCGCCACCCCCCCGCCGGTCGCGGCCGCCTCGTGGTAGGGGAGGTGGATGCCCTCGTCGTCGATGAGCATGGGCAGCTCGTTGGCGACGTGCCCGGAGCCCCGGTATTTGGCGATGCGCAGCGACCGGTTGAGCTGCTGCTCGACGGTCCGCGCGGACAGGACGAGGGTGGCCGACAGCAGGAACTCGACCCCCTCGAGGCGGGCCGGCGCCATCCCCTCGCCCATGGCCTTGCCCGTCAGCAGCAGGGTCCAGCCGTGCGCTTCGCAATGCTCGTTGATCCGGCGCACCTGGTTGATCGCCGTTCGCGTGTCGGGCTGGTACTGCAGCAGCTGATCGATGCCGTCGAAAACGATCCAGGTCGCGCTTTTGTCCGCGACCGCGGCGGCGACGATGCCCAGCAGGCCCTCGATATCGAACGCGCCCGCCGCCTCGGCGTCGAGCGGGGGCCGCGCGTCGATGAGTTGCCAGCGCTGCGACGCCATCAGGGACGCCCCCCAGCGGAACGAGGCCGCGTCGCGCTCGATCTGGCCCGGCGATTCCTCGAACGTCACGAACACCGCCCCCTCGCCGCGTTCGACGGCATGGGCCAGCACCTGCAGGCCCAGCACGGTCTTGCCCGCCGCCGCCTCGCCGAGCACCAGCGTCGCCTGGCCTGCGGGCAGGCCACCGCGGG
Source organism: uncultured Ectothiorhodospiraceae bacterium (assembly GCA_964626335.1). GTDB lineage: Bacteria > Pseudomonadota > Gammaproteobacteria > XJ16 > Halofilaceae > Halofilum. The sequence goes on from CAZVFN010000019.1 coordinate 20,797, forward strand.
TGACCTCGTCCAGGCCGGCGATGCCGGTCTCGCGCTTGTGCAGTGTCGTGTCGGTATCGCTCATGTCGTGATCCTTGCTAATGGGTGCTGCCGCCACTGAGCGGGAGCTGGTTGCCCTGCGCCAGCAACCAGCGGAAGTCCTCCGCTTCCAGCGGCATGCTGTAGTAGAACCCTTGGCCGTAGCGACAGGCCATCGCCATCAGCTGGTCGCCCACCGCCGCCGACTCGATGCCCTCCGCCACGACCTCGGTCTCGAGCGCCTGCGCGAGCGTCATCACCGTCTCGACGATGCTGCGGCTGAACGCGTCTTCGAGCAGGGGGAAGACGAACGCCTGATCGATCTTGAGCTCGTCGAAGGGATAGCGCTGCAGGTGCGCCAACGAGGAATAGCCGGTGCCGAAATCGTCCAGGGCCAGGCGCACCCCCATGTCGCGCAGCGCGTGCATCTGCTCGAGCAGTGCTTCGGATTCGCCCTCGAACACGCTTTCGGTGACCTCCAGCGCCAGCTCCGCCGGCGCCAAGCCGAATTGGTCAAGGACGGTCCGGACGCGCTGCGCGAAATCACGGCGTTCGAAATGGATCAGCGACACGTTCACGGCCACGCGCACCGGCTCGAGCCCGTCATCCCGCCACTCGCGCAGGTACTGGCAGGCGCGCCGCAGCACCCAGTCGCCGAGCGGCGCGATCATCTGGCTCTGCTCGGCGATGGGGATGAACACGCCGGGCGAGATCATCCCGCGCTCCGGGTGATTCCAGCGCAGCAGCGCCTCGCAGGCGACGAGCGTACCCGTGGCGATATCGACCTTGGGCTGGAAATGCAGCTCGAATTGGTCCAAGTCGACCGCCCGGCGCAGATCGCGGGTCAGCTCGATGCGCTGCTCGGCCTCCTGCTTGAACTGTTCGTCGTAGGCGACCCAGTCTCTCGACGGTTGCGAGCGGTGTCGGAAGATGGCCCGCTCGGCCTCACGCACGACATACTCGGGTCGGCGCTGATGCGCGCCCAGGCGCGTGTAGCCCATGCGGAAGCCGAGCTCGAGCCCGACCCCCTCCAGCTCGAACCGGGCGGACAGCGCCTCGCGCAGGCGGCTCAGGTGCGGCTCCAGCGCCTCACCACCACTCACCGGCAGGAACAGCATGAACTCGTCGCTGCCGACCCGGCCGACCAGACCCGACTCGCCGGCCTGCTGTTGCAATCGCCGGCCGACCTCGACCAGCAGGTGATCTCCACCGTCGTAGCCGTAGGCATCATTGACATCGCGCAGCGCGACGATGTCGACCATCACCAACGTTGCTGGCGCGTGCCAGCCATGTTCGTCGGTGTGCTGTTGCACCTGCCGAATGAAGCCGTCGCGCGCGTAGAGTCCGGTGAGCGCATCCCGGTCGGCCAGCCGCTCGCGTTCCTGCTCGGCCCGCTTGCGCTCGCTGATGTCGACGTGCATCACGACCGCGCCGTGGTGTTCAGTGTTGGCCCCGTCTGCCATCATCCGGTTGGCCATGACGCGGAACCAGCGCAACTCGTCGGGCGCGTGGCAGGGGTATTCCAGCAAGAACCGATGCTGCTCGCCGGCAAGCACCGCGCGCAGACCCGCCGCCACATCCGCCGCCTCGTCGGCAGGGTCGCCGCTGGCGGACTCGCATATCTGGATGTAATTGCTTCCGACGCCGAAGGCCGGATCCCGCGACGCATGCTGCCTGCCGTAGTGGCGCCATTGCTCATTGACGTCGACGATCGTGCCCTCGGCATCGAGCAGGGCGACGTGGGCCGGCAGCGAGTCGATCAATGCCGTGCGGGATTGCAGCAGCGATTGCAGCTCGTCGCGCGACGCCTGTAGCTCGTGCTCGGCTTGCTTGCGTGCGGTGATGTCCTGCTTGATCTCGACGTACTGAGTGATCCGGCCCTGATCGTCGGTGAGCGGCGAGACGACCGCCGATTCCCAGTACAGGTCGCCGTTGCTGCGACGGTTCTGCAGCTCGCCCGTCCAGACGTCGCCGCTCGTAATCGTCTGCCATAAATCGCGATAGACCGAATCGGGCGTGTGGCCGCTCTTGATGATCACCGGCGTGTTGCCCACCAACGCCTCGCGGGCATAATGGGACACCCGCTCATAAGCGGCATTGACGTATTCGATTTGGCCTTCGGTGTCGGTGACCGCGATCGCGGCCGGATTCTGCTCCGTGATCTGCGCGAGCTTGCGCAGTTCTCGTTCGCGCTCGCGCTGGGCCGTCATGTCCAGGCAAGCACCGCGGACGCGCGCGATGCGGCCGTGCTCATCACGCACCGGCTCGCCCCATGTGCGAAGCCATAAGCGGCGGCCGTCGGCCGTGATGATCGCCGCTTCCTCGTCGTAGGCTACGCCGTGCTCGATACACTCGGTCAACCGTTCGCGGATGCGTTCGCGATGGCCGGGCACGTAGCAGGCGACGGCCTCGTCGACGGTCGGCTCGTAGCCATGCGGCACGCCGTGGATCTCACAGAGCACGTCCGACCACCAGACCACGTCCGCGTCGAGATCGACGCACCAGCTACCGAAACCAGCCATTCGTCCGGCGCCTTCGAGCATCTCGGCCAGGCGGTCCAGCTCGGCTTCAGCCTCGCGGACATCGGTCACATCGGTGATCACCTTGCCGGCCAGGCGTTGAGCGCCATCGGGCAAATCGATGGGGTAGTAGCGCTCCAGCAGCTTGCGCCGGCCGCGACGGGGATCGTCGCGCCGGGATTCATAGTGCTGGATTTCTCCGGCCAGGCAGCGGTCCAAAGGACCCTTGACGATCCGCTCGAAGTGATCGGCGCCGAGCATTTCGGCAACGGTGTGACCCTCGATCGCCACGTGCTGCAATCCGTAACTTGCTCTATACGCCGGGTTGACCCACACGTACCGATAGTCGGCGTCGACGATGGCACAAAGCTCGTGGCTGCCTTCGAGAAGCGCCTGGAACTGCCGCAGTTCGTCGCGCGACGCGCGCAGTTCCTGCTCGGCTTCCGTGCGTGCCGTGATGTCCACGAGGGCACAACGCGATCGACGGGCGCCGCCATCGGCGCTCGCCGGGTCCGCGACCGTCTCCAGGCGCACGGTGCGCGCGCGTGTACCGGCGCCGGCCAGGTCCAGGTCATCGACGACCTGGGATTCGCCCTCGGCGGCCAGCGCGCGCTGGTGGAGGTGGAGCGCATCCTGGGAGTCGGGGGCGACGAAAGCCGACAGCGGCCGTCCGGCCGGGTCGCTGCCCGGGGCCAGGAGCTCGGCGGCGGCCCGGTTGGTCTCCCGGATCCGGCCGTCGCCGTCGAGGATCAGGTAGCCCACGGGCGCGTGCTCGAAGAGCTCGCGGTAGCGCTTCTCGGCGGTCTCCAGCCGATCCCGCGCCCGCGCCAGCGCCTCGTTCTGGATCCGCAGCTCCTCCTGGTGCAGCTCCAGCTCGGTCACCAGGGCCTGGGCATCCGCCCCGCTCCAGTCGGAGACATCCGTCGTTTCCTGCACCAGGCGCTGACGCGCCGCTTTCCGCAGGGCCGCCGGCGACAGCGGCCCGAGCTTGTCATCATTGCCCATGGTCGGGCCTCGTGTCGGTTGGCTCGCCCGCCGGCGCCTGCACATCCATGGCAAGCAAGATTCCTGCCGGACCCTCATCCACTTGCAGCCGGCGAGCGTTCAGGCGCAACCGAACCGGCCCGGCATCACCCCCGTTCACGCTCAGCTCGAAGTCACGGAAGGCCTCATGCCGGGGCAGCACTTCCGCCAGCCGCGCTCTCAATTCCGGATCGTCCCACTGGCCATCCGCCAGGTCGAACAGGCTCCGGCCCTCCACCGCCTCCGGGTCCAGCGGAAAGGTGCGATAGAAGCCGTCATTGGCGGAGACGACGCGCAGATCGCCATCCAGCACCAGCAGGGGCTCGCGCACGGTGTCGACGATGGCCCGGAAGAAGGCCTCGCCGCGCGCCACCCCCTGGGCGGCCTGGATGTCCTGGAAGGTACAGACCACCCCGCGGATGACATTGCGGGTGCTGCGGTAGGGCTGGATGCGCAACAGGTACCAGTGACCGGCGGCCGACTGCACCTTCACCTCCTTCGCGACCAGGCTGTCCAGGACCGACTCCGCGTCAGCGACCAGGCCGTCGTAGTCCAGGTTGATGCGCAGCTCCGCCAGGGGCCGACCGATGTCGGCGGTGCGCACGGCGATCAGCGCCCGCACGGGGGTGGTGAAGCGCTTGATGTTCAGGGCCTCGTCCAGGAACAGGGTCGCGATATGGGTGCTGTCCAGGAGATTCTTGAGGTCGTCATTGGCCTCGGTGACCTCGTCGACCCGGGCCTGGAGCTCGGTGTTGACGCTGCGCAACTCCTGGTTGACGGATTCCACTTCCTCCTTGGCGACCTCCAGCTCCTCGTTGCTGCTCTGCAGCTCCTCGTTCATGGACTGGAGCTCCTCATTCAGCGACCGCAGCGCCTCGTTGGCGGACTGCAGCTCCCTGACCGCCACCTGCTTGTCCTGACGGGCGTCTTCCAGCGCCCGGCGCAATTGGACCTCCGCATCGGCGTCGCCGCTGCCGGTGTCCGCGTGCTCGCCGGCCGGCGCGCCCGCCCCACCGGCGGGGGCCGCCTCCTCACCCCCGGCCGATGCCAGGGCCACGAGCCGAAAGCCCTTGAGGGCACTGGGTGTCTCGATACGGCGGACCACGAGCCGCACCCGGTCGGCGTCGTCCTCGCCCTGGATCGGGACCACCCGGCTCGTCTCCGCTGCACTCTCCCCCGCCACTTCGCCCAGGGCCTCGCTCAGCGGGGCCCGCAGCCCTGGCCGGGCCATGTCCACGAGCCGATACTGGGCCGGACCGGACGCGGGCTCCAGGAAGCGGCCGGTGCGGCCGTGGATATACACCACGTGGCCGCCCTCGTTGACCACCACCGCCGGCGGCGCGAACTGCAGGGCCAGGAGGCGCTCCACATGATGGGAGAAACCCTCGTCATCGTCGCCGGCCGTGGGCGTGTCGGGTGGCTGGGACGGCAGGCCCCGATGAAGGCGGCTGGGACCCGGCATCTCCGGCAACCTGGCCGGCGCCGCACTCGGATCGACCCGATAGATCCGCTCTTCCTTGGCCTCCACCGTGAAGATCGCGCTCTCCGGGTCCGGGCTCTCGGAGGGTCCCAGCAGCAGCCCACCCCGATCGCGCAGGGCGTAGCGAAACACCGCCAGGAGACGCTCCTGCTGATCGCGCTCCAGGTAGATCAACAGGTTGCGACAGGTAATGAGGTCCAGGTGGGTGAACGGCGGGTCCTGGAGGGCGTTGTGCTCGGCGAACACCACCATGTCCCGCACCTCCCGGCTGACGCGGCGGGTATCGCCCTCGGCGGTGAAGAACCGGACCAGGCGCAGCTCGCCGAGATCCCGGACGATCCCCGCCGGGTAGCGCCCCACCCGCGCGGTCTCGATGGCCGCCCGATCGACGTCGGTTGCGAAGATCCGCACCTCGGGGGCCTGATCCCGCTCCCCCAGGCATTCCCGGATCAGGATGGCCAGGCTGTAGGCCTCCTCACCGGTGGCACAGCCCACCACCCAGGCGCGGAATTCCTGCCCGTTCCGGGCCGCGCGTTGCAGCATGGCCGGCAACAGCGTCCGGCCCAGCGTTTCCCAGGTGGCCGGGTCGCGGAAGAAGTGGGTGACACTGATGAGGAATTCCCGGAGCAGGTGGTCGCTCTCCGCCGGATGGGTCTGCAGGTAGTCCAGATACGCCCGGGGATCGGTGATCTGGCACAGGTCCATGCGCCGCTCCAGGCGGCGCTGCAGGGTGCTGGCCTTGTAGCCCGAGAAATCGTGGCCGGTGCGATGCCGCACCTGGCTCAGGATCTGGCCCAGAAGCCCCTCGGGGATCGCCGGCGCACGGCTGGCGGCGGGCGCCTGGCGCTGGCTGCGGAAGCGGAGGTAGCCCACCAGGGTCGCGGGCAAGTCCGGCGGGGGCAGGACGTAGTCCACTTGCCCGGTGGCGATGGCGTTGGCCGGCATGTCGCCGAACTCGGCGGTCTCCGGATCCTGGGCCATGATCATGCCGCCCTGGGACTTGATGGCCTGGACGCCGAGCGCGCCGTCGCTGCCCGTGCCGGAGAGGAGCACGGCAAGGGCCCCTTCGCCCGCCTCCTCGGCCAGGGAGCGGAAGAAGGCATCGATCGGATGGGGCGGTCGGCGCTCTGCCGATGCCCCTACTTCCCGGGAGCGGACCAGCTGCCCCCGGGACAGGACCCAGCCGTCGTCCGGCAGCGCCACGTAAATCCGGTCCGGCGCCAGTGCCTCGCCCGCCTCGACCATTTGCACGGGCAGGGCCGTCTGTCGCGCCAGGATATCCGGCAGCAGGCTGCGCTCACCCTGGGGATGGTGGGTGACAATGACGTACGCCGCCCCTGAATCCGCCGCCAGGGTCGCCAGGAAGGTCTGGAGGGGCTGCAGGGAGCCGGCCGAGCCGCCGATGCCGACCACCGGCAGCGGTTGCAATTCGGTGGGCATCACACGGTGCGGGGGTCGACGCCCCGGGGGCCGCTCAAGCTCATTCTCTCAACTCCACCCGCATGGGGCGTTCGAGCAATGCGGCGGGTGCCCCTTCGTACGAACCCGCACGCCTGGTCGCGCGTACTGGCGTTGCGCAGTGATTGCCAGCCCCGAAGTGCGCCCTCATCGAGCGAGTCGAGCGGCTGGTCGTGGGGCGCGACGACCGCCAGGGGAGCGGGGTTGGGCCAGTTGCTCGCGGTTGGGAAACCACCGGTCGCGACTCGGCAAAACACGCGTTCATTATAACAGCAGTGACCACCAGTGGCGCCGGTGCGGGGGTGCGGCGCCGGTCCTGTCACGCAGCCGCCGTGTTGCCGGGGCCGTTCGACTACGCGAAGCCGACCGCATCGTCCCGCTCACCCGAGCGGTTCGGCGGCGCTCAGCACCTGTAACGCACTCGCTCGGACCGACACTCGCCCGGCATCACGGGCAGCGCCCCGGCCTCGCCCGCCTCGACCGTCGGTGCGGGCCGGACCGTCGGTCGAGCCGGGACATCGGGCGGCAGGCGGCCCCTCGACGCGCCCCGGCGCCATTGAACACACGGCGGAAGCGGCCGTGTATTTGCGTACACAAGCCCACCACGTCCGCCAGCCGGAGAGCGGCCGGATCCAGTCCCGGGGGCCTTTGGGCAACCCCCCGCCCTGTGCATCCGGCGCAGCAGCGCACGCACTGACCTGAATGGCGCAACGGCGGGGTGCGCCGTGCCCGGCGCACCCCGGAAAGCCGCCGACCCATCCCGGGATCAGCAGCCCTTTCGACGAATGCCCCGGGGCGTCTTACGACTTCGGGCGCTCGTTCTTCGGGTCGTACAGCGGCTTGTAGCCCACCGACTCGACGGTGACCGGGTAGATCTCGCCGAAGTACTGGATGTTGAGCTTGCGCCCTTCCGCGCAGTACGCGTACGGCAGGTAGCCCATGCAGATGTTCTTGCCGACCGACGGGCCGAACGCCACGCTCGTGACGTAGGAGCGCCGCCCGACGTCGTCGATCAGCGCCTCGCCGCTCTTCGGGTCCATGATCGGAAGATGGCCCACCGGGTAGCGCGGCACGCCGTTGGCGTCGACGTTGTCGTCCATCGTCAGCGTGCACAGGTAGGCGGGCTGGTGCGCCCGTTCGCGCTGGGCGACGTAGGCCTGCTTGCCGTGGAATTCGGCCGCCTTGACCCTGGGCCGCGCCAGGTCGGCCTCCATCAGGTTGTACTCGATCTTCAGGTCGGCGTTCTGCAGGCGCAGGCACTTCTCGAGACGGCGGCTGTTGGCGTAGGTCTCGATGCCGACCGGCGTGACGCCCTGCTCGTAGAGCGTGTCCCAGAGGGCCAGGCCGTCGTCGTACTCGAAGTGCAGCTCCCAGCCCTGCTCGCCGACGTAGGAGATGCGGAAAGCGGTAACCGGTGTACCCTGGACCGAGATGTCCCGGACGGCGGCGAATGGGAAGTTCTCCGGCGTCAGCGCTTCCGGGTCGTCGGCGACCGCCTGCAGGGTGGTGCGCGCGTTCGGGCCCCACAGGCCGATGCAGCCGTACTCGGGCGAGCGCTCGACGACCTGCACGTCGCAGCCGCGATCCTCGGCCATGCGCCGCATCCAGACGTAGTCACGGTTGCCCGCGTCGCCGCCGTCGATCACCCGGTAGTAATGGTCGTCCATGCGCAGCACGGTGAGGTCCGCGCGCACGCCGCCCTCGTGGTCGAGGAAGTGCGTGTAGACGCCCTTGCCGACCGGCGTGTCACCGCCGACCTTGGCCACGCAGGTGTACTCCATGAGGGCCTCGGCGTCGGGACCGGAGACGTCGTAGATCGCGAAGTGCGACAGGTTGATCATGCCGACGTTGTCCGACAGCTCGAGATGCTCGGCGTTGGACACGCGCCAGAAGTGGCGACCGTCCCACTCGGCCCTGCGCTCGGGCACGTGATCGCCCCACTTGGCGAGCAGCTTGTCCTCGTTGGCGGCATAGCCGTGGGCCCGCTCCCAGCCGGCGGCCTCCATGAAGTAGCCGCCGAGCGCGACCTCGCGCTCGTGGAACGGGCTCTGGCGGATGTTGCGCGCCGCGGTGTACGGCTCGCGGTTGTGGACCGGCGGGTTGTAGATCTTGAACGCCGTCTCGTAGGAGCGATCCTCGATGTACTGCTCTTCCTTCTGGAAGGGGTAGTAGCGCGTGAAGTCGATGCCGTGCGGATCGATCTCGGTCCGTCCGTCCGTCATCCAGTCGGCGACGACCTTGCCCGTGCCCGGCCCGTCCTTGACCCAGACCGACTCGACGTACCACAGCCCGCGCACCTCGGCCGATTCGCCGATCGACGGGCCGCCGTCGGCGGTCACCTGCAGCAGGCCGTTGAACGAGCGCTTCTCGTCATAACCGAGCTCGCCGAGGATGGGCGTCAGTTCCATCGCCCGCTCGAGGGGCTCCATGATCTGCTCCATCTCGAGATCGCGCTGCGATGGCGAAAGGCGCGCCTCGTCCTTCTCCAGGATGTCGCGCGGATGCACCATCCGGGGCGACTTTTCCTCGTAATAGCCCCACTCGATCTGCCCGCCCTCGGTCGTCTTCGGGTCACCCGTGTCGCGCAGGTAGGCGGAATTGCCCTGGTCGCGGAGCAGCGGATAGCCGATGTCCTTGCCCGTGCCGGCGAACTCCTCGTACGGACCGAACCACAGCAGCGGATGCTCGACCGGCATGACCGGCAGATCCTCGCCCGCCATGCCGGCGATCAGACGGCCCCAGAGGCCGGCGCAGCAGACGACGTAGTCGGCCTCGATGTAGCCACGGCGCGTGTGCACGCCCTTGACCCGGCCGTTGTCGATCTCGAGGCCGCTGGCCGGCGTGTTGGCGAACGCCTGCAGCTTGCCGGTCTCCTCGGCCTTCTGCACGAGCTCGCCGGTGAAGATCTGCGAGCGCGGGATGACGAGACCGGCATCCGGGTCGTACATCGCCCCCTGGACCATGTCCTCCTCGATCAGCGGCACAAGCTCCTTCGCCTCCTTCGGCCCGATGATGCGCACGTTCGTCCCGAAAGCACGGCCCGAATCGACCTTGCGCTTGAGCTCCTCCATGCGCTCGTCGTCGTCGTGACGGGCCACCTCGATACCGCCGATACGCGAGTAGTGCCCCATCTTGTCGAAGAACTCGATCGAGTAACCGGTCGTGTAGCACGTCATGTGATCGTGCGCGGTCGCGAAACAGAAATCGGAGGCGTGCGAGGTCGAGCCGATATCGGTCGGGATGGCCGACTTGTCGATGCCGACGATGTCGTCCCATCCCCGCTCGATCAGGTGGTGCGCGACCGAGGCCCCGACGATACCTCCCTGGCCGATGATCACCACTTGCGCGCTCTTGGGAAATTCCGCCATGGTTGGCCACTCCTGATGGATAGCGGTTGCGCGTGAAACGAAAGCCCCGCTGCGCCCGTCGATTTCGGGCCCGGTCGCCGCGCGGATTTCGGTTCGGCGCCTCGTAATGTCGACCATGAAGTCTCGCGCCGCGCCTGCGCCCGGTCAATACGGGATGGCGGTCATGGCAAAGTATGCGGCGCCCACGCAACGCTCGACGAACGCCCCGCCGCAAACGCGGGCGTCGATCAGGCCGCGCCCGCCGGGCCGCCCACGTGCGCTGGCGGCCGGCCACGTGCGCCGCATCGGTCGGCGTGAAGCCGGCGATGCCGACGATACCCTGCTCGACCCGGCGATCGAGCGCGCGCTGGCGGGTCTGGCCGGCGACCCGCGTCACGCGATCGAGCGGCCCGTCCGCGAGGCGATCCCAGAGCAGGCGCGGGCTGCGCGACAGCGCCCCGGGACCGACGGGGGGCGCCCGCCGGCGCACCGCGAAGCGCCCGGCGTGCTCGCGCAGCCCGGTCGCCTCGGCCTGCCCGCGCAGCGTCTCCC
>CAZVFN010000020.1:0-31147 GCA_964626335.1 uncultured Ectothiorhodospiraceae bacterium
CGGGGCAGCCCGGTGCCGGCCCGGCGCTGCCCCGGGCCGCACAACGCTCGGCATCCGCGGCCGCCCGCCCGGGCGAAGGCAGTCGCGCGCGGCGACCGGGCCGGAGAAACGCTCGCGCCGCTGCGGGCCGGTTTTTTCGACGCGCATAGCGGTATACGCTTGCAGCGCCCGGAACGCCCGACCCCCGATCCACCGCTGCCCGTCCCGGCGGGCCAGGGAGCCGTCGTATGCTTCCAGTCCGTGCGTGTCTGCTCGCCCTGCTGCTCGCCCTGCTGCCGGCGGTGCCCGCCGCACAGGAGGACAGCGCGAAAGCCGTGACCGTGCGCGCGCTCGAGGACGCCGCGGTCACGGTCGAGCGCAGTGCGCCCGCGGAGGTCGAGGCCCTCGCCCGCACGCCCGTGGCCGCGCGCCTGGCGACCGAGGTCGAGGCCCTGCCGGTCGAGATCGGCGAGCGCGTGGCTAGCGGCGACACGCTCGCCCGGCTCGATTGCACCGACTACCGGAATGCCCTGGATCAGGCCAGGGCGCGCCTGGCCGAATTGCGGGCGCGGCTGCGCCTCGCCAACGTGCGCCTGGAGCGCACGCGACGGCTGCGCGAGCGCGAGGCCACACCACCGGACGCGCTCGACGAGGCCGAGGCCGAGCGGGCGGCCCGCGAGGCCGGCGTGCGCGCCCAGCGCCTGCGCGTGAGTGCCGCGCAGCGCGACGTCGAGCGCTGCACGATCGCGGCACCGTTCGCCGGGCTCGTGGTCGCCCGCCCCGGCGAGCCGGGCGGCTTCGTCCAGCCGGGCAGCCCGCTGGTCGAGCTGGTCGCCAGCGACCGCATCGAATCGCGGGCACGGCTGACCGAGGCCGATGCAGCCACCCTCGCCGCCGCCGGGCGCGGCTGGTTTCTGGCCAACGGCGAGCGCCGGCCGGTCGAGCTCATCGCCATCGTCGAGGCGGCCAACACCCGCAGCCGCACGCGCCGCGCCCGCTTCCGCTTCACCGGTCCCGCCCCGATCCCGGGCACCGCGGGGCGGGTGCACTGGGTGGCCCATCCGCGCGCGCTGCCGGCCGACCTGCTCGTACGGCGTGACGGGCGCCTGGGCGTGTTCGTGGTCGCCGACGGGCGCGCCCGCTTCCGGGCAATCGCGGACGCCGTCGAGGGCCGCCCGGCCCCGACCCGGCTGGCGGCCGCCACGCGCATCGTCGTCGAGGGGCGCTACGGCCTCAGCGACGGCCAGCCCGTGCGGGTCGTCGAGTAACCTGCGTTGTTCTACCGCCGCCTGCTGCGCAACCACGTCCTCGCCAACGTCACGTTTGTGCTCGTGCTCGCGATGGGGATCGCGAGTTACCTGCTGCTGCCGCGCCAGCAGGACCCCACCATCAACTTCAACTGGATCGACATTAACACGGTCCTGCCGGGCGCGACCGCGCGCGACATCGAGAAGCGGGTGACCGACCCGCTGGAGCGCGCGATCGAGGGCGTCTCCGACATCCGTTTCGTCTCCAGCACCAGCCGCGAGAGCGTCTCCAACATCCTCGTGCGGTTCGAGGACATCAGCGACGCCACGTTCCGCGAGCGCGTGACCGACCTGCGCCGCGAGATCCGCTCGGCGGAGGATGAGCTCCCGGAGGACGCCGAGGACCCGGACATCACCGAGATCACCACCGCCAATGCCTTCCCCACGGCGACCGTGGTACTCACCTCGCCGGGCGGCGGCGAGCAGCTGCGCCGCCAGGCGCAGACCGCGATGGAGGACATCGAGCGGCTGCGCGGGGTCGACTCGATCCTGGCCACCGGACTCAACCAGCCCGAGCTGCAGGTGCGCTTCGATCCTGCGGCGCTCGAGGCCCACGGCATTGCCCCGGGGGCGATCGTCGAGACGATCCGCGGCTACTTCCGCGACCTTGCGGCCGGCGGGGTCGAGGTGGGCGAGCGTGGTTGGCTCGTCAGCGTGACCGGCACGGCCGCGGACCCGGCCGTGCTCGGCCGCCTGCCGGTGGCGAGCGCCGCGGGCGAGGTGGCGCTCGACACGCTGGCGACGGTGAGTCGCGGGCGCAGCGAGGACGCGGAGCTGGTGCGGTTCCGGGGCCAGCCGGCGGTGATGCTCGGCATCAGCAAGGAGGCCCGGACCAACACGCTCGACCTCGTCGATCGGATCAACGGCTACGTCGACGAGCGCAACGCGCTGTCCGATCGCACGGGCGTGCGCCTGGTGGTCGCCGATGATCAGACCGAGATCACGCGTGAGGCCCTGGACATCATGCAGACGAACCTGCTGATCGGCCTCGCGATGGTGCTGCTCGTCACCTGGCTGTTCCTCGGCACGGGGATCTCCCTGCTCACCTCGATCGCCATCCCCTTCATCCTCGCCGGCACGCTCTGGGTACTCTACGGGCTCGACCAGACGCTGAACGTGACCGTCCTCCTCGGCATCGTGATCGCGCTCGGCATGCTCGTCGACGACGCCGTGGTCGTCGTCGAGTCGATCTACTACCGCATGGAGCGCGGTGCCGGACCGATCGACGCGGCCGTCGACGGCATCCGCGAGATCGGCACGCCCGTGGCGAGCGCGGTGGCGACCACCATCGCCGCATTCCTGCCGCTGATGCTGCTGCCGGGGATCCTGGGCAAGTTCATGTTCGTCGTCCCGCTGGTCGTGACGACGGCACTGCTCGTCAGCCTGATCGAGGCGTTCTGGATGCTGCCGGCGCACGTCGCGGCCGCACGGATCAACCTGCGTCGCACCGACGGCATGCAGGGTCGCCGCCGGCGCGTTCTGCGCCGGATCCGCAGCCGCTACACGGGCCTCCTCGCGCGCGTGATCCGATACCCGTTGCGCCTGCTCACGACCGGGCTCGTTCTCGTCGCCCTCGCCGCGGCGGCCGTGATCACGGAGACCGGCGTGCGCCGCGACTTCTTCGCCAGCGATCCGATCCGCCTGTTCTACGTGAACGTCGAGATGCCGGTGGGTTCACCGCTCGCGAGCACGCTCGAGCAGGTCAAGCGGGTCGAGGACCGGATCCGCGCCGGCACGCGCGCGCGCGAAATCCGCTCGATCGTCAGCTACGCCGGGCGCCAGTACACGGAGACCGCACCGCGACGCGGCGAGCACTACGGCCAGGTGCTGGTCGCGCTGCGGCCGCACGCACCGGGCCTGCGGACCGTCGATGCCATGATCGAGCAGCTGCGCCCGCGCACGACCGATCTCGCCGCGCCCGAGAGCGTGACCTTCCTCAAGATCGCGGGCGGGCCGCCGTCGACCAAGCCGATCACGGTGCGGGTGCGCGGCGACGACTTCGACGACCTCCGGCGTGCCGTCGCCGACCTCAAGGTGCTGATGGCGGGCAATCCCGCGATCAAGGACATCACCGACGACGACGCGAGCGGGCAGATGACGTTCGACGTCAACGTCGACGCGCGCGCCGCCCACCGCGCGGGCATCCGCCCGGAGCGCGTCGCGCGCACGGTCAAGCTGATGGTCGACGGCGAGATCGCGACGGCGTTCCAGGACGCGGGCGAGGAACGCGAGGTGCGCGTGTTCGCCCGCCGCGAGGGCGATCTCGCCGCCATCGACGAGGTGCTGGCCGTCGCCCTGCCCGGCCCGGACGGCGAGCGCGTCCCCCTGCGCGAGCTCGTGGACGTCGAGCGCGAGCCCGGGCGCGCCGCGATCAGCCATTACAACTTCCGGCGCACGATCACGGTCGAGGCGAATCTCGACAAGACGCGGATGGACACAGTCGAGGCCAACGCCTGGATCGAGCGCGAGTGGCAGGAGATCCGCGCGCAGCACCCGGACGTCTCGCTCGACTTCTCGGGCCTGCTCGACGACATCCAGGAGAGCCTCGACTCGATGCTCGTGCTGTTCCTGTTCGGCGTCGGCCTGATGTACCTGATCCTCGGCACGCAGTTCCGCAGCTACTTCCAGCCGCTGATGATCCTCACAACCGTGCCCATGGCCTTCACCGGGGTTACCGCGGGGCTGATCGTCACCGGCAACCCGCTGTCGCTGTTCACGATGTACGGCATCATCGCGCTCGCCGGCATCGCGGTGAACGCCGCCATCGTGCTCGTCTCGGCCGCGAACGCGCGCCTGGAGGCGGGCATGTCGCTGGCGCATGCCACGCTGTTCGCCGCGCGGCGGCGCGTCGTCCCGGTCCTGATCACCTCGACCACGACCGTCGCCGGGCTGTTCTCGCTGGCCGCCGGCCTGGGCGGCGCATCGCTGCTGTGGGGGCCGGTGGCGACGGCGATCGTGTGGGGGCTCGTCGTGTCGACCGTCCTGACGCTGTTCCTGGTGCCCGCCCTGTATGCCATGACCATGAAGCGATCCTGGCGCCTGCGCCGGTCATGAACGCCGCGGACACGCCCGTGGTCGGACGCTTCGCCCCATCACCCACGGGGCCGCTGCACGACGGTTCGCTGATCGCGGCGCTCGGCAGCTGGATGAGCGCGCGCAGCCGTGGCGGGACCTGGTATCTGCGGATCGACGACCTCGACCTGGCGCGCGCGCGCCGGGGCGCGGCCGACACCATCCGCCGGCAGCTCGAGGCCCTCGGCCTGACGTGGGACGGCCCCGTGCTGTATCAGCGCACCCGGACCGAGGCCTACGCCGAGGCCCTGCGCCGCCTCGAGAACGAGGGTGCCGTGTACCGCTGCACCTGCAGCCGCCGCGAGATCGCCGCGGGCACGACCTACGGCCCCCTGGGCGCGATCTACCCCGGCACCTGCCGCGCACGCGGGGCCAGCCGCGACCGCGACGCGGCCCTGCGCCTGCGACTGGCGGGCGGCGAGCACCGCGTCGACGACCGCGTGCAGGGCCCCTGCACGCTCGACGGTGCGCGCATCGGCGACGTCGTCGTGCGCCGGCGCAACGGCCTGGCGGCCTACCACCTGGCGACCAGCCTCGACGATGCCTACCTCGGCATCACCGACGTGGTCCGCGGCAGCGACCTGCTGCCGGCCAGCGTCATCCAGCTCGCGCTGCAGCGCCACCTCGGGCTCCCCACCATGGGCTGGGCCCACCTGCCGCTGGTCCTCACCGGCGACGGCTCGGACAAGCTCAGCAAGCAGACCGGGGCCGCCGCCCTCGATCCCGAGCACGAAGGCGTCCGCGCGCTGCTGCGCGCCTGGCGCTTTCTCGGCCAGGCGATGCCGCCGGAGCCGCCCACCAGCGCCGCCGACTTCCTGGCGTGGGGCCGCACGCGCTTCGACGAAGCGGCCATCCCGCCCGGGGCGCGCCTCGTCGCCGCCGGCCCCGGCGGCGGCATGCGGCGCGAGGGCGGCTGATGCCGCCGCCTGTTTGCGGCCCGCGCGACCCTGCGTGCTGGCTTTGCGCGCATCGCTCTCGCCGGGCGGCGGAGGTTCATGCATTGCCGTGCAGGTAACGCACCCGGCGGGTTGTGACACCCCTCGCTCGGCGAGGGAATGAGCCGCTCAAGAGCCACGGCCGGGGGAGGCAATCGGTCGACGCCTGCGTCGCCTGCCGCCATCGGCACGCCCATTACGGCGAGAGCGACATCGTCCACGGGGTCTCCTTCGAGATCGCGGAGCGGGAGGTGGCCGCCCTGCTCGCGCGCAACGGCGCGGGCAAGACATCGATCCGGCCGACCGTCGCGCGGGGACACGAACCCGCCCTGCACGGCGGCGAGATCCACCTGGGCGGCACGCCGCTGCACGGCATGACGGATGACCAGACTGCCCGCGCGGGCGCGGCGCTCGTGCCCGAGGATCGCCGCATCATTCCGGGGCTGAGCGTCGAGGAGAACCGCGTGCTCGCCCAGATCGCGCCCCCTGTCGGCTGGAGCATCGGGCGCATCGACGAGGCACGCCCCGCGGCTGGCCGAGCGCCGCCGCCAGGAGGCCACGACGCTGTCTGGCGGCGGGCAGCAGATGCTCGCCGTCGCCCGTGATGGGCGGCTGTTCCTGCGGGACGAGCCCCACGAGGGACGGGCACCGCAGTTCGTGCGCGGGATCGAGCGCATCGTCGAGGAGGTGAAGCGCATCGGCATTACCACGATCATCGTCGAGCCGAATGCCCTGGCCGCCTTCGAGCTGGCCGACCGCGCCATCATCGTCGCCATGGGCCAGGTCGTGTACGCCGGCACCGCGCGGGCTGTCCTGGACAACCGGGCACTGCGCGACGCCTGTCTGGCGGTCTCACGCCCGGCCACCGGCCGGCGCGGGCCGCCGTACCACGAGACCATCGTTCTGCGTTCGCCCGGACACGCCAGGCAGAACGCGGCCGCCGCGCCGGCGCGGGCGAAAGATCATCCGCCGATGCGCGGGCCCGTCGTCCGCGCTGGCGAATTCGGGCAGCATGGTCGCGGGAGACTGTCGGATCCGGGCGGTCCGCCGAACCGCGAGCACACCACCGGGAGAGTCCCATGACTGAGAACATCGAATCGGTACTGACCGAGAAGCGCGTCTTCGAACCGTCCGAGGCCACGGCGCGTGCCGCGCGCATCAAGCACGCCGACCTCGAGGCGATGTATCGCAAGGCGGAGGAGGATCACGCCGGCTTCTGGGCCGAGCTCGCGCGCAGCGAGCTGCACTGGCAGACGCCGTTCTCCGAGGTGCTCGACGACCGCGACGCACCGTTCTACCGCTGGTTCGCCGACGGCGAGCTCAACGTCTCGGAGAACTGCATCGACCGCCACCTCGAGGCGCGCGGCGACAAGGCCGCGATCCTGTTCGAGGGCGAGAACGGGGACACCGCCACCTACACCTTCGCCGATGTCCACCGCGAGGTCTGCCTGTTCGCCAACGCCCTGCGCGAGCGCGGCGTGGAGATGGGCGATCGGGTCGTGATCTACATGCCGATGGTCCCCCAGGCCGTGTTCGCCATGCAGGCCTGCGCCCGCATCGGCGCGATCCATTCGGTCGTGTTCGGCGGCTTCTCCGCCGACGCGCTGCGCGACCGCATCAACGATTGCGAGGCCAAGGCGGTCATCACCGCCGACGGCGGCACGCGCGGCGGCAAGGTGCAGGTGACCAAGACCGGCGTCGACGAGGCACTCGCCGGCGGCTGCCAGACGGTCGAGACCGTGTTCGTCTACCAGCGCGCGGGCAACGCGATCGACATGCAGGACGGCCGCGACGTCTGGTGGCACGAGGCGGTGGCGAACCAGTCGGCGCAGTGCGAGCCCGCGCGGGTGCCGGCGGAGCATCCGCTGTACCTGCTGTACACCTCGGGCTCCACCGGCAAGCCGAAGGGGATCCAGCACGCGACGGCGGGCTATCTGCTGAACGCGGTCTGCACCTGCCGCTGGGTTTTCGATCTCAAGGATGACGACGTGTTCTGGTGCACCGCCGATGTCGGCTGGGTGACCGGTCACACCTACATTGCCTTCGGTCCCATGGCCTGCGGTGCCACCCAGGTGATGTACGAGGGCGCCCCGACGATCCCCGACGGTGGGCGGATCTGGCGCCTGACCCAGAACCACGGGGTGACGGTGTTCTACACCGCGCCCACGGCCATCCGTGCCCTGATGAAGCTGGGCGACGAGTTTCCCGACAGCGCCGACCTGTCGAAGCTGCGCATCCTCGGCACCGTCGGCGAGCCGATCAACCCCGAGGCCTGGATGTGGTATTACCAGGTCATCGGCGGCGAGCGCTGCCCCATCGTCGACACCTGGTGGCAGACCGAGACGGGCGCGCACATGATCTCGCCCCTGCCCGGTGTAACGCCGCTCAAGCCCGGCTCCTGCACGCGCCCGCTGCCGGGTATCGCGGCCGACGTCGTCGACGCGGAAGGCCACTCGATCACGCAGCCCGACCAGGGCGGCTACCTGGTCATCAAGAAGCCGTGGCCGTCCATGCTGCGCACGATCTGGGGCGATCCGCAGCGCTACAAGGACACCTACTGGCCCAAGTTCGGCGGCAAGTACTACCTGGCCGGCGACAGCGCGCGCAAGGACGCCGACGGCTATTTCTGGATCATGGGGCGCATCGACGACGTCGTGAACGTCTCGGGCCATCGCCTCGGCACGATGGAGATCGAGTCGGCGCTCGTGGCCCACGAGCGGGTCGCCGAGTCGGCCGTCGTCGGGATCCCGCACGACGTCAAGGGCGAGGGCATCTTCGCCTTCGTCGTGCTCAAGGGGGAGCGCCCCGACGGCGGCTCCGATCCGGAACTGACGCAGGAGCTGGTCGAGTGGGTCGGCAAGCAGATCGGCCCGATCGCGAAACCCGAGGACATCCGCTTCACCGACAATCTGCCGAAGACGCGCTCGGGCAAGATCATGCGCCGGCTGCTGCGCAATGTGGCCCAGGGCAAGGAGATCGAGGGCGACACCTCGACCCTCGAGAACCCCGCCATCATCGAGCAGCTCCAGGGCCGCTCCTGAACGGGCAGTGGCCGGACGGGGCCCGCCACCCGGTCACGCCGCCGGTGGCCACGCGGCTGTCGCGATGCGCGCGACCGGGCGTCGCTGGAGTACCGGTGACCGGCCCTGCGCGGGAGCGCCGTCCTGCCCGTCTTCGACCGCGAGCGCGGAACCGGCGCCCTCGCCGCCAACCCCGGCGCCCGGCCCGGCGTGGATGTCCGCGAGCCACCGCATGGCTGGTGATGGCCGTACCGGGTGGGTATCTGCACCGGGCCGGCGGGCACGTCCGAGCGCCTCGCGCCGGGCCGCCAGCACGGCGACCGTCAGTCGCCCCGGTCACGCGGCAGACGCAGGGCGCCGCGCAGTCGGGAACGCCACCGCGCCCCCGGCTCGCGCCCCGCTCCGATCCGTGCGGCATGGACGGCAGCGGGCGAGCGGCGTCCACCGCCCGCCGGTGCGGGCGCTACGGGCGCGCGGCGGCGCGGCGATCGGGATCCGGGTCCTCGATGGCATCGAGCGACTCGATCGCGGCCACGTACGGCTCCGGCAGCCCGTGGCGACGGGCGCCCGTGACGATCAGGTCACGGTACCAGTCGAAGGGATGGCCTTCGCCGATCCACTCGGCCCGGGCGCGATAGGTGATCGCATCCACCGCGGATGCGCCGTCGCTGCGCGTGACGAGTTCCTCCACGCGCTTGTAGCCCTCGCCCTCGACGGCGTCGAGCAACTCCACCTCATCGGGGTGGATGTAGTAGATCATGCCCCAGGCCGTCTCCCACTCCACCGGATCGAGGTCGCACTTCATCGACCCGTCGTTGCCGATCTTGCGAAACGCCAGCTCGTAGCCCGGCAACCTGCCGACGGCCACCGGGATGGCGGACGGGACGCGATGGCGCATGCGCGGCTCGTACAGGTTGGAACCGTACGCGAAGTAGTACATGGCGCGCCTCCCTCGGCTGAACGGCGGTCACCCGTCAGCGGGCTCGAACCGCAGGGCCGCCGAGTTGATGCAGTAGCGCAGGCCGGTGGGACGCGGGCCATCCTGGAACACATGGCCGAGATGGGCCCGGCAGGCCGCGCACTGGACCTCGGTGCGCACCATGCCCAGGGCGCGGTCCGTCTCCTCGCCCACGGCACCCTCGCTCGCCGGCTGATGGAAGCTCGGCCACCCGGTCCCCGAATCATACTTCGCGGCGGCGTCGAAGAGCGCCTCGTCGCAGACGATGCAGCGGAAGGTACCCGCGCGCTTCTCCGCGAGCAGGTCGCCGGAGAACGGGCGCTCGGTGGCGCCGCGCTGCGTGACGTCGAACTGCTCCCGCGTGAGCCGTTCGCGCAGCTCGTCGGCGCCGCTGGTGACCCCGTGATTGCCCTCGCTCATCGCCTGTACCCCCCGTTCGCGCTACACTTGCGGCCCGCCGCGCGCCCGCTGCCGGAGCCGGACCGTTGGCATCGCCCCGGCACCGCGGGGCCGGCGCGCGCGGCCATACGTCATGCTACCTCGCAGCCGGGCCGCCGGGGAACTCCACGCCCGTGTGCGGCACCGGTCGGCCCCGGTGCACACCGGCGCGCCCGCACCGTTGCAGCGCTCGGAGGCGCAGTTTGCAGCAACAGGCCCAGGCCTATCTGTTCGCCGGCACCGCGGTCTTCCTGTGGTCGACGGTCGCATCGGCGTTCAAGCTCTCGCTGCGCTGGCTCGATCCGCTGCAACTGCTGCTGTTCGCCAACGCGGTCTCGGTGGTGGTGCTGTTCCTCGTGCTCGCCGCCCAGCGCCGCCTGCACCTGCTGTCTCTCTATGGGCATGCCGATTGGCGGCGCTTCGCGCTGCTCGGCCTGCTCAATCCCTTCCTCTACTACGTGACGATCTTCCAGGCATACGACATGCTGCCGGCGCAACAGGCGCAACCGCTCAACTACACCTGGGCGATCACGCTGGCGATCCTGTCGGTGCCTCTGCTCGGCCAGCGCATCGGGGCAAAGGCGTTTGTCGCGCTCATCGTCAGCTATGCGGGAGTGGTGGTGATCGCCACCGAAGGCCGGGTGCTGGCCCTCGAATTCACCAGCCTGCCCGGCGCCGCGCTGGCGATCGGCAGCACCGTGTTCTGGGCCTTGTACTGGATCTACAACACGCGCGACCCGGGCGATCCCGTCGCCGGCCTGTTCGCGGGCTTCTGCTGCAGCCTGCCGCTCATCCTGATCACGACCGCCCTGTTCTCCAGCATCGCCCTGCCGTCCTGGCCGGGCGCGCTGGGTGCCGCCTACATCGGCACCTTCGAGATGGGACTGGCCTTCGTCTGCTGGCTGCAGGCGCTCAAGCGCTCGAGCACCACGGCGAAGGTGGGCAACCTGATCTTCCTGGCCCCGTTCCTGTCGCTGGTCTTCATCCACCTGCTCGTGGGCGAGACGATCCACCCGGCGACCTTCCTGGGCCTCGTGTTCATCGTCGCCGGCAACGTGATCCAGCAATGGCCCGCCCGGCGCAGCCGCGCGATCGCCGCCCACGAATGAGCCTGCCCCCGTTCCAGCCAATGGCGACGCTCGCCGGACCGCACCGCCAGACCGTCGGCGCCTGGCTCCTGGGCCCCCGCGCCAGCCCGCCGTGGCACCCGGAGCGATTCGAGCTCGCCGATGGCGACTTCGTCGACCTCGCCCACCTGCCCGGCTCGACGGGCGGCCGCGTGTGCCTGTTCCACGGCCTCGAGGGGTCCCTGCACTCGCACTACGTCGGCGGCCTGGCCGCGGCCCTGCACGCGCGCGGCCACGCCGTGACGTTCGTCCACTTTCGCGGCTGCAGCGGCGAGCCGAACCGGCTGCCGCGCGCGTACCACTCGGGCGACACCGGCGACATCGCCGCGGTGCTCGACGCCCTGCGCGCCCGCCATCCGGGGGAAGCGCGGGCCGCGATCGGTTTTTCCCTCGGCGGCAACGCGCTGCTCAAGTACCTCGGCGAGCGCGGCGATACGGCCCCGCTCGCGGCAGCGGCCGCCGTGTCCGTGCCGTTCGACCTCGCCGCCTGTGCGCGGCGTGTCGACCAGGGCTTCTCGCGCGTCTACCAGCAGCACCTGGTCGTCTGCATGAAGCGCTCCACGCGCGCCCGTGCGCGTCGCGTCGGCGACCTGCCGATCGACTGGACGGCGATGGCACGAAGCCGCACCTTTCGCGAGTTCGACCAGCACGTGACCGCACCCCTGCACGGCTTCGCGGGCGCCGACGACTACTATGCACGCGCGAGCTCCGGGCCCTGGCTGCCCCGGATCCGGCGACCGGTCCTGCTGGTGCAGGCACTCGACGACCCGTTCGTGGGGCCCGGGCCCGTGCCGGGCCCGGACTTGGCGGCGCCCCCGATCGAGCGCGCGATCAGCGAGCGCGGCGGGCACGTCGGCTTCATCGACTCCGGGCCCGGCCGCCGGTCGCGGCCGGGGCGCTGGCTCGAGCGCGCCCTGCCGGACTGGATCGATCGCCAGCTGGCGCCCGCGACGCGCACGACCGGGCCGGCGTGAACATCGCCGCGACCACGCTTGCCGACGGCCGACGCCTCGCCTGGTGCGAATTCGGCGATCCCCGCGGCCACCCGATCCTGTATTGCCACGGCTTTCCCGCCAGCGGGACCGAGGCGGGCTTCACCGATCGCGCGGGCGCCACCCACGGGGCCCGCATCATCGCCCCGGACCGTCCGGGGTACGGCGCGTCCGATCGGCGCCCGGGACGCAGCATCAGCGACTGGCCCCGGGACGCCGCCGCCCTGCTCGACCGGCTGGGCATCGATGCAGCCCCGGTGATCGGTGTCTCGGGCGGCGGGCCCTATGCCTTCGCCTGCGCCGCCGCGCGGCCAGCGCGCTTCCCCCGGGTGGCCACCTTCGGTGCCCTCGGCCCGCTCGCCGCCCCGGGCAGCGATGCGGGCATGACCGCCTTCAACCGGGGCTGCATCCGCCTGGCGCGCAACGGTCACGAGCGTCTGCATGCCGCGCTGTTCCATGCCCTGGCGGCCCTCATCCGCATCTCGCCGGCGAATATCTTCCGCCTGGTGGCCGCGGGGGAGTCGGGTTCCGACCGCGAGCTGTTCCGCGAACCCGCCATCCGCGCGATCTGGACGGAATCGCTGCGCCGCAGCGTCCTCCAGGGCGCGGCGGCCCCGATCGAGGAACTGCGCCTGTATGTCGCGCCGTGGCAATTGCGCCTGGCCGACGTCGGGGTCCCGGTACGCCTCTGGCACGGGCTCGACGACGCCGTGGTGCCACCGCAGCACGCGCGCCACCTGGCGGGCCGCCTGCCGTGGTGCGAGCTCGAGATGCTGCGCGGCGAGGGTCACTTCACGACGCCCGTGCGCTACGCGGGGGGCGGCATCGAGTGGCTGCTGCGCGAGGACGCCGGGATCCCGCTCGCCCCCGACTGAAGCGGGCGGGTCAGTCGCAGGCGCCGACGGAGCCGTCGGCACAGGCACGGCCGTCGATCCACAGGGCATTGCCGAGGCGGGCACCGTCGAGCCGCACGCCGTCCAGCCTCGCCCGGCGCAGATCGGCATTGCGCAGATCCGCCGCGCGCAGATCCGCCCCGCGCAGGTCCGCCGCCCGCAGATCCGCGCCCCGCAGTACCGCCTCCGCCAGGTCGGCCCGCGCGAGCTTCGCGCCGGTGAGATCGGCGAAGTCCAGGCGCGCACCAACGAGCCGCGCCGCAACCAGGCGCGCGTTGCGCAGCGAGGCATTGATCGCCTGCAGATCAACCAGGGCGGCACCGGGCTCGAGCTCGAGGCCGTCCTTCACGCAGCCGTTCCACACCCGCGCCCCGGTCGCATCGCAATCCGCGGGGCGCGCACCGTCTTGCTCGAAGTCACGGTAGTAGCCGACCGCCGCGAGCGCGACGGCCAGGCACAGCAGCCCCCCGAAGGCCCCCAGGGCGAGCCCGGGACGGCGCCGCCGGCGTGACCGCGGCGCCGGCGTCGCCGTGGCGCTCGGGGGGCGATCGGCGTCGGCCGGTGCCGCCGCGCCCTCGCGCTCCGTGGAGCGCTCGTCGACGGCGCGTCGGGCCTGCTCGAAGCGTGCGCGTCCGGCGGCACTGCCGAGATCGCGCATCCCGTCGGGGATGAGCTCGGGGCGACGGGTGATTGCCTCCCAGGCGCTGCCGTCGACGCTGACGCGGTCGCTCAGGCGCAGCCGACCGAGCAACAGGTAGCGCCGGATGGACTCGGCCGGGAACGGCCCCTGCACGGTCGTGCTCCGGCGCACATACCAGCGCCGGGTCTCGGCGTCGTCGCTCACGGGGGCGTGGCCGGCCGGAGGCCGCGTCGGTCGCCGACCGCTATTGTGCGGCCGGAGCGCGCGGCGGGAGGCGAATCGACGGCAATGCGGCGGACACCACCGCGGGCACGGCCGCGCGTGCTGTCCGGCCACCCGCGGACGCGCCCGCGGGGCGCGGGCGCGGGTTCATCGACGGGATCTGGTGGAGCCAGGCGGGATCGAACCGCCGACCTCCTGAATGCCATTCAGGCGCTCTCCCATCTGAGCTATGGCCCCATCGAGCGGATGCGCAATGTACTCGGCGTCCCCTGCAGCGTCAATCCCCGACGGCCGCGGACGCCCCTACGCCGTCGAGGCCGACGCGCGCGCCAGATCGATCGCGCGATCGATGCGGTCGAGCGTGCGCTCGCGGCCGAGCATCTCGAGGGTCACGTCGATCGGCGGCGAGACCGAGGTGCCGGAGACGGCCACCCGCACGGGTTGCGCGACCTTGCCCATGCCCAGCCCGCGCGCCCCGGCCACGCCGGCGATGACCTCGTGGATCGCCCCTGCGGCCCACTCGCCCGGGTCGTCGAGCGCCGCCAGGCGCTCGCGGACCTCGGCGAGCGGCTCGGCCGCACCCGGACCGAGGTGCTTGCGCCGCGCCTTGTCGTCCCACTCGGCGAAGTCCTCGAACAGGAAGCGGCTGCTGTCGACCAGGGCCACCAGGGTGCTGCTGCGCTCGCGTTGCGCGCGAACGAGATCGCCGAGATTCGGCCCCGTTGCCGGGTCGATACCGGCCTTTTCCAGATAATAGCGCAGTCGCTGCGCGATCTCCTCGGCGTCGATCGACTTCAGGTACTGCTGGTTGAGCCAGAGCAGCTTCTGCGGATTGAACGTCGATGCGGCCTGGTTGACGTTGTCGAGGTCGAAGTAGCGGATCATCTCCGCGCGCGAGAAGATCTCCTGGTCGCCGTGGGCCCAGCCCAGGCGCACCAGGTAGTTGATCAGGGCCTCCGGCAGATAGCCCGCCTCGGCATACTGCATGACGCTGACCGCGCCGTGGCGCTTGGACAGGCGCTTGCCGTCGTGGCCGAGGATCATCGGCACATGGGCGTAACTCGGCGGCTCGGCACCGAGCGCGCGCATCATGTTGATCTGGCGCGGCGTGTTGCTCACGTGATCGTCGCCGCGCACGACGTCGGTCACCCCCATGTCGTAATCGTCGACCATGACGCAGAAGTTGTAGGTCGGCGAGCCGTCGGAGCGGCAGATCACGAGGTCGTCCAGCTCGCGGTTCGACACCCGGATCTGGCCGCGGATGCGGTCGCGGAACACGACGTCGCCCTCCAGCGGGCTCTTGAAGCGGATGCAGGGCGTGACGCCGGGCGGCGGCGTCGCGTCGTTGTCCCGCCAGTAACCGTCATAGCGGGGCTTCTCGCCGCGCGCCTTCTGCGCCTCGCGCAGTTCGTCGAGCTCTGCCTTGGTGCGATAGCAGTAATAGGCCTTGCCCGACGCGAGCCATTGCTCGAGCACCTCGCGGTAGCGCTGGCCGCGCTCGCTCTGGAAGTACGGCCCCGCGTCGTGATCGAGGCCGAGCCAGTGCATGCCGTCGAGAATCGCGCGCGTGGACTCCGGCGTGGAGCGTTCGAGGTCGGTGTCCTCGACGCGCAGGATGAAGCGGCCGCCGTGTCGGCGCGCGTGCAGCCATGAGAACAGCGCCGTGCGCGCCCCACCGATGTGCAGATAACCGGTCGGGCTCGGGGCAAATCGGGTGACGACGGTCATCGGGCAACGCCTCGGCGAAAGGGGGCACGCAGTCTAGCAAACCCCCCCGCCCACGCTGAACGGCGCCGACCCGCGGGCGGCGCGGGTCCGTTGCCGGGGTCGGCCGGCGCGCGCGTGCGGCGGCGGCGGCATCGCGGCAGATTTTGCGTTTGCGGCCGCGCAGGGCGGCAAACCATTCTCCGCCCCGGCCCCCGATCCAAGACCCAATCTGCCGGGCGTTTGCTAGTGTAGATGCATCAGGCGGGCCGTCCGGGCCGCGCGCGGCATGCAGCCAGCGGGGGAATCACGATGCTTCTGGGGGTCCCGAAGGAGATCAAGGCCGACGAGAACCGGGTCGGACTGACACCGACCTCGGTACGCGAGATCGTCGAGCATGGCCACGCGGTGATCGTCGAGGCGCAGGCGGGTGCCAACGTCGACTTCTACGACGACGACTACCGCGAAGCCGGCGCCGAGATCGTCGCGGACGTCGAGGCGTTGTTCGCGCGCGCCGAGATGGTCGTCAAGGTCAAGGAGCCGCAACCGAGCGAAACGCGCCTGCTGCGCCGCGACCAGATCCTGTTCACCTACCTGCATCTCGCCCCCGATCCCGAGCAGGCGACGGGCCTGCAGGAATCGGGCTGCGTGGCGATCGCCTACGAGACGGTCACCAGCGACCGCGGGACGCTGCCCCTGCTCGCCCCGATGTCCGAGGTCGCGGGGCGCATGGCGGTGCAGGCCGGCGCGCGCTGCCTCGAGAAGATCATGGGCGGCCGCGGCCTGCTGCTCGGCGGTGTCCCGGGCGTCGGCCCGGCGCGTGTGACCGTGCTCGGCGGCGGCGTCGCCGGCAACAACGCCATCCGCATGGCCACCGGCCTGGGTGCGGACGTGACCGTGCTCGACAAGTCGCTGCCGCGCATGGCGGAGCTGGATGACCAGTACATGGGGCGGATCAAGACCCTCCATTCCACGGTCGAGGCCGTGGAAAAGTCCGTGCTCGAGGCGGATCTCGTCATCGGCACGGTCCTGCTGCCCGGCGCCGCCGCCCCCAAGCTGATCAAGCGCAACATGGTCCGGCGCATGAAGCCGGGCGCCGTGATCGTCGATGTCTCGGTCGACCAGGGCGGCTGCGCCGAGACCACGCAGGCCACCACCCATCACGAGCCGACCTACAGCGTCGATGACGTCGTCCACTACTGCGTCGCCAACATGCCCGGCGCGGTCGCGCGTACGTCGACGATCGCGCTGAACAACGCGACCCTGCCGTTCGTGGCCCGGCTCGCCGACAAGGGGGTCTGGCAAGCCCTGGCCGACGACCGCCACATGGTCAACGGCATGAACGTCTGCCGCGGCGAGATCACCTTCAAGCCGGTCGCGCGCGATCTCGGGCGCGGGTTCACGGACCCGCAGCGCTTCATCAACGGCGGCCGCGGCCCTGACGCGGGGGCGCGCTGATGGCGCAACGCACCGCCATCGACCTCGCCGACATGGGCCTGTTCCGCGAACGGGCGTATATCGACGGCCAGTGGTGCGCCGCCGACGACGACGGCGCGATCGCGGTCACGAATCCGGCCGACCAGGGCGTGCTGGGCACCATCCCGCGCATGGGCCCGGGCGAAACCGCGCGCGCGGTCGACGCGGCGCACGCGGCACTGGGCGCGTGGCGGCGACAGCTGGCGCACGAGCGCGCGGATCACCTGATGGCGTGGCACGCGCAGATGCTCGCCCACAAGGAGGACCTGGCCCGGTTGATGACGCTGGAACAGGGCAAGCCGATCGCGGAGTCGCGCGGCGAGATCGACTACGCGGCCTCGTTCATCCGCTGGTTCGCCGAGGAGGCACGCCGGCTGTACGGCTGTACGATACCCACGCACCTGCACGGGCGGACGCTGTTCAGCCAGCACGATCCCGTCGGCGTCGTCGCCTGCATCACGCCCTGGAACTTCCCCGCGGCGATGATCACCCGCAAGGCGGCGGCAGCGATCGCCGCCGGTTGCCCGGTCGTGGTGCGTCCCGCCTCCGAGACGCCTTACTCCGCGCTGGCCCTGGCCGAGCTGGCCGACCGCGCGGGTCTGCCCCGGGGCGTGTTCGCGGTCGTGACCGGCAGTGCGCGCGAGATCTGCGGCGCGTTCTTCCGCGATTCGCGCGTGCGTGCGATGTCGTTCACGGGCTCGACCGAGGTCGGTCGCCGTCTCATCGAGCAGGGGGCACAGACCGTCAAGAAGATGTCGATGGAGCTCGGCGGCCACGCGCCCTTCCTGGCGTTCGACGACATGGACCCGAAGGCGGCCGCCGACGCCGCGGTGGCCGCGAAGTTCCAGACCACGGGCCAGGACTGCCTGGCGGCGAACCGCATCTACGTCCAGCGCGGGATCTACGCGGCGTTCCTGCAGCACTTCCGGGCCGCGACGGAGGCGCTGCACGTCGGCGGCGGCCTCGAGGATGGCGTCGACCTGGGCCCCCTGATGAACCCGGCCGCGCTCGACAAGTGCCAGGAACACGTCGACGACGCCGTGGCCCGGGGCGCGCGGCTGCTCGCCGGCGGCGGCGTGCACGAGCGCGGCGGGCTGTTCTACAGGCCGACCGTGCTGGCCGACGCGACCCCGGCCATGAAGATCTCGCGCGAGGAGACCTTCGGGCCGGTGGCCTCGATCACCGTGTTCGACGACGAGGAGGAGGCGCTGGAGCTCGCCAACGGCACCGAGTACGGCCTCGTCGCCTACCTGTTCACGCACGACAACGCGCGGATACTGCGCCTGTCCGAGTATCTCGAGTACGGCATGGTCGCGGTCAACTGCGTGAAGATCACGGGCGCCCCGATCCCGTTCGGCGGTTTCAAGCAGTCCGGCCTGGGCCGCGAGGGCGGCCACGAGGGCATCACCGAATTCACCGAAGTCAAGTACGTGTGCATGGCGTTCTGAGCGACACGCCCTGCCCCCGATGGAGAAGCCGACATGACCAACGCACTCCCGCACGACCTGTCGCCGGAAGAGATCGACCGGCGCACGGTCTTCCACCCGTCGACGCATCTGCGCAAGCACGCGCACGGCGAGGCCGGCACGCCGCGCATCATGGAGCGCGGCGACGGCATCACCGTCACCGACCGCAACGGCAATCAGCTCATCGACGCGTTCGCCGGGCTCTACTGCACGAACGTGGGCTACAACCGTCCGGAGATCACCGAGGCGATCTCGAAGCAGGCGGAGAAGCTGGCGTTCTATCACGCCTATGTCGGGCACTCGCACGAGCCGCTGATCCGGCTGTCCGAGCGCCTGATCCGCATGGCGCCGCAGGGCATGAGCAAGGTCTATTACGGGCAATCGGGCTCGGATGCCAACGAGACCCAGGCCAAGCTCGTCTGGTACTACAACAACATCCTCGGGCGACCCGAGAAGAAGAAGATCATCGCGCGCCATCGGGCCTACCACGGCTCCTCCGTGGCCTCGGGCTCGATGACGGGTCTGCCCGTCTTTCACAACGCGTTCGATCTCCCGATTCCGCCGATCAAGCACACGACCACGCCGCACTGGTACTGGCACCACGAGGAAGGCGAGACCGAGGAGCAGTTCTCCAAGCGCTGTGCCGCCGACCTCGAGCGCCTGATCCTCGACGAGGGCCCCGAGACCGTGGCCGCCTTCATCGCCGAGCCGGTGCTGGGCACGGGCGGCATCATCCCGCCGCCGAAGGGCTACTGGGCCGAGATCCAGAAGGTACTGCACGCGTACGACGTGCTGCTCATCGCCGACGAGGTGGTGACCGGCTTCGGGCGCATCGGCGTCGATTTCGGCTCGGATCACTACGCCATGGAGCCCGACCTGATCACCGTGGCGAAGGGCATCACCAGCGGCTACCTGCCGTTGTCCGGCGTGCTCGTGGGCGACCGCGTCTGGCAGGTGCTCGAGCGGGGTGCGGACGAGCTCGGCCCCATCGGTCACGGCTATACCTACTCGGCGCACCCGCTGTGCATCGCCGCGGCCAACGCGAACCTGGACATCATCGAGCGCGAGCAGCTCACGGCCAACGCGCGCGACACCGGGCAATACTTCCAGGAGCAGATGCACGCGGCCTTCGGTGACCATCCGCTCGTCGGCGAGGTGCGCGGGGTCGGCCTCCTCGGGGCCCTCGAGTTCGTCGCCGACCGCGACGCTCGCCGCGCCTTCGACCCGTCCGTGAAGGTCGGTGCCCGCATCTCCACGGCGTGCAACGAGCGCGGCCTGATCGCGCGCGCGATGCCGCACGGCGACATCCTCGGCTTCGCCCCGCCGCTGATCGTCAACCGCGAGCAGGTCGACCGGATCGTCGCCATCGCCCGCGAGGGTGTCGATGCGGTGACCGACGAGCTCGTGCGCGAAGGCAACCTGCAGGCCGCCTGAGCGTGACGGGCGCCGAGGGCCCCGGCGCCGCGCACGGGGTCACCCCGCGCGACGTGTTCCGGGCGCGCAGGCGGCTGCCGCCCGGGGTGGGGCACTCGCCGCTGCGCCGCGCGGATTGGCTCGACGCCGCCGCCGGGCGGGCGGTCTGGTTCAAGGACGAGACCCTCGGCCCGACGGGCGCCTTCAAGATCCGTGGTGCCAGCAACATGATCGCCGCCCTCGGCGACCAGGCGCGCGAGCGCGGGGTGGTGACGGTGTCGACCGGCAACCACGGTCGCGCGGTCGCCCATGCCGCCGCGACGGCGGGCATGCGCGCCGTTGTCTGCCTCTCCGAGCGGGTGCCCGAGTACCGGCGCGAGGCGATTCGCCGGCTCGGTGGCGACGTGCGCGTGATCGGCGAGAGCCAGGACGCCGCCGAGGCGGAGGCCGGGCGGCTCGCGCGGGCGCAAGGTCTGACCCTCGTGCCCCCGTTCGACGATCCGTTGATCGTCGCCGGGCAGGCGACCATCGGCCTCGAGCTCGCCGAGCAGTTGCCCGATGTCGCCAGCGTGCTCGTCGGGCTCTCCGGTGGCGGCCTCGCCGGCGGTATCGCCCTGGCGCTGAAGGTCCTCGATCCGGGCGTGCGCGTGATCGGCGTGTCCACCGACAACGGCGGCGCGGCCATGTTCGAGAGCATGCGCGCGGGTCGGCCCGTGGCGGTGCCCGAGCCGCCGAGCCTGGCCGACAGTCTCGGCGGCGGCATCGGCGCCGACAACCGCTGCACGCTCGGCCTCTGCCGCGAGCTGCTCGACGACGTGATCCTGCTGCCGGAACCCGAGATCGCCGCGGGCATGCGCGCCGTGTATCGTGAGCAGCGGATGGTCACCGAGGGCGCGGCGGCCGTTGGACCCGCGGCGCTCCTGGCGAGACGCGCGCACGACCTGCCCGGCCCGATCGTCTGCATCATCAGCGGCAACGTCGTCGACATGGACGTGTTCACGGCCGTCAGCAACGGCGCCGACGCGCTGCCCTGACGTTCCGGGGACGATCAAGCTGTGAATGGGTTCTCGCAAAGGCGCGAAGAGCGCGCAGGGACGCCAAGATGATCAAGGGCGATGAGGGTGTCGCCCCATTGCTGGGCAGTCGCTGGCGACACCCCATTTGCAACGCATCACGGACACATCCTTCAAGCAGTCCCCTGGCGCATCTTGGCGCCGTCTGCGCCTTTGCGAGGACCCTTGATTCGGTGTCGGGCCACCGTCGGAGGTGAACGATGGCGATCACGGTGCTGAACGAGTCGGAGCTGCGGCAGTGCGCGGTACTCGAGCACCGCACGGTCGACACGATCGCCGGTGCGTTCGCCGCCCTGCACCGCGGCGAGGTGGAGATGCCGCCGGTCGTGTCGATGGAGCTGGCGGAGCAGAACGCCGAGGTCGACGTGAAGATGGCCTGGATCCGCGGCCTTGACGGCTTTGCAGTGAAGATCAGCCCCGGCTTCTTCGACAACCCCGCGCGGGGGCTGCCCAGCCTTTCCGGCATGATGGCGCTGTTCTGCGCGGAGACGGGCCGCGCCATGGCCTCGCTGCTCGACAACGGCTGGCTCACCGACCTGCGCACGGCGGCCACCGGCGCGGTGGCGGCCCGCTACCTCGCGCGTGACGATGCGCGCGTGGCGGCCGTGCTCGGCACCGGGCTGCAGGCGCGTCTGCAGCTCGAGGCCCTGGCGCTGGCGCGCCCGATCGAGCGGGCGATCCTCTGGGGGCGATCGCGCGAGCGCTCCGAGCAGTGTGCCCGCGAGTGCGGCGAGCGCCTCGGCATCGCCACGCAGATCGCGGCATCGCCGCGCGAAGCGGTCCACGCCGCCGACGTCGCCGTCACGACGACGCCGGCGTGGAGCCCGCTCGTCGAGGCCGAGGCATTGCATCCCGGCCTGCACGTGACCGCCATGGGCAGTGATGCACACCCGAAGAACGAGATCGCACCCGGCGCACTGGCCGCCGCCGACCTGCTCGTCTGCGATCGCCGCGATCAGTGCGCCGAGCGCGGCGAACTGCGCAGTGCCATCGCGGCCGCCACGATCGCCGCCGAGGCACGCGTCACCGAACTCGGCGCGATCGCCGCCGGCGAGGCGCACGCGCGGACCGATCGCGCGCAGGTGACGATCGCCGATCTGACCGGCACCGGGGTCCAGGACACGGCGATCGCCGTGCTGGCCCTCGAGCAGGCCCGTGCCCGGGGCTTCGGCACCTTGATCGCGGACTGATCGCCCGGGGGCGGCGGCGCCGGGTCGCTGCACCCGCCGGGCGCCGGCCAACGCGGCCCCACCCAGGAGCGCAGATGAGCGACAGCACGACCGGCACCGCCGACTTGGCGCACGAGCCAGGGCTTTTACGCGAGAGCCCGCTGGTCGGTATCGGCTGCATGGTCGTCGGCGTCAGCCTGATCCCGCTGATGGACGGTGTCGCCAAGGGCCTGTCGGGCGATTACCACGTCCTGCAGATCGTGTGGGCCCGGTTCGCGTTCCACTTGCTGTGGCTGCTCCCCGCCCTCGCCTTCTACGCGCGCACCCACCGGCTGATCCCTCGCTACCCGGCCCTCCAGGTGCTGCGCGGCGGGCTCATACTGGCCGCCACGCTGTGCTACTTCAGCGCGATCGCGCTGATGCCGATCGCCGATGCGCTCGCCCTGCTCTTCATCTCGCCGATGGTCACCACGCTGCTGTCGCCGATCCTGCTGCGCGAGCGCGTGGGCGCATGGCGCTGGAGCGCGGTCGTCGTCGGCTTCGTCGGCGCCCTGATCGTGATCCGCCCCGGCGCGGGCGTATTCCAGTGGGCGTCGGTGCTCGCGCTCTGCGCGGGCGTGCTCCACGGCGGCTACCTGGTGGCGACGCGGCGGCTGGCAGGCAGCACCAATCCGGTCATCACGCTGTTCTACACGGGACTGGTCGGCGTGGTCGCGATGTCCGCCACCCTGCCGATCGTCTGGACCCCGCCGCCGGCCTCGGACTGGCTCCTGATGGTGGCGATGGGCGCGTTCGCCGCGGGTGGACACTTCCTCGTCATCCGCGCCTTCGACCGGGCCCCGGCGCCGGTCGTCGCCCCGGTCGCCTACGCCGAGATCGTCGCCGCCACGGCGGTCGGCTACTTCGCCTTCGGCGACTTCCCCGCGCCCTGGACCTGGGCGGGCATCGCGGTCATCGTCGGCAGCGGCATCGTCATCACCGTTCGCGAAGGGCACCCGCGCGCCCGCACCACTGCACAAGGAGCAAGCGCCCATGATGGCTTTTGACGAGAACGAGTATCGAACGCGCCTGGAACGCGCACGCGAGCGCATGAAGGCCGAGGGCATCGACGTGATGCTCTGCAGCAATCCCGCCAACATGTGCTACCTGACCGGCTACGATGGCTGGTCGTTCTATGTCCACCAGCTCGTGCTGGTGCCGGTGGACGCCGGCTCCGACCCCGTGTGGATCGGGCGTGGCATGGACGCCAATGCGGCGAAGGTGACAACGTTCCTGGCCGACGACCACATCATCGCCTACAGCGACGACTACGTGCACTCGAGGACCAAGCATCCCCTGGAGTTCGTGGGCTCGATCCTGCGCGAGCGCGGCTTCGACAAGGCGCGCATCGGCACGGAAATGGATACCTTCTACTTCCCGGGACGCAGCCTGCTGTCGCTGCAGCGCAGCCTGCCCGAGGCCGAGATCGTGGACGCGACCACGCTCGTGCCGTGGGTCAAGGCCGTCAAGTCGCCGGCGGAGATCGAGTTCATGCAGCGCGCGGCGCGGATCTGCGAGAACGCGATGCATACGGCCGTCGACTCGATCCACACGGACAATCGCCAGTGCGATGCCGCGGCCAACATCTTGCGCACGCAGATCGCCGGCACGCCCAGCTATGGCGGGGACTACACGGCCATCGTGCCCATGCTGCCGTCGGGCGAGGGCACGAACACGCCCCACCTCACGTGGAACGACGATCACTTCAACCGGGGCGAGGCGACCATCGTCGAGCTGGCGGGCTGCTACAAGCGCTACCACTGCCCGATGGCGCGCACGATCCAACTCGGCGAGCCCCCCGGGCGCCTGGCCGAGACCGCGGACGTGGTCGTCGAGGGCATGCACAATGCGCTCGAGGCGGCGCGCGCCGGCAACACCGCCGAACAGGTCGAGGCGGCCTGGCGACGCGCGATCGAGCGGCACGGCATCCGCAAGGAATCGCGCCTGGGCTACTCCACCGGCCTCAGCTATCCGCCGGACTGGGGCGAAGGCACGCTCAGCCTGCGCCCCGGCGACACCACCGAGCTGCAACGCAACATGTGCCTGCACGTCATCGCCGGCATCTGGGAGGACGAGTGGGGCTTCGAGCTCAGCGAGTGCATCCGCGTGACCGACTCGGGCGGCGAACGCTTCACCGAGTTCGAGCAGGGCCTGATCCGCAAGTAGCGCCCGGGTTTCCGGCTCCGATCAGGGACGATCGGGGCGGTGTTTCGAGAACCACGAACGATGGGTCGCGAACCCATCTTCGCGCCAGCCGCGGAGCGGCGCGGCGCATGGATGCGCCGAGCAATGAACCCGAATGGTCTCGTGGTTCTCATTCCCGAGGCTCAGTCGGCTTCCACTGGTACATGACGAAGTCGGTTTTCGCGCCGGTGTAGCGGTCGTAGAACGCGCGGCCGCGGTAGTTGAATTCCTGGGTGAGCCAGCGGATGGCGGGCCAGCCGCGCTCGCGGGCACGGCGCGCGAGGGCGTCGAACAGGGCGTCGGCGGCCCCCGTGCCGCGCGAGGCCGGCGTCACGTACAGGTCGTCGAGGAAACCGATCGTCTCGCCGGTCAGCGGACGCGGACACGCGCGCACGTGGGCCAGGCCGATGGCGTTGCCGGCGGGATCGCGTGCCAGCAGGCCCTCGAGCCCGTGGGCGGGATCGTGCAGCCACGCCCAGACCCGCTCGGCCGCGGCGTCGGTGAGCACGGTCGCATAGAAGTCGGCATAGCTTCGGAACAGGGTGTGCCACTGTTCGTAGTCACGCGGCGAGACATCGGAGACGGCGACGCTGGACATGGCGAAACCCCGTTCGCGGTTGACCAGTGAGTGGCCCCGTAGTCCGCGCTGGCCCGGGGCCGCGAGCGAGCGCAGGCACCCGCAGTGTAGCGTCCATCCACGAACCACGCAGCGCACACGACAGCGCGCCGGGAGACGGGCGACGCATGAAGGCAGAACAGCAACTCCTCGGCATCGGCATCGCGCTCACGGGCGTGCTGGTGCTCAGCCCGGATGCCCTGCTGATCCGCATGATCGATACCGAC
The DNA here is from genome assembly GCA_964626335.1 of uncultured Ectothiorhodospiraceae bacterium. Classification (GTDB taxonomy): domain Bacteria; phylum Pseudomonadota; class Gammaproteobacteria; order XJ16; family Halofilaceae; genus Halofilum. Next base: position 24,951 of record CAZVFN010000020.1, read on the forward strand.
CGGGCCACGCTGCTGTTCTGGCGCACCCTGCTGGAGGGGACAACGCTCTGGCTGTTCCTGGCCGTGTACTACCGCCGCGGGCTGCTGCAGTCCGTGGGCTCGATGGGCCGGACCGGGGTGCTCGCGACGCTCGTGTTCGCGCTGAGCACGATTCTGTTCGTCACGTCCATCACGCTCACCAACGCGGCCAACACCCTGTTCATGATGGCCACCGCCCCGCTGTGGGCGGCGCTGATCAGCTGGCTGGTACTCGGCGAGCGCGTGGCGCGGCGGACCTGGATCGCGATCGCGGCGGCCCTCGTCGGCATCGCCCTCATCTTCGCAGGGGGCATCGGCGGGGGCACCCTGCTGGGCGACCTGCTCGCGCTGGGCGCCGCGCTGTCACTGGCGACTCAGCTCACGATCGCCCGCCACGCGCGCGCCGTCAACCTGGTGCCGGCACTGGCGGCCGGGATGCTGCTGGATGCCCTGCTGGTCGGCACCACCTTCGCGACGCCGCTGGCGGTCCAGAGCGTCGACATCGCATGGCTCGCGATCCTGGGCATTTTCGTGCTGCCGATCGCCTTCGGCCTGTTGACGCTGGCGCCGCGCTACATCCCTTCGCCCGAGGTCAGCCTGATCATGCAGCTCGAGGCCATTCTCGGGCCCATCTGGGTCTGGCTGGGGGTGGGCGAAGTGCCGCCGCCGGCGACCTTCGTCGGCGGCGCGATCGTGCTCGCCACGCTGGTGACCCACTCGAGCCTCGCGCTGCGCGCCCAGCGGCGCCGGGCAGGCGCCGCCGCGAGCGTCGCCACGGCGCCGCACGCCCCGCCACCGGCCGACTGAGTGGACTGGCGCTGCACGCCGGCGCCCCGTCCGACCGGGGGCACGGACGTGGCCCGGGCGGCGATCACCCGGTCATGGCCTCGCGCCGGATCGCGGCGCGCGGATCGGTCGCGCGCAGGGTGCTCAGGATCGACTCGGCGGCCTGGCGTCCCTCGTAAACCGCGGTGACGACCAGGTCGGCGCCGCGCACCATGTCGCCACCGGCGAAGATGCGGGGATTCGACGTGCGGAACGGGTGTTTTCCACTGTCGGCGACCAGGGTCCGGCCGTCGGCGTAGTGGGCGATGCCGTGGTCCTCGTACCAGTCCGGCGCTTCCGGGCTGAAGCCGAACGCCACGATCACACGGTCGGCCGGGATCACCTCCTCCGAGTCCGGCACGATCTCGGGGGCCTGCCGCCCACGGGCGTCCGGATCGCCGAGCCGGGTGGCGGCGACGCGGACCCCGGTGACCCGGCCCGAGTCGGCCTCGATGGCGACCGGCGTGCGGTTGTACCGGAAGATCACGCCCTCGTCGTGCGCATTCTTCACCTCGCGACCGGAGCCCGGCATGTTCGCCTCGTCGCGGCGATACACGCAGGTCACCGAGCGGGCACCCTGGCGCAGGGCGGTGCGGTTGCAGTCCATGGCCGTGTCGCCGCCGCCGAGGACGACGACGCGCTCGCCGTCGACGTTGATGTCACGCCCGCCGACCGCGTCGGTGCCCATGAAGGCGTTCACGTTGCCGATGAGGTAAGCCAGCGCCGGCACGACGCCCTCGGTGTCGCGGCCCGTGAAATCGCCCTCGACCGCGCGGTACGCGCCCATGCCGAGGAACACCGCATCGTACTCCGCCAGCAGCGCCTCGATCGTCACATCTTTTCCGACCTCGACGCCGAGGCGGAACTCGATCCCCATGCCCTCCATGAGTTCGCGGCGCGTCTCGACCACCTCCTTGTCGAGCTTGAACGGCGGGATGCCGTAGGTGAGCAGGCCCCCGATGCGCGGATAGCGGTCGAAGACGACGGGCTCGACCCCGTTGCGCGCGAGGATGTCGGCACACCCGAGCCCTGCCGGACCGGCACCGACGACGGCCACCCGCCAGCCGGTGGCGGCGACATCGGACAGGTCCGGGCGCCAGCCCTGCTTGAGCGCCTCATCGGTGATGTACTTCTCGATCGAGCCGATGCTGACCGCGCCCAGGCCGTCGTTCAGGGTGCAGTCGCCTTCGCACAGCCGATCCTGCGGACAGATGCGCCCGCAGATCTCGGGCAGCGTGTTGGTGCTGTGCGACAGCTCCGCCGCCTCGAGCAGGCGCCCCTCCTCGATCAGCTTGAGCCAGTTCGGGATGTAGTTGTGGACCGGGCACTTCCACTCGCAGTAGGGATTGCCGCAGTCCAGGCAGCGCCCGGCCTGCGAGGCGGCCTCGTCGGCGTTGAAGCGGCCGTAGATCTCGTTGAAATCGTGCAGACGCAGACCGACCGGCCGCTTCTCCGGATCGGCCGCCTGCACCTCGAGGAACTGGAAAGGATTACGCGGCATGGCCTATGACACCCGGTGCTGTTGAGAACCACGAATGAACACGAATGGACACGAATGTTTGTCGGGCCCTTGTCCGTAGATGGAGCCTTGCTGGCACCCGCGTGCATGCCGGTGCCGCTGGATCGCCAACAAGGCGAGATGCCGGTGACATTTGTCGACTGGGCGACGGCGAGGGTGTGTCCGCGAAGCGCCCCCGATCGGTGCAACCCCCGAACCACATTCGTGTTCATTCGTGTTCATGCGTGGTTCCGGTGCCCCGGAGGTCGGTCGCCACCCGGTTTCAGAGAGACTCCACCGCGATGCCCCTACCTCGATCGCCCATTCGCATCCATTCGCCTCCATCCGTGGTTGTTCGACATCAAGCCGCCGCCCGTGCGGCGCGCAGCATGCGGGTCAGGTCGGCGGCCTTCGGTGTCACCAGCCAGAAGCGCGGGAGGTAGTCGGACAGGTCCTCGAGGATGCGGGCGGCGTGCTCGCTGCCCGTGGCCTCGACGTGCTGCTCGATGAGCTCGGCCAGGTACTGGACGTGCTCCTCCCAGCGCTCGGCGGTCATGCGATGGATCTCGATCAGTTCGCGGTTGTGGCGATCGACGAAGCCCCGCTCCATGTCGAGCACGTACGCGAACCCCCCGGTCATGCCCGCCCCGAAGTTGAGGCCGGTGGACCCGAGCACCACGACGGCACCGCCGGTCATGTATTCGCAGCCGTGGTGACCGCAGCCCTCGACGACCGCGACCGCCCCCGAATTGCGCACGGCGAAGCGCTGACCCGCGGTGCCGGCGGCGTACAGGTTGCCGCCGGTCGCACCATAGAGACAGGTGTTGCCCATCACGGGGGTGTCGGGGGTCGCCAGCGTGCTGTCGCCGTGGGGCCGGATGACGATGCGCCCGCCCGTCATGCCCTTGCCGACGTAGTCGTTGGCTTCACCGGTCAGCTCGATGTCGAGGCCACCGGCGTTCCAGGCCCCGAGGCTCTGGCCCGCCGTGCCGGCCAGGCGCAGCGTGATCGGCACGTTCGCCATGCCCTGGTCGCCGTGGACCTGGGCGATCCGCCCCGACAGGCGCGCGCCGATCGAGCGGTCGTGGTTGCGGACCGTGTAGGCGAATGCGCCGCCCGTGCCCCCGGTGACGGCGGCTTCCGTGTCGCCCGCGATCCGGCCGGCGAGCTCGGCGGGATCACGCGGGCGGTTTCGCTGGACCTGGCACAGATGCGGCGCCGCCGGGTCCACCCCGCCGTCGGTCAGGATCGGCGACAGGTCGAGCGCCTGCTGACGCGGGGTCTCGCCGGGCAGGCGCTCGAGCAGGTCGACCCGCCCGACGATGTCCTCGAGGCGCTCGAACCCGAGGCGGGCGAGCCACTCGCGCACGTCGGCGGCCACCGACTCGAAATAGAACCGGACCATGTCCGATTCGCCGCGGAAGAAATGGCGCCGCAGCGTGACATTCTGCGTGGCGACGCCGGTGGCGCAGTTGTTCAGGTGGCAGATCCGCAGGTACTTGCAGCCGAGCGCGATCAGCGGCGCGGTGCCGAAGCCGAAGCTCTCCGCGCCCAGCAGCGCCGCCTTGATGACGTCGCGGCCGGTCTTGAGGCCGCCGTCCGCCTGCACGCGCACACGCGCGCGCAGACCGTTGGCCCGCAGGGACTGGTGCGTTTCGGCAAGGCCGAGCTCCCACGGCGAGCCCGCGTACATGATCGACGTCACCGGGCTCGCCCCGGTACCGCCGTCGTAGCCCGAGATCGTGATCAGGTCCGCGTAGGCCTTGGCCACGCCGGCGGCGATCGTGCCCACGCCGGGCGCGGAAACCAGCTTGACCGAGACCAGCGCGTCCGGGTTGACCTCCTTGAGGTCGAAGATCAGCTGGGCGAGATCCTCGATCGAGTAGATGTCGTGATGCGGCGGCGGCGAGATCAGGCCCACGCCCGGCACGGCGAAGCGCAGCTCGGCGATCGGGCCGTCGACCTTGTGCCCGGGCAGCTGCCCGCCCTCGCCCGGTTTCGCGCCCTGCGCGATCTTGATCTGGATGACCTCGGCGGCGACGAGGTACGCCGCCGTCACCCCGAAACGCCCGGAAGCCACCTGGCGGATCTTCGATGCCCGCTCGGTGCCCGTGCGATCCGGGTCCTCGCCGCCCTCGCCGGAATTGGAGCGGCCGCCGATCCGGTTCATGGCGACCGCGACGGCCTCGTGGGCCTCCGGCGAGAGCGCGCCCAGCGACATGCCCGCGCACTCGAAGCGGGGGGTGATCGCCTCCACCGGCTGCACCCCCTCCTGCGCGATGGGCTCGGCGGCCTCCGCCGGGCGCAGCAGGTCGCGCAGCATCGCGACCGGGCGCTCGTCGACGACGCGGGCGAAGCGGCGGTAGGCCTCGCTGTCGCCGCGCACCGCTTCCTGCAGCGTGTTCACCGCGTCCGGGTTCCAGTCGTGGTACTCGGAGCCGTGCATCCAGTGCAGCACCCCGCCCGGCTCGAGCGCGCGCCCGGCATCGGCAGCGGCCGCGGCGAGCACATCCTGGTCCGCCTGCAGATCGGCGAAGCCGGCGCCGCCGATGCGGCTCAGGGCACCCGGGAAGCAGCGGTTCACCACCTCGTCGGCGAGGCCGACGATCTCGAACAGGGCCGCGCCGCGGTAGCTGCGGATGGTCGAGATCCCCATCTTCGACAGAACCTTGTACAGCCCCTTGTTGGTGCCGACGCGCCACGAGCGCATGAACGCCGATGGTTCGCCTTCCTGCTCGAGCCGGCCCGATGCCTGCATCTCGTGGATGGTCTCCAGCGCGAGCCAGGGGTGGACGGCGGTGGCCCCGAAGCCGATCAGGCAGGCCATCTGGTGCGGATCGATGACCGTCCCCGTGTCGACCACCAGGTTGGCGCTCGAGCGCAGGCCCAGATCCGCCAGGTGGTGGTGGACCGCGCCGACCGCGAGCAGCGCGTGCACCGGCGGGCGCTCGGGCGTGGCGTGGCCGTCGGTGAGGATCAGGATGACGATGCCGTCGCGGACGGCGCCCTCGGCCTCGGCGCAGATGCGATCGAGCGCGCCGTCCAGCGCCTCGCCCGGATCGCGATCCAGACGGAGATCGCGCAGCGGCCAATTCGCGCTGCCGTCCGCCTTGAGCTCCTCGAAGCGGCGCGGCGACAGCACGGGCGAGTCGAGCACGATCCGGTGCGCGTCCTCGGGACCGACGTCGAAGGGGTTCGCTTCCGGGCCGAGGCAGCTCTCGAGGGACATCATCACCCGCTCGCGGATCGGGTCGATGGGCGGGTTCGTGACCTGCGCGAACTGCTGGCGGAAGGCGTCGTAGAGCGGGCGCACGCGATGCGACAGCACCCACATCGGCGTGTCGTCGCCCATGGAGCTGATGGCCTCGCCGCCCTCCTCGGCGAGCGGCCGGATCACCTGCTCGCGCTGTTCCAGCGACACCCCGAACAGCTTCTGGCGCATGGCCAGGCGCTCGGGATCGGGCGCCTGCGGCATCTCGCGCCGCCGGTAGCCGAGGCGCCGGACCCCGCCCCGCAGCCACTGCTTGTAGGGCGCACCACGCTTGAGGCGCTCGCCGATCACGTCCGGTGTCAGGATCTCGCCGGCCTCGGTGTCGACCGCCAGCATGTCGCCCGGCCCCAGCCGCCCGCGCGCCACCGCCCGGCCCGGCTCCACGTCCACCACGCCCGCCTCGGAGGCGAGCGTGATGACGCCGTCGTCGCTCTGCACCCAGCGCGCCGGGCGCAGGCCGTTGCGATCGAGGCTGCACGCGGCGTACCGCCCGTCGGTGAGAACGATCCCGGCGGGCCCGTCCCACGGTTCCATGTTGAGCGACCAGAACTCGTAGAACGCGCGCATGTCGGGATCGACCGCGTC